>NZ_JBSFLI010000019.1:0-162813 GCF_053598955.1 Streptomyces sp. NPDC001056 | reverse complement strand
GGCGCACGGCGGCCAGAGCGTCGTCCTCGTCCGGTAGCAGCGCGTACAGCAGCGCCCTCGGCGAGGGGGCGCGGACCGGGCCGCCGTGTCACGTTCTTGAGCTCCCGGAGTTCACACTCCGGGTCCGTGCGCACCTCATGCCGAGCAGCGGCGGGCGATGAGCCGGTGAGACGGGTCGGGGCCGACGGTCGGCCGACCGTCGGCCCCGAGGGGTCGTTTTCGGCGGTACCCCAGGCTGACCTGCCGCTACAGCACCGGCAGGTTCTTCCTCAGCTCGAACGCCGTGACCTCCGAGCGGTACTCGTGCCACTCGGCCTGCTTGTTGCGCAGGAAGAAGTCGAAGACGTGTTCGCCCAGGGTCTCGGCGACCAGGTCGCTGCGTTCCATGAGGGTCAGGGCCTCGCCCAGGTTCTGCGGGAGGGGCTCGATGCCCATGGCGCGGCGTTCGGCGTCCGAGAGGGCCCACACGTCGTCCTCGGCGCCCGGCGGCAGCTCGTAGCCCTCCTCGATGCCCTTCAGGCCGGCGGCGAGGAGGACGGCGTAGGCCAGGTAGGGGTTGGCGCCGGTGTCCAGGGAGCGGACCTCGACGCGGGCCGAGCCGGTCTTGCCGGGCTTGTACATCGGGACGCGGACCAGGGCGCTGCGGTTGTTGTGGCCCCAGCAGATGTACGACGGCGCCTCGCCGCCCGCGCCCGCCGTGCGCTCGGAGCCGCCCCAGATGCGCTTGTAGGAGTTGACCCACTGGTTGGTGACCGCGGAGGTCTCCGCCGCGTGCCTGAGCAGGCCGGCGATGAAGGAGCGGCCCACCTTGGACAGCTGGTACTCCGCGCCCGACTCGTAGAACGCGTTGCGGTCGCCCTCGAAGAGGGAGAGGTGGGTGTGCATGCCGCTGCCCGGGTGCTCGGAGAAGGGCTTGGGCATGAACGTGGCCTGGACGCCCTGTTCGAGGGCGACCTGCTTCATGACCTGGCGGAAGGTCATGATGTTGTCGGCCGTGGAGAGGGCGTCGGCGTAGCGCAGGTCGATCTCCTGCTGGCCCGGGGCGCCCTCGTGGTGGGAGAACTCCACCGAGATGCCCATCGACTCCAGCATCGTGATCGCCTGGCGGCGGAAGTCCATGCCGACGCTGGTCGGCGTGTGGTCGAAGTAGCCCGAGTTGTCGGCCGGCGTCGGACGGCTGCCGTCCAGCGGGCGGTCCTTCAGCAGGAAGAACTCGATCTCCGGGTGGGTGTAGAACGTGAAACCCAGGTCGGAGGTGCGGGCCAGGGCGCGCTTGAGGACATAGCGCGGGTCGGCGAAGGACGGGGAGCCGTCCGGCATCAGGATGTCGCAGAACATCCGGGCCGTGCCGGGGGTCTCCGCGCGCCACGGCAGCATCTGGAAGGTGGACGGGTCCGGCTTGGCGATCATGTCGGACTCGTACACGCGGGCGAAGCCCTCGATGGCGGAGCCGTCGAAGCCGATGCCCTCGTCGAATGCCTGCTCCAGCTCGGCAGGGGCCACGGCGACGGACTTCAGGAAGCCCAGCACGTCCGTGAACCACAGGCGTACGAACCGGATGTCGCGCTCCTCCAGGGTGCGGAGCACGAACTCCTGCTGCTTGTCCATCTTCCGATTCCCCATCCTTGCTGGTCAGGAGCATCCCACCACAACAGCGTTTCATGCGTGTTGCGGACCTTGATCGCCCCGACGTCCACGTCCTGAACGTCTCTCCTACGGCAGGTGTACTGCCCTGTCGCCCATCTTGCCTGTCGACGGCGGCATCCGTAACGGCCGGGCCCCTCGGGGGCGTGAGGCAGAACACGTCTCTTTAATTTGCATCTCAGATGCATATTTAAATAGCGTTCGATCAGTCGAGATCGCAAGGAGTCCGCGATGCTGTCCGAGCAGTCCGCCGCCACCGTCCGCGCCACGCTTCCCGCCGTGGGTGCGGCGATCGAACAGATCACCGAAAACTTCTACTCCAGGCTCTTCACCGCCCACCCCGAGCTGCTGCGGAACCTGTTCAACCGGGGCAACCAGGCCTCCGGCGCCCAGAAGTCGGCCCTCGCGGGCTCCATCGCCGCGTTCGCCGGCTACCTGGTCGAGCACCCGGACGAGCGCCCGGACGTGATGCTGAGCCGCATCGCCCACAAGCACGCCTCGCTGGGCGTCGTGCCGGAGCAGTACCCGATCGTCCACGAGCACCTCTTCGCCGCCATCGCCGAGATCCTCGGCGAGGCCGTCACGCCCGAGGTCGCCGCCGCCTGGACCGAGGTCTACTGGCTGATGGCCAACGCCCTCATCGCCATCGAGAAGCGGCTGTACGAGGAGAGCGGCAGCCAGGAGTTCCGGGAGTGGGAGGTCGTGGGGCGGGACGAGGAGACCGCCGACGTCGTCTCCTTCCGGGTGCGGCCCGTCGACGGGTCCCCCGTGCGTGGCTTCCGGGCCGGGCAGTACGTCTCCGTGGGGGTGAAGCTCGCCGACGGCGCGCGGCAGATACGGCAGTACAGCCTGTCCGGAGGGCCCGGGGACGACGTGCGGCAGTTCAGCGTCAAGCGGGTGCAGGGCGGTACGACGCCGGACGGCGAGGTGTCCCATCACCTGCACGCGAACGTGCAGGTCGGCGACGTCCTCCAGCTGTCGGAGCCGTACGGCGACCTGGTGCTCGACGACGTCGCCGGGCGGCCCCTGCTGCTCGCCTCCGCGGGCATCGGCGTGACCCCGATGGTCGCCATGCTGGCCTCGCTCGCGGCCGACGGGCACGACGCGCCCGTCACCGTCGTGCACGGCGACCGCTCCCCCGCGGACCACGCCCTGCGCACCGACCACCAGGCGTACGCGGCCAAGCTCACGGACGCGGCCGTCCACTTCTTCTACGAGCAGGACGCCGAGCCCGGCAGCCGCACCGGCCTGGTCGACCTCTCCGACATCGACGTCGCGCCCGGTACGCGCGCCTACCTCTGCGGGCCGCTGCCGTTCATGCGCGCCGTGCGCGGTCAGCTGATCGAGAAGGGTGTGGCGCCGGCCGACATCCACTACGAGGTCTTCGGGCCGGACCTGTGGCTCGCCGGCTGACGCCGAGGGAGTGAGGAGGGCCGCCCGCCGGGATTCCGGTGGGCGGCCCTTCGCGTGGTTCAGGAGACGGGGTTCTCCACGGCGCCGGGCGGGCGCAGGGAGATCCCCAGCAGGACCGGGCCGGTGGGGTCAGCGACGATCTGGTCCAGGGTGATCGGGTCCAGGGTCTCGTAGAAGGCCTGCTGGGCCCGGCGCAGGGCGCCGCGCAGGCGGCAGTCCGAGCGCAGGGGGCAGGGGGTGGCGCCCTCGCACTCCACCACCTCGTCGTCGCCCTCGAAGGTGCGGACGACCGCGCCGACGGACGCCGTGCGGCCGCGTTCGGTGAGCGCGAGGCCGCCGCCGCGACCGCGGCGGGCGTCGAGAAGGCCCAGGTGCTGGAGTTCGGCGACGACCTTCGCGGCGTGCGTGTACGGCACGTCCATGTCCGCAGCGACCTTGCGGGTGGCGGGGGTGTCGTCGGCGGATACGGCGAGGCGCATCAGGATGCGCAGAGCGAGGTCGGTGGAACGCAGCAGCCGCATAAGGCGAGCGTAAATAATACACATCCCCGGCGCAAATTTAGCCCTTTCGCCGCGCTCACTCTACGGCAGGTGCCCACTCCGCCATTACGATCAGCGGGCTCCACCCCTGTCCGCCCCCTCTCCCCCCAGAAGGACGTCGCCTCATGGGTTCCGCCAACAACAGCAACAGCGCGGCGCGCAAGGCGCGCATCGAGGAGATGCGGCGCGCCGAGCGTTCGCGCGAGCGCCGGAACCGGGCGCTCGTCATCGCCGCGTCCGTGGTGGTCGTCGCCGGACTCGTCGTGGGCGGTGTCGTCCTCGCGGACTCCGGGTCCGGCAAGAAGGACACGGCGGCGAGCGGCGACAACGGCAAGAACCCCGGCGACGCCGACAGCAAGAGCTCCGGGGACTCGGGGCACTTCACCACCGGGAAGGACGGCGTGCGCACCTGGAGCGGCACGCTGTCGCGGACGCACGTGACGACCAGGGTGACGTACCCGATGCACCCGCCGGTCGGCGGCAACCACAACCCGGTGTGGGCCGACTGCAACGGCGACGTCTACAACCAGCAGCTGCACGACGAGAACGCGGTGCACTCGCTGGAGCACGGCGCGGTGTGGGTGACGTACACCGCCAAGGCGGACAAGGCCGATGTCGAGGCGCTCGCGGCGAAGGTGAAGAAGACGCCGTACTCGCTGATGAGCCCGTACGAGAACCAGGCCGCGCCGCTGATGCTGTCGGCGTGGGGCCGCCAGGTGGCCGTGAAGAGCGCGAGCGACCCCGAAGTGAACAAGTTCTTCGCGGACTTCGTGCAGGGACCGCAGACGCCCGAGCCGGGTGCGTCCTGCACCGGTGGGGTGATGAAGTGAGGCGGCGCGCCGTCGGCTGGGCGGCGGGGGTCGCGGCGGCGGCGCTCGTCGCGGCCGGCGCCGTCACGTACGCGGTCGCCGACTCCGGCTCCGGCAAGGCGGCGCCGAGCACGCCGAGCGCGGACTCGGCGGACGCGGGCTTCGCGCGGGACATGGCCGTGCACCACCAGCAGGCCGTCGAGATGTCGTACATCGTCCGCGACCGCACGAAGAACGAGGACGTACGGCGGCTCGCGTACGACATCGCGCAGACGCAGGCCAACCAGCGCGGGATGCTGCTGGGTTGGCTGGATCTGTGGGGGCTGCCGAAGGTGTCGGCGGACCCGCCGATGACCTGGATGGGCATGGGCGGCATGGTCACGGCCAAGGACGGCTCGCTGATGCCCGGTATGGCCACCGACACGCAGATCAAGAAGCTCGGGGCGCTGAACGGGAAGCAGGCCGAGATCTTCTACCTCCAGCTGATGACGAACCATCACAAGGGCGGCATCCACATGGCGGAGGGCTGCGTGGCCAAGTGCACGGTCGGCGTGGAGAAACGGCTGGCCCAGGGCATGGTCGACGCGCAGCAGTCGGAACTCCAGGTGATGGCCGGGATGCTCAAGGAGCGCGGAGCCGAACCGCTTTCCTGACCAGGGAACAAGTCGTTTCGTAATACAGCCGTAAGGAAAAAACGCCCAAATCCCCCCAGTAGAGGGTTACTTGAGCTTCTCTTGACCAATCCGTTTACCTGGCATGAACGGTTCATCGGCCAGAGTTGCCCCCATCGTGTGATCCATTCGCCGGCCGTCACCACCGCCGCGGGCCGGCGCACGATCCGCGATGCACCTACCTACTACGTGCATGCGCATCGCATCGCAGGGGGTTCTATGAGATCCAACCGCGCCAAGACGCGCGCCGTGAGCATGGCAGCCGCGCTGCCCATGATCGCCGGCGCGCTGGCGCTGGGCATACCCGCGGCCCATGCCGCGGACAGCCCCGCCCGTAACGCCCTGAAGGGCACCAAGCCGCTGTGGGCCACGGCCAAGGCGGACAAGGGCGCCACCGACAACCGCGCCCAGGTCAAGGCCCGGGTCTACCTGGCCGGCCGGAACGCGGCGAGCCTCGCGGCCTACGCGAAGGCCGTGGCCGACCCCAGCTCGCCCCTGTACGGCAAGTACCTCAGCGCCAAGCAGGCCCAGACCCGCTTCGGCGCCACCATGGCCCAGGTGGCCGCCGTCAAGACCTGGCTGACGTCGGCCGGTCTGAAGGTCACCGCGGTCACCCCGCACTACGTCGCCGTCTCCGGTGACGTGGCCTCCGCGGAGAAGGCGTTCGGCACCCAGCTGCACAACTTCGCCAAGGGTTCGAAGACCTACCGCGCCCCGGCGCAGGCGGCCTCCGTCCCGGCCGGCCTCAAGGGCACCGTCCTGACCGTCACCGGTCTGGACAGCGCCCCGCACAAGGCGAACCACGACGACCAGCTGCCGCCCCCGGACGCCGTGTTCAAGAACGCCGGTCCGTTCTCGTCGTACTACGGCTCGAACATCGCGAGCACCCTGCCGGACGTCTACGGCCAGAAGGCCCCGTACGCCGTCAAGGGTTACACCGGCAAGCAGCTGCGCGCGGCCTACGGCGCCGGCGACTACACCGGCAAGGGCGTCCGCGTCGCCATCACCGACGCCTACGCCTCGCCGACCATCGCCTACGACGCCGGCACGTACGCGCTGAAGAACGGCGACAAGGCGTGGAAGACCGGTCAGCTCCACCAGGTGCTGCCGAAGAACTACACCAAGACCGACGAGTGCGGCGCCGCCGGCTGGTACGGCGAGGAGACCCTCGACGTCGAGGCCGTGCACGCGGTCGCGCCGGACGCCGACGTCACCTACGTCGGTGCGGCGTCCTGCTACGACGACGACCTGCTCGACTCGCTGAGCAAGGTGGTCGACAACCACCTGGCCGACATCGTCTCCAACTCGTGGGGCGACATCGAGGCCAACCAGACGCCGGACCTCGCGGCCGCCTACGACCAGGTCTTCCAGCTGGGCGCGGTGCAGGGCATCGGCTTCTACTTCTCCTCCGGTGACAACGGCGACGAGGTCGCGCACACCGGCACCAAGCAGGTCGACACCCCGGCCAACTCCGCCTGGGTGACCGCCGTCGGCGGCACCTCCCTCGCGGTCGGCAAGGGCGACAAGTACCTGTGGGAGACCGGCTGGGGCACCGAGAAGGCGACCCTGTCGGCCGACGGCGAGAGCTGGGTCAACTTCCCCGGCGCCTTCACCTCGGGCGCGGGCGGCGGCACCAGCAACACGGTCGCCGAGCCGTACTACCAGAAGGGCATCGTCCCGGACTCGCTCGCCAAGGCGAACAACGCCTCCGGCAACCGCGTCGTCCCGGACATCGCGGCCATCGCCGACCCGAACACCGGGTTCCTGGTGGGCCAGACCCAGACCTTCCCCGACGGGTCGCAGCAGTACAGCGAGTACCGCATCGGCGGCACCTCGCTGGCCGCGCCGACCATCGCGGCGGTCCAGGCCCTCGCCCAGGAGGCGCGCGGCGGCAAGGCGATCGGCTTCGCCAACCCGGCGATCTACGCCCGGTACGGCAAGAAGGGCGTCTTCCACGACGTCACGGACAACCCCACGGGCCAGGGCCTGGGCGTCGTCCGCGTCGACTACGCCAACGGCCTGGACGACACCGACGGTCTGCGCTACTCCGTCCGCAGCCTGGGCAAGGACAGCTCGCTGTCCGCGACCGAGGGCTACGACGACGTGACGGGCGTCGGCTCCCCGGCCGCCGGTTACGTCGTGTCGTTCGCGAAGAAGCACTGAACGGTGCCGCCGAGCTGAACTGAGTTCGGCACAGGGGGGCGCGGGGTCCATCCGGAACCCGCGCCCCTTTCGTGTCGCCGTCGACCGGGCCGCGACCGCGACTTGTCTGATCAAGTCTGCTCAGATTCGGTGAACTTGTCTGGTCAAGTTTGACCTTCGTTCTTTCCACTGACAGCAACAGCCTGTACTTATGTCCCGTCCATGACATCCAATGGGCGACACCCTCACGACGGGACGAGATACATCATGCGTATGCGCCAAAGCGCCCTGGGCGGGACGCTCGCCCTGCTCGGCACCCTGATCGTCGCTGCCCCGGCCCCCGCGCAGGCGGCAGTGAGCAGTGGGAACCTGATCGTCAACGGTGACGCGGAGGCCGGCGGCTTCTGCACCGACGACTGGAGCGCGGCCACCACCGTGCCCGGCTGGACCGTCCAGTCCGGCGGCATCAACGTGATGTGCCAGTCGGTCGCGTCCTTCGGTCATCCGAGCGACGGCGGCACACCCGGCACGTCCTTCTTCGCGCCGGGCAACTTCGGGGACGGCTCGATGAGCCAGACCGTCGACGTCTCCTCCGCGGCCTCCGCGATCGACGGCGGCGGCGTGCACTACGACCTGTCCGGCTGGCTCGGCGGCTGGACCGTCTACGGCGGCTACGTCGCCGCGAGCCTGCACTTCCAGGACGCGAACGGGAACCCCGTCGGCGCGACCGCCAAGCTGCCGACGGTCTCCGCCGGCGACCGCGGCCTGCTGACCGAATTCCTCGCGCGCAGCGCCACCGGCTCGGTGCCGGCCGGCACCCGGCGCATCCAGGTCGAGGTGCAGTTCCTCGGCACCTCCCACGAGACCGGCTACCTGGACAACCTGTCGCTGACCCTGGACACCCCGGTCGCCGCTCCGGCGCCGCCGGCTCCGCCGGTCTCCAGGACGCCGGGCTACGACCACGTGTTCACCGTGATGATGGAGAACACGGACTACTCCGAGATCATGAACGACCCGGCGGACACGCCGTTCATCCACAGCCTGATGGCCAAGGGCGCGACGATGACGGACGCCCACGCGGTCTACCACCCGAGCGACGAGAACTACCTGGCCGTCGCGGGCGGCGACACCTACGCCCAGGGCGCGACCTACTGGCCGAACATCAACTCCCCCGAGCGCAACCTCGGCGACACGATCGAGGCCGCCGGCAAGACCTGGAAGGCCTACGAGCAGGGCATGGGCACCCCCTGCAACGCCAGCAAGGGCGGCGCCGACAGCTACTACGAGCCCGACGACGCGCCGTTCATCAACTACACCGACATCAGCGGCGACGCGGCCCGCTGCGCGGCGCACCTGTTCGACACCTCGCAGCTGACCACCGACCTGAAGTCGGCCGCGACCACACCGGACTTCTCCTGGATCGCCGCGGACGACTACTACGACGGCGAGTCCTCCGGCAACGGCAACGCCACCAGCCTGAAGACGCAGGACGGCTGGCTGCAGCAGACGCTCGCGCCGATCATGTCCTCCCCCGCCTGGACCCAGCAGCGTTCGCTGATCCTGCTCACCTGGGACGAGAGCGCGAGCGAGGGCTACGACCACGTCGCCACGATCGCGGTCGGCTCGCAGGGCACCGTGCCGGCCGGCACCACCAGTCCCCGCCACTACGACCACTACAGCATCGCCCGCACCATCGAGGACGCCCTCCGCCTGCCGGGCCTGACCGCGAACGACACCTACGCGACCCCGCTGAACGACGCGTTCGCGCCCTCCACGGCGACCTCCCCGACGCTGACCGGTGACCTCGACGCGGTGAGCAACGGCGGCGGCGTGACCTTCCGCTACGCGCTGCCGTCCACCGCGCAGGTCAGCGCGAAGAACTGGATCGGGATCTACCCGGCGGGGGTGAAGCCGGGCGCGCAGTCCTCGCTCACCTGGGCCTACGCCCCGAACCAGAGCGGCGCGGCCACCTTCTCCACCGGCAAGCTGAACGGTGCGGGCGGCTACGACGTCTACTACCTCGCCAACGACGGCTACAGCGTGCTGGCCGGGCCCTTCCGACTGACCGTCGGCTGACGCCACCGGACGGGCCTCGCCTCCCTCCGGACGAACCCGCGCCGCCGACCCGGGGCCGGCGGCGCGGGCGTTTGCGGGACAACGGTGATCGGTGATCGGTGATCGATGACGGGTGGACGCGTCACGTCGTCGCCGAGGTGTCCCGGCCCTGGATCTGTGCGGCGATCGCGTGCAACTCCGCGAGAACCGTCCGGACGGCCTTCCGGGCGGTGCGCTCGGGCCGGTGGAGGACGTCGATGTGGCGTCGGGCGTGCACGTCGCCCAGCGGTCTGAGGACGACGCCGGGGTGCGCCCGGGTGGTCCAGCGGGGCATCAGGGCGAGGCCGCCGCCGGCGGCCACGACCTCGGCGACCACCGTGAACTCGTTGATCCGGTGGACGATGTCGGGCCGGCGGTCGGCGAAGGCGGCGATGGCCTCGATGGTGGCCATCAGCGGGAAGCCGTCGTGCACCGTGATCCACGGCTGGTCCGCCACGTCCCGGGGGAAAAGCAGCGGCTTGGCGGCCAGCGGGTGGCCGACCGGCAGGGCCACGTCGAGGGGCTCGCGCAGCAGCGTGGCGGAGGTCACGGTGCGCGGCCACGGCGGAGCGTGGTCGAGGCGGTGGGCGAGCACCAGGTCGTAGTCGCGGGTGAGGGCGGGGAAGCGGTCCTGGGCGACGTCCTCGTCGGCGAGCGCCGGCCGGGGGTGTTCCGGACCGGCGAGGCCGCGCAGCAGGGGCGGGAAGAACGCCGAGGCGGCACTGTGGAACGCGGCCACGGACACGACCCCGCCGGGTCGTTCGGCGAAGTCGGTGACGGCGTGCCGGGCCCGCGCCATGGCGGACTCCACCTCGACGGCCGCCGCGGCCAGGGCGTGCCCGGCGTCGGTCAGCACCACCCGGCGGCCGGCGCGTTCGGTGAGCGGGACCGGGATCGAGCGCTGGAGCAGCCGGAGTTGCTGCGAGATCGCGGACGGCGTCACGTGCAGTGCCTCGGCGACGGCGCTGACACTGCCCAGGTCCCCGAGTTCACGCAGGATGCGCAGCTGCCGTTCGTCCACCCCTGCATTGTAGGGCTGCTACATCTTCGTTGTAGAAGTTGGTTGTAGCCTTCAATGACCTGGTGGTGCAGCGTGGGGGCATGAACGTTGCCCGCCGTACCGATGCGGTACTTCTGCTGGTCGCGCTGGTCTGGGGTTCCAGCTATCTCGCGGCCAAGACGGCCACTGCCGCGCTCCCGGTCACCGTGGTGCTGTTCGCGCGGTACGCGATCTCCGCGCTCGCCTGCGGAGCCCTGGTCTCCGCCCGCCGCCGGGACCGCTCCTGGACCCGGGCCGAGGTCCGCGTGGGGTCGCTGCTGGGGATCACCCAGGCGGCCGTGCTCGTGCTGGAGACCTATGGGGTGGCGCACACCAGTGCCGCGAACGCCGGGCTGATCATCAGCCTGACCATCGTGCTGACGCCGCTGCTGGACCGCGTCGGCAGCCGTCGGCTGCCCCCGGTGTTCTTCCTCGCGGCCGGCCTCTGCGTGATCGCCGTCGGGCTGCTCACCGCCGGCACCGGGCTGCACACGCCGCGGCTCGGGGACGCGCTGATGCTGGCCGCCGCCGTCGTCCGGGCCGGTCACGTCGCGCTCGTCGGGCGGCTCACGGCAGGTCGTCGTATGCACCCGATGCGCCTGACGACCGTCCAGACCGCCGTCGGCTCGGCGCTGTTCCTGCCGGCCGCCGCCCCGCACCTGACCGACCTGGCCCACAGCGGCGCCGTCACCTGGGCCCAGCTCGTCTACCTCGCCCTGTTCTGCAGCGTGTTCGCCTTCATCGCCCAGACGTGGGCGGTCCAGGGCACCTCCGCCAGCCGGGCCAGCCTCCTCCTGGGGACCGAGCCGATCTGGGCCGTCGCCGTCGGGATCGGCCTCGGCGGCGAACGGTTCACCCTCTGGGCCACCCTGGGCGCCGTACTCATGGTCGCGGGGACCTACTGGGGCCAGACCATCGAACGCGCCCACCGCACCGCCACGGCGAGGACCGCGGAGGAGCCTTCGCTCGCCGCCGCGTCCTGAGCGAGGTGAGGCGACGGACGGCCTCGGAGGGCGACCGGGGGCCTCACCACGAACATGCTGACACTCGCGTCGGGAAGATGGCCTATGATCCTGACATGAGTGTCGGCAAACCCTGTCGGCGCTCCCTCCTACCCGTGGAGTGATCGACAGATGTTTACGGTGATGAACCGGATCTCGGTCCCGGCGCCCGCCGAGGCGTTCGAGGAGCAGTTCGCGGCGAGCATGCGCGAGCACCTGGCCGGTGTGGACGGCCTCCTGGGGGCCCGCCTGCTGCGCCCACAGCAGGAGGGCGGCGCGTACGTGGCGGTGATGGACTTCGTCTCCCGCGACGCGTTCACCGCCTGGATGCGGTCGCCGTCCTTCCGCGCGGCGCACCAGTCCTCCTCGCCGGACATGGCCAGTGAGGTCGAGTCCTTCGAGACCGTCGTCGCCGTCGGCGCCTGAGCGGACGGGTACCCACGTGTTCCTCGCCCTGCGCGACCTGCGGTTCGCCCGCGGTCGCTTCGCTCTCATCGGTGCCGTGGTCGCCATGATCGCGGTCCTCGGTGTCATCCTGTCCGGCCTCGCCACCGGCCTGGCGGACGCCGGCGTCTCCTCGCTGCGCGCGCTGCCGGTGACGCACCTGGCTTTCGACAAGTCCGCCTCCGGTGAGCTGTTCTCCCGCTCCACCGTCACGCGGAGCACCTGGCGGCAGTGGGCCGCGCAGCCCGGCGTGCGCAAGGCCGAGCCGCTGGGCCAGCAGCTCGTCCACGCACAGCTGACCGGCCCCGGGGCCAAGCAGCTGGACCTCGCGGTCTTCGGGGTGGAGCCCAAGGGCTTCCTCGCCCCGTCCCCGCTGTCGGGCAAGCCGCTGGCCGAGGCGCCCGCCGACGGCGTCCTCATCAGTGAGGAGATCTCCAAGGAAGGGGTCAAGGTCGGCGACCGCCTCACCGCGGGCCAGGCCGGCACCCCGCTGACCGTCGTCGGCACCATCGGCCACGCCTCCTTCGGCCACGTCGGCGCCGTCTACGCGCCGCTGCCGCTGTGGCAGAAGCTGCACTACGGCCTTTCCGGCCAGGTCCCCGCCGCGGCGACCGAGCAGGCCACCGCGGTGGCCCTCCAGCTGGCCCCCTCGGCCGACACGGCCGCGATCGACAAGCGGCTGGGCACGAAGACCGTCGACCGGGAGGGCGCCTTCGCCGCCTCGCCCGGCTACGTCGCGGAGTCCAGCACCATGACCTTGATCCGCGGCTTCCTCTACGCCATCTCCGCCCTGGTCGTCGGCGCCTTCTTCACGGTGTGGACCATCCAGCGCCGCCAGGAGATCGCGCTGCTGAAGGCGATGGGCGCGAGCACCGGCTACATCCTGCGTGACGCCCTCACCCAGGTCACCGCCATCCTGCTCACCGCCACCGCCGCCGGCACCGCCGTCGGCCTGGCCCTCGGCGGGGCCATGAACGGCTCCGCGCCGTTCTCCCTCCGGACGGGCCAGGTCACCATGGCGGGGTTGCTGCTGATCGTCCTCGGCCTGGCCGGTGCCGCCGTCGCGGTCCGCCGCATCACCAAGGTGCAGGCCCTCACCGCCCTGGGAGCCAACCGATGACCAGTCCCACCCCCGCCCCCGCCCCCGCCGACGGCACGGCCGTCCCGCCCGCGCTGCGGCTGACGGACGTCACGCTCAACCTGGGCTCCGACGAGCAGCGGGTCACCGCCCTCGACCAGGTCACCCTGGCGGTCTCGCCGGGAGAGTTCCTCGCGGTCACCGGCCCCTCCGGATCGGGCAAGTCGAGCCTGCTGGCCGTCGCGGGCGGCCTCCAGACCCCCACCGAGGGCTCCGTCCACGTCGCCGGCACCGACCTGACCGCCCTCACCGAACGCCGGCGCACCGCCCACCGGCGCCGGCACATCGGCTACGTCTTCCAGCACGCCAACCTCTTCGCCTCCCTCACCGCCCTCGAACAGCTCCTCCTGCCCGCGCATGTCGCGGGGCGGCTCGACGCCGCCGCCCGCAAGCGCGCCGCCGAGCTGCTGGAAGCCGTCGGCATGACCCATCGCGCCGACCGGCGACCCCACCAGCTGTCGGGCGGGGAACGCCAGCGCGTCGGCCTGGCCCGCGCGCTGGTCCTGGCCCCGGAGGTGCTCCTGGTCGACGAGCCCACCTCCGCGCTCGACCGGGCCCGCGCCCGCGACGTCGCGGACCTCCTGGCCGAGCAGACCCGCGCGAACAACACGGCGACGGTCATGGTCACCCACGACACGGAGATACTGGACGCAGCCGACCGCGTCCTGACCCTCAGGGACGGCCGGCTCGTCTGACCACCACGTCGAAAGGCACGCCCGCACCATGCCGAAGATCAGCGCCGCCACCGTTCCTGAGCACCGCGCCCAGCAGCGGGCGGCGCTGGTCCGGGCGGCCATCGACGTCCTCGCCGAGCAGGGCGCCACCGCCGTCACCCCGGCGGCGGTCACCGCGCGCGCGGGACTGGCCCGCTCCAGCTTCTACCAGTACTTCCCCTCCAGCGCGTCCCTGCTCGCGACCATCGTGGAGGAGGCGTTCACCTCGGCCAACGCCGCGATGTCCCAGGCACTGACCGCGGTGACCGAGCCCCGTTCCGGCATCGACGCCTTCGTGCGCACCGAACTCCGCCTCGCCGCGGAGGGCATGCACCGCCCCGCCGCCGCCCTGATGCGCGCGGACCTGCCCGGCGAGTGCCGTGACCACGTCCACGAACTGCACCGCGTCCACTACGCGCCCCTGCTCGCGGCCGTCACCGAGCTGAGCCCCGCGGACCCCTATCTGACCACGCAGCTCTTCGGCGGCCTCCTCCAGGCGGCGATGACCGCCGTCGAGAACGGCGCCGACCCCGACCACGTCGCCGACCGCACCCTGAGCCTGATCCACCAGGGCCTTGGGGGAGAACCCCGGCCGTAGCCCTACTCCGCCTTGAGCGAGGCGACGAAGGGGGCCCAGACGGTGGCGGGGAGCAGGAGGGCGGGACCGTCCGGGAGCTTGGAGTCACGGACGGGAACGAGGCCGGGGACGTTGTCGGCGACCTCGACGCAGTTGCCGCCGCTCTCGTTGCTGTAGCTCGACTTGCGCCAGAGGGCGGCGCCGGGGAAGTCGCTGGCGACCTCGACGCAGTGACCGCCGTCGCCGTTGCTGTAGGTGGATTTGCGCCAGAGGGCGTTACTCAAGTCGGTGGGGGAGCTTGCCATTTCTGTAGTCCTCAGCTGCTTGCTCGATGAGTTTCAGGGACGTCTTGGGGTCTAGCGCGGCAGCCCTCAGACGCCCGTATGCCCTTGAGTATTGCTTCACGAGCCCCGGCGCATCGACCAGCTGCCCGTGGTACATCCCCTCTGTGTACATGAGCGGAGGGGCATCGCTGAAGGTCAGGAACCTCGACATCCCCATCATGAAGGGGTAAGGCCCCGAATTCCGCGGAACGATCTGCGGAAACGCCCGGCGCTTGCTCATCACCTCCACCAGGTGGGCCAACTGTTCGGCCATCTCATCGGGTGGAAGAATCGGCTGCCAGAGGACTGCCTCGTGTAGTACCACCCAGCTCTCCGGCGATGCCTTGTCCTCGAAGAGCCAGGCTCGGGCTCGCCGGTCAGCCACCTTGGCAGCCAGCACCTCCTCGGACTCCCTCGGGTACGCGGAGAGAACCACGGCCCGGATGTACGGCTCCAGTTGAAGCGG
Source organism: Streptomyces sp. NPDC001056 (assembly GCF_053598955.1). Taxonomy (NCBI): domain Bacteria; kingdom Bacillati; phylum Actinomycetota; class Actinomycetes; order Kitasatosporales; family Streptomycetaceae; genus Streptomyces; species Streptomyces sp. NPDC001056. The sequence goes on along the minus strand of NZ_JBSFLI010000019.1, from coordinate 147,800 downwards.
CCCCGGGATCAGCATCGGATCCCACTCCTCGATCTCCACCGCCACTTTCTCCAGCTCAAGCACGTCCGCGAAGTACTCGGCATGGCTACCCTTTCTAGCCCTCTGCACGTCCTCGCAGTTCCGCTCGAAGAACCCGTCCGTCCCCAGCACCCGATCCGCGTGCCGCGCCAGCTCAAGCGGCATCCTCCGCTGACCGTGCTCGATGTCGCTGAGGTAGGTCTTGCCGTAATAGCTGCCCTGAAGAAACGTCTCCAACGACAGCCCCGCCGCCTCCCTCTTCCACCGCAACTCCTTGCCGTAGAAGGTCGGGACGCTCATCGAGCCGTCGATGTCCTTGCGCCGTGCCACGCGCTCACCGCCGTAACTCACCGTGCCGGATTCCGCTGTTCGCGCCGTGGACGCGAAACGTCTTCCACGGTAGCGATCCGGACGACACTCTGTGAGGCGTTCGTCACACAACGCACAGAAGGCAGACCACCCCCATGTCGGATCACTCCCCCACGACCTACGACGTCACCCTCTGCGTGGAGGAACTGCGCACCGCCCTCGCCCTGCACGGCGTCAAGTTGCCCTCCCTCACCGTCCACCTGCCGAGCTTCGCGGCGAGGTACGGGGAGTCGACGGGGCTCGTCGCGCTGGGGAACTGCAACATGGCCACGGCACGGGCGCTCGCCGACGTGCTGAGGAAGGCGGCGGGCGAGTGACGCGGGCCGTGGACCTGCGCGTGTCGGCAGCGCCGAAGGCCGTGCCGGAACTGCGGCATCGGCTCCGCGGGTACGACCACGACGTCCGCCTGTGCGCGACGGAGCTGCTGACGAACGTCATCGAGCACGTCGGGGAAGGAACTCCCGTGCGCGTCAGGGTCGTCGGCGCGGCGGACTCCGGTCGTACCCGCGTCGAGGTGACCGATCCCGACCCGCGCGGAACGCCCGCGCCACGGACGGCGGCGGAGACGGAGGAGTCCGGACGGGGGCTCGTTCTCGTCTCCGCGCTGGCGGAGCGGTGGGGGGTGGAGCGGGGGCCGGGAGGCAAGACGGTCTGGTGCGAGCTGGTCCGGGTGCGGGAGTCAGCCGACATCGGCGAGGTGTTCGCCGAGCCTGGCGGTGAGGAGGGCCGGGTTCTCGGCGGGCAGGGCGTGGCCGCCGGGGACGCGCAGCAGGCGGGCGCGGGGGATGCGGTCGGCCAGTTCGTGCTGGTGGTGCGGGGGGATGACGCGGTCGTCGGCGCTGGAGATGATCAGTGTCGGGGCCGTGACGCGCGGCAGCAGCTCGGTGAGGTCGACGGTCGCGTCGGCCTGGGCCTGGCGGGCGAAGCCGTCCCGGGAGGAGCCGAGCAGTTCGGTGAAGCCGGCCGCCGTCTGCTCGAAGGCGGCCTCGTCCCAGCCGCGCAGGGTGTTCTTGCCCATGGCGGTCAGGAGCAGCAGCCTCGCCAGCGCGGCGGGGTCGGTGAGCGCCAGCCGCTGCCACAGCCGGAACTGGAACACCATCCGGGCGTCGGCTCGTGACCAACCGCCGTGCGCGGTGAGGGAGTCGACCCGTGCGGGGTGCAGGGCGGCCGTGGCGGTGGCGACCACCGCGCCCAGGGAGTGTCCGGCCAGGTGGAAGCGGTCGAGCCCGGCGTCCCGGGCGGTGGCCACGACGTGGGCGACCAGGTCCTCCAGGACGAGCGGGCCGCCGGGGTCCCGGGTGCCGCCCGAGCCGGGGAGGTCGGGGGCCACGATCGTGTAGCGGTCGCTCAGCGCCTCGATGACCGGGGCCCAGCCGCTCTGGGCGGTCGCCCCGGTGCCGTGCACCAGCACGAGGCCGGGACCCTGACCGGAGACGGTGTAACTCGCCTTGCTGACACCGGCGGTGACCGGGACGTCGACGATCGGCATGGCGTTTCCCCTTCGGTGGTGGGAAGGTCCGCGGGGCCGCGCGGAGTGTCTGCTCGAAGCGGTCGGGCCGGTCTGCCGGAACATGCGGCCGCAGGTCGTCGCCGGCCCGGTCGACCACGGCGCGGTCGTTGCTCCCAGTCGGGTTCCTGCCGATGGCAGGGCCCCCAACTGCCCCCAGAACACGGGGAGTCTGCCACCGAGTCGTCATGATCATGCCTATATAGTTCTGGGCCGGGTCGATCTTCGGCCCCGCTTCGTCTGCCATCACCCAGGGCCGTCCAGGCCCGGGTCACGTTGTTTTCGGGGGATTCATGCCTTCTCTTCGCCATGCCCTGGTCGCCGCCGTGCTGGGCTGCGCCGCGCTCACCCTGACCGCCTGCGAGCCGGACGACACCGGCGCCGCCGACGGCACCGTGCCGACCGCCTCGGCGAGCCCCGGCGCCAAGGGGGCCTGCCCGACCCTCGCCCCGGGCCACGCGTACGTGAAGGTCGAGAGCGTGTCCGGCGCCATGAACACGCTCACCACCAAGGGCGCCACGCAGCGCTGCAACCCCGACGAGGGCGCCTTCTACCAGGCGAACGGGAAGGAGCACGCGTACGTCGTCGAGTCCGGTGACACCCCCGTCACGGTCATCCACATGAAGGAGAAGGGGGCGGGGAGGACGACCGCCGCCCGCGGCGGCCTCCAGCACATCCGCGTCTGCGTCAACGGCACGGCACAGGACACCGACACGGCCAAGGCCGACACCGGCGACTGCTACGGCCAGAACTACTTCGACGTGGCCGTGGGCGGCGACGGCAAGATCACCGAGATGACCGAGCTGTACGGCTCCTGACCCGGGAGCCCGCCCGACCGGTACCCGCCTCACGGCGGGTACCCCGGTGCCTCCCCTGACGCGCCGGGGCGGCGGCTCAGTGGTGCAACGCCCCCGATTCCTCGGGCACATGGGAGGTGACCACCCGTCCGGCCGACGGGGTCGCCCGGCGCCGGTCCACCCCGTGCGCCACCCCCGCCACGCCCAGCCCCAGGACCGCCAGCGCCGCGCCCGCGAGCGCGGGGGACGTCACGCCGAGGCCCGCGGCCAGGGCGGCGCCGCCCACCCACGCGCCGCCCGCGTTGGCCAGGTTGAAGGCGGCCTGGTTGGCGGAGGAGGCGAGGGAGGGGCCCGCGGCGGCCTTCTCCATGACCATCAGCTGGAGGGGGGAGCCGGTGACGAAGGCGGCCACGCCCAGCAGGGTCACCGCCAGCGCCGCGCTCCACTGCACCCGCATCAGCAGCGGGAAGAGCGCCAGGACCACGGCCAGGGAGGTGAGGCCGCCGAACAGGGTGCCCCGCAGGGAGTGGTCGGCCAGGCGGCCGCCCAGGAGATTGCCCGCCGTCGCGCCCACGCCGAACAGTGCGAGGAGGAGGGTCACGCTGCCCTCCGCGTAGCCCGCCGCGCCCGTCAGCATCGGCGTCACGTAGCTGTACGCCGCGAACAGCGCGCCGAAGCCCGCCACCGTGGTGGCGAGCGCCAGCCACACCGGCAGGGACCGCAGCGCGGCCAGTTCGCCGCGCAGGCCCGCGGGCGAGGCGTGGGCGTGGTCGTGCGGGATCATGAAGGCCAGGGAGGCGATCGCGGCGAGACCGATCGCGCTCACGCCGAGGAAGGTGGCCCGCCAGCCCAGGTGCTGGCCCATCAGGGTCGCGGCGGGCACGCCCGCGACGTTGGCGACCGTCAGCCCGAGGAACATCAGGGAGACCGAGCGGGCCTTGCGCTCCGGCGGGACCATGTTCGTCGCCACCACCGCGCCCACGCCGAAGAACGCCCCGTGCGGCAGCCCGCTGAGGAAGCGCGCGGCGAGCAGGGAGCCGTCGCCGGGGGCGAGGGCGGACAGCGCGTTGCCCGCGACGAACAGGGCCATCAGGCCGATCAGGACCGTACGCCGGGACATGCGGGCCGTGACGGCGGCCAGCAGCGGGGCGCCGATGACGACGCCCAGCGCGTACGCCGAGACCAGGTGCCCGGCCGAGGGTATGGAGATGTGCAGATCGGACGCGACGTCGGGGAGCAGTCCCATCATCACGAACTCGGTCGTACCGATGCCGAAGGCGCCGACGGCCAGCGCGAGCAGGGCCAGGGGCATGAGGGGCCTGTGCCTTTCGAAAGCGTGGGAGAGAGCGTCGTACCGCAAAGTTCAGGTACGGAACAAAGTCTCTCAGGCCCGCTGTTCCGGCAGGTTACGAGGGCGTGTCCAGGTTCACACGGGCCGCCACCGGCAAATGGTCGCTGCCCGTGCGCGGCAGGGTCCAGCTGCTCTCCGGCTCCACGCCCTTGACCAGGATCTGGTCGATCCGCGCCATCGGGAACGCCGCCGGCCAGCTGAACCCGAAGCCGCTGCCCGCCGCGCCCTGGGTGGAGCGCAGCTGGGAGGTGACGGCGTTGAGCGAGCGGTCGTTCATCGTGCCGTTGAGGTCGCCGAGGAGGATGACCCGGCTCAGCGTCTCGTCGGCGACGGCCTCGCCGAGCGCGTCGGCGCTGGTGTCCCGCTGCCGGGCGGTGAAGCCGGCCTTCAGCTTCACCCGCACCGAGGGCATGTGGGCGACGTACACCGCGACCGGCCCCTCGGGCGTGGCCACGGTCGCCCGCATCGCCCGCTTCCAGCCGAGCTTGATGTCCACGGCCCGTACGTCGCTCATCGGGTACTTGCTCCACAGCCCGACCGTGCCCTCGACCGCGTGGTACTTGTACGTCGGCGCGAGCGCCTTCTCGTAGACGGACACCTCGGAGCCGGGGACCTCCTCCAGGGCCAGGATCCCGGCGCCGGAGGCGGCCACGTCGCGGGCGGTGCCGACCGGGTCGGGGTTCTCGGCGTTGACGTTGTGCGTGGCCACCATCAGGTCGCCGCCGCCGGTCGACTTGTCGGTGAGCAGTCCGCCGAAGAGGTTCAGCCACACGATCGCCGGCAGCAGTACGGCGATCAGCGCGATCGCCGACCTGCGGAACAGGCCGAGCAGCAGCAGGACGGGCACGGCCACGCCCAGCCAGGGCAGGAAGGTCTCGGTGAGACTGCCGAGGTTGCCCACGGTGTTGGGGACGTGCGCGTGGAGCAGCATCACCAGCGCGAGCAGCAGCGCGACCGCGGCGAGGACGGCGCCCCGGCGCCAGATGCCCGGGTCGTCCCGCCAGGGGGCGAGCAGGCGGTGCAGCAGGCGCCGGAGCCGGGACCCGGGTCGCTCGGGTCCCGAGCCGCCGTCCGCCGTCTCCGTCATGTATGCCTGCTGCGCCATGCCGTCTGCCTCACTGCCTGCCGTGCACACCGTTCGCCCCCCGTCGTTCCGACCCTAGGGGATGATCGGCTCCGTTCTCGCCGTCCCATGACGGCCGTACGGAAGACGAGGACGAACGGGTGGTGCGGGGAGTTCCGGTCAGCGGTCCGGTTGGCGCGGTCTGTTGCAAAACATGCACATCAGTGCGACGAGACTGTGGAGCTGACGGGGCGTAGGCCCTCCAGGACGGTGTCCACGATGTGTTCCGCCAGGTCCTCGGGGAGGTCGCCGTCGGGGCGCATGATGGTGCGCACCAGCATGGCGCCGACGAACATGTCGTTGGCCAGGTCGAGGTCGATGTCGGTGCGCAGTTCGCCGTCGCGCTGACCGCGCCGCAGCACGTCGAGCATGAGGACGCGGCGGGGGGCGACGACGCCCGCGTGGTACGCCGCCCAGATGCGGGGGCTGGACTTCATCTGCACGTACACGTTGTGCAGGATCGCCGACGAGCGGCTGACCAGGCCGCGTTGGCGCAGGGACTCCAGCAGGACGATCAGGTCGTCGCGCATGGAGGTGCCGGGGAGTTCGGGGTCGGGGGGTTCGGCGGCGCGCAGGACGTCGACGAACAGCTCCTCCTTGCCGCTCCAGCGGCGGTAGATGGTGGCCTTGCCGACCCCGGCGGTGCGGGCGATGCGCTCGATGGAGAGTTCGGCGAGCGGTACGCCGTCCTCCAGAAGCTGCATCACGCCTTCCAGGATGGCCTGTTCCACGGCCTCGCTGCGGGGCCGGCCCCGGGCGGGACCGGCCGGGCACGACCGGTTGTCGGCAAGGCTCACGTCAATCCGTCCTCTCACTGTGCTGCGGGAAATTCTCCCGCAGCCGCCTCCTTCCCCCCTGGAGTCGCTCTGGAGCCGTTCACGGACACGGGGTCGGCCGTCTCGGCGACGCCCGCGGTCCATGACCTCAGTCCATGGCGGCGACCAGTTCCCGTTCCTCGTTCTCCTGCTCGTCCGCCCGCGGCTTGCCCGGCAGGTACAGGGCCGTGACCAGGGCGCCGATCAGTGCCACGCCCGCGCCCCACCACGCGGTGACGTGCATGGCGTGCAGGAAGGCGTCGTCGGCCGGGCCGACCAGGAGCTTGCCCTGCGGGCCGAGCTTCTGGGCGATGCCGAGGGTGGCCTCGATGGAGTCGCCGGCCTTGTCGCGCAGGCCGGCGGGCAGCACGGCGAGCTTGTCCTCGATGCCGCCCCGGTAGGCGGTGGCGAGCACCGAACCGAGGACGGCGATGCCGAGGGCGCCGCCGACCTGGCGGAAGGTGTTGCTCAGCGCGGAGGCGGAACCGGCCTTCTCGCGCGGCAGGGCCTGCATGATGACGACGGAGGTCGGCGTCATGATGTGCGCCATGCCGGCGCCCATCAGGAAGAAGACGACCTCCAGCAGCCAGATCGGCGTGTCGGCGTCGAAGGTGGCGAAGGTGGCCAGCGTGCCGGCGATCACCACCAGGCCGACGGTCGTCGTGGCCTTGTTGCCGAAGCGCTCGACCACCAGGCGGGCGCGCGGCGCGAAGATCATCTGCGCGGCGGCCAGCGGCAGCATCAGCAGGCCGGACTTGAGCGGCGAGTAGCCCCGCACGCTCTGGGTGTAGAAGACCGAGAAGAAGGTGACGCCCATCAGCGCGAAGAAGACCAGCGCGATGGCGGCCATGGCGGCCGAGAACACCTTGTTCTTGAAGTAGCTCACGTCCAGCGACGGGTGGTCGCTGCGCTTCTCGAACACCACGAAGGCGGCGAGGACGACGATGCCCGCGCCGATCGTGGCGAGCACGGTCGGGTCGGTGAAGTCGGCCAGCTGGCCGCCCTTGATGATGCCGTAGACCAGCAGGACCAGGCCGACGACGGACAGCACGACGCCGATCGGGTCCAGGCGGCCCGGACTCGGGTCGCGGGAGTCGGGGACGAGCCAGACCATCAGCGCCAGGGCGGCGACCACGATCGGCACGTTGACGAAGAAGACCGAGCCCCACCAGAAGTGGTCCAGGAGGGCGCCGCCGGTGATCGGGCCGATGGCGATGGCGAGGCCGACGCCGCCCGCCCAGATGCCGATGGCCTTCGGCTGCTCCTCGCGCTCGAAGACGTTCATCAGGACGGCCAGCGTGGCCGGCATGACGAACGCGGCGCCGAGGGCCATCACCGCGCGGTAGGCGATCAGCTGGCCCGGGGAGCCGGACTCGGCGGCGAGGGCCGATCCGATGCCGAAGACGGCGATGCCGCCCAGCAGCACCTTCTTGCGGCCGAGACGGTCGCCGATCAGGCCCGCGGTGAACAGCAGACCCGCGAAGACGAGGGTGTACGCGTTGATCGCCCACTCGATCTGGCTCTGAGTGGCGCCCAGGCCGGTCGGGGCCGGGGTGGAGATGGTCTTGATGGCGACGTTCAGGATCGAGTTGTCGAGCACCACGATGAGCAGGCTCAACATCAACACGCCGAGGATCGCCCAACGGCGGCGGTGCACCGCCTCCGGTATACGGGAGGCAGGGACGGAAGTTGTCATGTGTTCGAGCGTAGAGGTATTCCGATACGGAACCGTCTCGTATCTTAATTCTTTTACCGAGAACTTACCTATCCGGGGGCTTGACGTTGCCCGAAGTGGAGGGGGTGGTTCGACCACGGTGAGCGCGACGGCGAGCACCCGGTGAGGATCACAGGGGGCCCTATGGCCCTGGGTGGCACGAGGTGCCACCATGGAGGGGATCCGGGGACGCCGTCAGGGCGCCTCGAGATGAATCGAAGGAGCCGTTGCCATGACGCAGCTTTCGGCTGCCCAGAACAAGCCTTCCGACGGCAGCAAGGCGCTGTACGGAGGGAAGGGCACCCGCCGCATCACGGTCCGCGACATCGCTCTCGCCAAGGAACGCGGCGAGAAGTGGCCCATGCTCACCGCCTACGACGCGATGACCGCGTCCGTCTTCGACGAGGCCGGCATCCCGGTCCTGCTGGTCGGCGACTCGGCGGGCAACTGCCACCTCGGCTACGACACGACGGTGCCCGTCACCCTCGACGAGATGACGATGCTCTCGTCGGCGGTCGTCCGCGGCACCAGCCGCTCCCTGATCGTCGCCGACCTGCCCTTCGGCACGTACCAGGAGGGCGCGACGCAGGCGCTGCGCTCGGCCACCCGGCTGGTGAAGGAGGCCGGGGTCGGCGCGGTCAAGCTGGAGGGCGGCCAGCGCTCGCACGAGCAGATCCGGCTGCTGGTCGAGGCCGGCATCCCGGTCATGGCCCACATCGGGCTGACCCCGCAGTCCGTCAACGCGATGGGCTACCGCGTGCAGGGGCGCGGCGAGGAGGCGGCGGCGCGGATGCTCCAGGACGCCAAGGCCGTCCAGGACGCGGGCGCGTTCGCGGTCGTGCTCGAACTCGTCCCGGCGGAGCTGGCGGCCGAGGTGACGCGGTCGCTGCAGATCCCCACGGTCGGTATCGGCGCCGGTCCCGAGACGGACGCACAGGTGCTGGTGTGGACGGACATGATGGGCCTGACGTCGGGACGCGTCCCCAAGTTCGTCAAGAAGTACGCCGACCTGCGCGACGTGATGGGGTCCGCGGCGAAGTCCTTCGCGGAGGACGTGGTCGGCGGGTCCTTCCCGGCGGAGGAGCACTCCGTCCACTGACGCCCACGGCGCCCCCACAGCCACCACGGCACCACCGGCAGCCCCGCTGATCTTCCCCCGTCAGCGGGGCTGCCCCCTTCGCTCCCCCGCCTCAGGCCAGGGGCACCCGCTCCGCGACGGCCACGCGTCCCGACGCCAGGGAGGTCCGTGCCCCGGCCGGGCCGCCGTACGCGTGCGCGAGGGTGAGGAGGTCGTCGTCCGATGTCACGCGCAGGCCGTGCGCGGCGAGCAGTGCGGCCATGCGGTGCGGCTTCCACAGGGAGCGCCAGGGTTCGCCCGCGGTGAGGGAGCTGCCGAGCACCCGTGTCAGCAGTCGGCCCGCGGTCGCCTTCGCCGACGGTGCCTGGTAGTTGACCACGAGGGTGCTGCCCGGGGCCGTCCGGGCGGCGAGCGCGGCCAGGGTGGCGCGCACCTGGTCGCGGGTCAGGTACGGCACGACGCCCTCCCACAGCCAGGTCGTCGGCGCCGACGGGTCGTGGCCGGCGGCGTCCAGTGCCGCGCCGAGGTCGTCGACGGCGAGATCGACCGGCGTGAACCGCACGGAGCGGGCGAGGGCCGGCAGCGCGCGGTCCCCCTGCGCGGCCTCGTCGAGGCGGGCGCGCTTGTCCCGCTGGGAGGCCGGATGGTCGACCTCCCACACATCCGTCCGGGCCAGTTCGGGCAGCCGCCACGCGCGGGTGTCGAGGCCGGCGCCGAGGATCACGAGCTGGCCGCTCGCGCGGGCGCGCAGGGCCTCGTCGATCGCGACCGTTCGCGCCACCGCGATCTCGGCGCACGCCCGCACGCCCTCGTACACCGTCCGCGCCTGCCAGCCCTGCGGCGGGGTGCCCGCGCGCACCTCGTCCACGGGCGTGCGCTCCGCGGCGCGCAGGAGCCGTACCGCCACCGGGTCGGCGAACCGGCCCACCGCGGCCCTGCCGTCGGCGGCCGCCCGCCCCTGGCACACCAGCACCGCCGTCCGGCTCGCCGCGCGCTCGTTGTCGTCCATGCGGCCGTATTCAACACGACCGCACGCCCCCGGCAGGGCGCTGTCGGCGCGCTGTCGGCGCCCTGTCGGTGGTTTGTCGGTGGGGCCTGGCACTGTCAAGGGCATGACGCGAATCGAAGAGAACCCCGGCGGCGGGCGCAACGCCGTGACGGTGCGGGGTCTGGTCAAGCACTACGGCGAGACCAAGGCGCTGGACGGCGTCGACCTGGACGTGCGCGAGGGCACCGTGATGGGTGTGCTCGGACCGAACGGCGCCGGCAAGACGACCCTCGTACGCATCCTGTCGACCCTGATCACCCCGGACGCCGGCCAGGCGACCGTGGCCGGGTACGACGTCGTGCGGCAGCCCCGGCAGCTGCGCAGGGTCATAGGCCTGACCGGCCAGTACGCCTCCGTGGACGAGAAGCTCCCCGGCTGGGAGAACCTGTACATGATCGGCCGGCTCCTGGACCTGTCCCGGAAGGACGCCCGCGCCCGCGCCGACGAGCTGCTGGAGCGGTTCTCCCTGACGGAGGCCGCGAAGCGCCCGGCGAGCACGTACTCCGGCGGTATGCGCCGCCGCCTCGACCTCGCGGCCTCCATGATCGGGCGCCCGGCCGTGCTGTACCTGGACGAGCCGACGACCGGCCTCGACCCCCGCACCCGCAACGAGGTGTGGGACGAGGTCCAGGCGATGGTCGGCGACGGCGTGACCGTGCTGCTCACCACCCAGTACATGGAGGAGGCCGAGCAACTGGCCTCGGAGCTGACCGTGGTGGACCGCGGCAAGGTCATCGCGACCGGCGGCATCGAGGAGCTGAAGGCCAGGGTCGGCGGCCGCACCCTGCGCGTGCGCCCGGTGGACCCGCTGGAGCTGCGCCCGCTCGCCACGATGCTGGACGAGCTGGGCATCACCGGCCTCGCGTCCACCACCGTGGACGGCGAGACCGGCACCCTGCTGGTGCCGATCCTCAGCGACGAGCAGCTGACCGCCGTGGTCGGCGCGGTCACCGCGCGCGGCATCACCATCTCCTCCATCACCACCGAACTGCCCAGCCTGGACGAGGTGTTCCTCTCCCTCACCGGCCACCGTGCCGGTGACCAGGACGCCACGCCCGCCGACGCCCGCCAGGAGGTCGCCGTATGAGCGCCCAGCCGTCGCCCGCCACCACCCTGAACGAGGCGCTTCGCACCGCGCCCGCGAGCGCCACCGCCTCCGCGGCCGACGTCCGGATCACGCTGCGCGGGCATCTGCGGCACACCGGCGCGCTCGTCCGCCGCAACCTGCTGTGGATCCGGCAGGACCCGGAGTCGATGTTCGACGCGCTGCTGATGCCGGTCGTCTTCACGCTGCTGTTCGTGTACGTCTTCGGCGGCTCGATCGGGCAGGCGCTCGGCGGCGGCCAGGAGAGATATGTCCAGTACGTCATCCCCGGCATGCTGGCGATGATGAGCATGACCCTGTCCCAGGGCGTCGGCACCGGCTTCAGCCAGGACTTCAACAGCGGTGTGATGGACCGGTTCAGGTCGTTGCCGATCGGGCGCGGCTCGGTGCTGTTCGCGAAGATCGCCGTCGAGCTGGGCCGGATGCTGTTCGCGACCGCGGTGCTGATGGTCGTCGCCGTGCTGGTCGGCTTCCACATCTCCAACTGGCCGGGGCTGTTCGCGACCGTGGGTCTGTCGGCGCTGTTCGCCTCCTCGATCATGTGGGTGTTCCTCACCCTCGGTGTGATGCTGAAGAGCGCGCAGTCGGTGCAGGGCGTGGGCTTCCTGGTGCTGTTCCCGCTCCAGTTCGGCTCCTCGATCTTCGCGCCGACCGCGTCGATGCCGGGCTGGCTCCAGGCCTTCACCGACTACAACCCGCTGTCCACGCTCGCCGACGCGGCCCGGGGCCTGATGGTCGGCGGCCCGGTGGCCCACGACCTGTGGGTGACCGTGGGCTGGGCGGTGGCGATCACCGCGGTGATGGCACCGGTCGCGATCCACAAGTTCCGTACGAAGAGCTGACGTTCCCGCCGTACGTCACACCAGGGCGGTGGCCTCCGCGAAGGAGAGGCCGCCGCCTTCGGCGTACGCCGCCTCGTACGACTCCTCGTCCAGCGCCTCGCGGATCCGGGCCTCGGTGATGCCACGGGCCCGGCGCTCCATGCCGGAGGAGACATGGCCGGCGGGCAGCAGCCGGTCGGCGGCGGCCAGCGCGCGGGCGGCGTCGGCGGCGCGGGCGCCGGAGTCGACGCGGGCGAGCGCCATGGCGCCCACCGTGAGGGCGGTGGAGGGCAGTTGGGGGATGACGGCGTCGGCGAGCGGGTCGGTGGCGTGCCCGAGTGCCGTGCGGATCTTTTCCAGCGACTTCGCGTTGTGGTCGTCCATGGCGTCCACCCATGCCTCCTGGCAGAGCAGCAGCGCGTCGAAGACGACGAAGGTCGCGATCCTGAACTCCTCGCGCAGCAAACGGAGTTGCTCGCGCGCCTCGGCGGTGCGGTCGGTCAGGCCCAGCCAGCAGGCCAGGAAGAGCCGGGCGGCGGGCATCGCCTCGCTGTGCAGGGCGTCCTGGCTCTCGACGACCTCCCGCAGCAGCCGTTCGCCCTCCGCCGGCTCGCCCGACTCCATGAGCACGTTGCCGAGGCGGGCGCCGAGGACGGCGGTCTGAGCGCGGGCGCCGAGGCGTTCGGCGTGCTCGATGGCCGCGCGGTAGTCGGCGGCGGCCGCGTCGTAGACGCCCTTGCGTTCGTGGGACTCGCCGCGCGCGGACAACGCCTCGGCGGTCCCCCAGTCGTCGCCCAGGCGGCGGTAGAGCTCCAGCGCCTCGTCCGCGTCACGGGTGGCGTCGCCCGCCCAGGCGGTGCGGTTGGCGAGGAAGTTGGCGCGCATCTGGAGGGCGCCGGCCAGCTCCCACTCGTAGCCGGGGGTGTTGCGGCAGGTCTCCACGCAGGCGTCGGCGATCGTCAGTATCCGCTCCGCCCCGCCGGTGAGCATCACGGCGAAGCACCACACCATGCCGGGCGACCGGCAGGTCTGCGGCATCCCCGGCTCGTAGGCCCGGGCGACGGCGCGCAGCTTGGCCTGGGCCGCGGGGGTGTGCCAGGCGTCCAACTCGGTGCCCATGCACGCGAGATGGGCGAGGTGGAGGCCGCGCCGGGCCTCTTCGAGCACCTCGCCGGTGTAGGGGGGCGGGGCGTCGGTGCAGCGCTGCCACACCGGTTCCGCGCGGCGCACCGGCTCGGCGAACGGGTCGGGGCCGAGCGCCATGACCTCCTGGCACCAGGTGCGGGCCTCCAGGCGCTGGTCGCGCATCTGCCAGAACCACAGCAGGGACAGCACCAGGCCCAGCGCCTCCTGTTCGTCGCGCGCGGCGACGGCGTGTCTGAGGGCGATGCGCAGGTTCTCGTACTCCAGCTGGAAGCGGTCGATGGCGGCGCGCTGTCCGGGGCCGCGCAGCAACGGGTCGGTGGTGCGGGCGAGTTCGCGGTAGTACGTCAGATGCGCGCGCTCGGCCTCGCCGCGGCGGCCACTCTCCGCGAGCCGTTCCGTCGCGTACTCGGCGACGGTCTCCAGGAGCCGGTAGCGCATGGTGCCGTCGGCCGAGGGCGCCGCCACCACGAGGGACTTGTCGACCAGGGAGCCCAGCGCGTCCAGGGCGACGGGCCCGCACACGGCCTCGGCGGCGGCCAGGTCGCAGCCGCCGGCGAAGACGGAGAGCCGGGCGAGCACGTCGCGTTCGTCGGCGTCCAGGAGGTCCCAGGACCAGTCCACGACGGCGCGCAGGGTCTGCTGGCGGGGCAGGACGGTACGGCTGCCGGAGGTGAGCAGCCGGAACCGGTCGTCGAGCCGGTCCGCGATCTGACGTGCAGTCAGAATCCGCAGCCGGGCGGCCGCCAGCTCGATGGCGAGGGGCAGTCCGTCGAGGCGGCGGCAGATCTCCGCGCATGCCTCCCGGTCGTCCTCGGCGCGGAACCCGGGCCGAGCCGCCGCGCCGCGCTCGGCGAGCAGCCGCAGCGCGACGGGTTCCGGCAGCGGCTCCACCGGACGCAGCAACTCGCCCGGTACGCCGAGGGGTTCGCGGCTGGTGGCGAGCACGGTCAGCTCGGGGCAGCGGGCCAGCAGGCGCTCGGCCAGGCGGGCGGCGGCCTCGATGACGTGCTCGCAGTTGTCGAGCACGATCAGCATCCGGCGCCGGGCGCAGTGCTCCACCAGCCGGTCCACCGGGTCGTGCCCGTCGACCACCGCGCGCATACCCTCGGCGCCGGCGCCGTGCAGCACGGTCTCCCGGGCGCCGATCGCGGTGAGCACGGCCTGGGGCACCGCGTCCGGGTCGTCCACCGGGGCGAGTTCGGCCAGCCATACGCCGTCGCGCACGGCATGCCGTACCGCCTCGGCGGCCTCCTGCGACAACCGGGTCTTCCCGGCGCCGCCGGGCCCCAGCAGGGTGACCAGCCGGGCGGTTCCGAGGTCGGCACGCAGCGCGGCGAGGTCGGCTTCCCGGCCGACGAAGGAGGTGAGACGGGCGGGCAGGTTCCCCTGGCCGCCCCAGTCGGGGACACCGGCCCGGTCGGCGCCGTGGTCGCTCCGGCCGGGGCGACCGACGCCGTGGCCGCCCCGGTCCGGGAAAGCGTGGTCGCCCCGGTCGGCACGGCTGTCCGGTTCGGGGCGGCCGACGCGGTCGGCACGGTCGGCATGGCCGTCCCGGCCGCCCGCGCCGTTCCGGCCGCCCCGACCGTCGTCACCCTCCCCGTGGCCGCCCCGGCCGACACGGCTGTCCCGGTGGCGGTGGCCGCCGTCCACACCCCGGCCGCCCGCATCGCCCCGGACGGAGCACTCGCCCCCACCGGCACGGCCGCCCGCACCTGCCCGGTTCGCCAGGCCGTCCCCGCCGCCTGTGCGACCCCGGCCGGCGTGGGTGTCACGGACGCTCCGCGGCGGCCCCGGGGGCCGTCCGGGGCCGTCGTCCGGGCCCAGCAGCAACTCCGTGTGCAGCGCCCGCAGTTCGGCGCCCGGATCGGAGCCCAGGCGGTCGGCCAGCAGTCGTCGTACGTCCTCGTACGCGGCGAGTGCCTGCGCCGGGCGGCCGAGGTCGCGCAGGGCGCGCAGCCGTAGTGCCTGGAGGGGCTCGTCCAGGGGGTGGGCGTCGCACAGGGCGGTCAGTTCGGGGAGGGCGCCCTCCGCCTGGCCGAGGGCGAGGGCCGCGGTGTGCCGGGCGCGCCGGGCGTCCAGGCGGCGGGTCTCCCAGCGGGCGGCCTCGGCGGTGCGGTCGGGCAGGTCGGCGAGGGCCTCGCCCTGCCACAGGGCGAGGGCGTCGTCCAGGAGGCCGGCGGCCTTGGCGGGGTCGCCCTCGGCGAGGGCGGCGAGGCCGTCGCCGGTCAGCCGGTCGAAGCGGGTGAGGTCGATGTCGTCGGCTCCGGCGGCGAGCCGGTACCCGCCGTCCACGGAGGCGACCGCCTGCGCGCCGAGCGCACGCCGCAGCCGGCCCACGAGCGCCTGGAGCGCGCCCGCGGCGTCGGCGGGCGGCCGCGCGCCCCATACCTCGTCCACCAGCACCCCCACCGGCACGGTCCGCCCGGCCCGCAGCGCCAGCACGCTGAGCAGCGCACGCAGCCGCGCCCCGCCGATCGGGACGGCCGTACCGTCGGGGCGGAGCGCCTGGGTGGGGCCGAGAAGGCGGTAGCGCACGGGGTCCATTGTCTCCGGAGGATCAGGTGGCGGTCAGGGGGTGGTCACCGGACGCGGCGGGCGCTCCCGGTGATGTCCAGGGTGACGAGGACGCCCACGGTACGACGGACACGGCCGAGGCCCTGCGCCGTGCCGAGGTCGGTCTCCTCGAACCACCTCGGGCACCCGTCGGCGGGCTCCATTGTCACGGACCCCGGCACCGGTTCCAGGCCGCGCCCCGCGGCCCGCAGCACCACGCCCCGTCCCCGCGGGGCCGGCTCGGGGGCCGCCGGGCGGTAGGTGTACTCCTGGTGCACCAGTTCGATGGCCCGGACTCGGCCCACGGCCTGCTCGTCGGGTCCGCCGTGATGCTCCACCCACGCCTCGGCGCCGTGGCCCACGCCGTCGCGCCGGTCCTTCGCGTCGTAGGCGACCAGCGTCCAGGTCACCTCGTCGTCCACCGCGAACGGTGTGCCGCAGCAGGCCAGCTGCCAGTCCGCATAGAACACACTCTTCTGTGGCATTCACCCACTCTCCAGGAACCCGAAGGCACGTGCGAGACGTTTTCCGCGTGTCGCCGGGTACTTCCGGACCCGCCCGCCCAGCCGTCCGTACGTCCCCCCCGTCCACCCCGCCCGTCACAGGAGCCGCCCATGACCACCGCCACCACCCTCCGTCCCGGCGACCGCAGGATCAGCCCCGTGTTCGTCGGGATCGTGGCCGTCGCGGCAGTGGCCGGCTGGGCCGCCTGGACCGGGTTCGCGGCGCGGCCGGGTGTCGCGGTGTTCCTGTTCGTGACGGCGGCCTGGGTCGTCTCCCTGTGCCTGCACGAGTACGCGCACGCGCGCACCGCCCTGCACAGCGGCGACATCACGATCGGCGCGAAGGGCTATCTCACGCTGAACCCGCTGAAGTACACGCACGCGCTGCTGAGCGTCGTGCTCCCCGTGCTGTTCGTGATCATGGGCGGGATCGGGCTGCCGGGCGGCGCGGTGTTCATCGAGCGGGGCCGGATCCGGGGCCGCGGGCGGCTGAGCCTGATCTCGGCGGCGGGCCCGTTGACGAACGCGCTGTTCGCGGTCGTGTGCACCGCCCCGTTCTGGCTGCACGCGCTGGACGGCGTGCCGATGGTCTTCCGCTTCGCGCTGGCCTTCCTCGCGCTGCTCCAGGTGACGGCGGCGCTGCTGAACCTGCTGCCGGTGCCGGGCCTCGACGGGTACGGCGTGCTGGAGCCGTGGCTGCCGTCCGGGGTGAAGCGGCAGGTGGAGGCGTTCCCGATGGTCGGGCTGCTCGTCGTGTTCGCGCTGCTGTGGATCCCGTCGCTGAACATCGCGTTCTTCGACCTGATCCACACCCTTCTGCGGGGACTCGGGGTGGACACGGCGTACTCGGACTGCGGGTACTGGCTCTACCGCTTCTGGGACGGCACCCCCGAGGTCTGCGTGGTCAGCTCGTGACCGGCCCGTCCTGCCCGGCGGCGCGGGCGCGCTTGACGTAGTACCAGGTCATGTTGGACGACAGGCCCGCCAGCAGCACCCAGACGATCCCCAGCCAGCTGCCCTGTACGAAGGAGACGACGGCCGCGGCCAGCGAGAGGACGCAGACGACGAGGGTGTAGAGGGCGATGCGGGGCATGACGGCTGGCTCCTGTCGGGGGACACTGCTACGGCGAACAGTGTCCCCCATGCCCATGGCGCGCACAGAGGAAGGTCGGCCCTGACTCGCGGGCCGAACGGCTCACACGTCGGTGAGCCGGAGCCCCGCGTGCGCCTTGTAGCGGCGGTTGACCGAGATCAGGTTGGCCACCAGGGACTCGACCTGGTGGGCGTTGCGGAGCCGGCCCGCGAAGATGCCGCGCATGCCGGGGATGCGCCCGGCGAGCGCCTGCACGATCTCCACGTCGGCGCGCTCCTCGCCGAGCACCATCACATCGGTGTCGATCCGCTCGATCCCGGGGTCCTGGAGCAGAACGGCCGACAGGTGGTGGAAGGCGGCGGTGACCCGGGACTCCGGGAGCAGCGCGGCGGCCTGCTCGGCGGCGCTGCCCTCCGCGGGCTTCAGGGCGTAGGCGCCCTTCTTGTCGAAGCCGAGCGGGTTGACGCAGTCCACCACGAGCTTGCCGGCCAGCTCGGCGCTGAGCGACTTCAGCGTGTCGCCGTGGCCGTCCCACGGGACGGCCACGATCACGATGTCGCTGCGGCGCGCGGCCTCGGCGTTGTCGGCGCCCTCGACGCCGTGGCCGAGTTCCGCCGCGGCGGCCTGGGCGCGGTCGGCGGACCGGGAGCCGATGATCACCTTCTGGCCGGCCCTGGCGAGCCGGTAGGCGAGGCCCTTGCCCTGCGGGCCGGTGCCGCCGAGCACGCCGACGACGTGTCCGGAGACGTCGGGCAGGTCCCAGGGGTCCTTGGCGGGGGCCTTCTGTGCGCTGTCGGTAGAGGTCATGGGGTGACTCTACGTCGCCGGGTGCGGGCGGGCGGAGAAAAGGAGTTGCCCCCTCACCCCCCTCGGCCGAGCATGCCCGGGTGACCTCCGCCCTCCTGCCCGACCTCGCCCCCTGGAAGGCCTCCGCGGATTTCCGGCGGCTGTGGAAGTCCGGCCTCATCAGCAACTTCGGCAGCTTCCTCACCCTCGTCGCGCTCCCCGTCCAGCTGAAGGACCTCACGGAGTCCACGGCGGCCGTCGGCGCGATCGGCGCGGTGGAGCTGCTGCCGCTGATCGTGTGCGGTCTGTACGGCGGGGCGCTCGCCGACGCGCTCGACAAGCGGAGCCTGATCGTGTGGACGGAGGCCGGTCAGGGCCTGCTCAGCGCGGCGCTGCTGCTCAACGCGCTGCTCCCGCGCCCCGCGATCTGGCCGCTGTACGCCGTCGCCGCCCTCTCCTCCGCCCTCGGCGCGGTCCAGCGCCCCGCCCTGGACTCGCTGTGGCCGCGGATCGTCGCGCACGACGACATGCCCGCCGCGGCCTCGCTGAACTCGCTGCGCTGGACGGTGGGCGGCGTCGCGGGCCCGGCGCTCGCGGGTGTGGTGGTGGCCTACGCGGGCCTCGGCTGGGCCTACGCCGCCGACCTGCTGACCTTCGCCGTCTCGCTGGCGTACATCGTGCGGATCGCCGCCTCCCCCGCCGCCCACGAGGCCGCGAGGCCGTCGCTGCGGGCGATCGCGGAGGGCGCCCGGTACGCGTGGAGCCGCAAGGAACTCCTCGGCACCTACGTCGTGGACCTCGCGGCGATGTCCCTGGCCATGCCGCTCGCGGTGCTGCCGTTCCTCGCCGACGAACTGGGCGCCGACTGGGCGCTCGGGCTGATGTACGCGAGCATCCCGGCGGGGTCCCTGCTGGTGAGCCTGACCAGCGGCTGGGCCTCGCGGGTGCACCGGCACGGCCTGATGGTGGCGCTGGCGGCGGCCGGCTGGGGCCTGTCGATCGCCGCGGTGGGGCTGACGCGCGACGTCTGGCTGGTGCTGCTCCTGCTCACCGTCGGCGGCGGGTTCGACATGGTCAGCGGCATCTTCCGGTCCGCCATGTGGAACCAGACGATCCCCGACGAGCTGCGCGGCCGGCTCGCCGGGATCGAACTGCTGTCCTACTCGGTGGGCCCCCAGCTGGGCCAGGTCCGCGCGGGCGGCCTCGCCGCGTGGACGGGCCTGCGCACGTCGATCGCGTGCGGCGGCCTGGCGTGCGCGGGCGCGGTGGGCCTGCTCGCGCTGTGCCTGCCGGGCCTCATGACGTACGACGCGCGGACGAACGAGCACGCGGTACGCATGCGGGAGCGCCGTGCCACGGCCGCCGCCGCGACGGCGTGATCACTCCTCTTCGGAGTCCGCCTTCGAGGCGTCGTGCCACCGCGGATCGTTCTCCCACTCCAGGTTCCGCTCGGCCGCCAGCTCCATCGCCCGCTGCGCCTCCTGTCGCGAGGCGTACGGACCGAAGCGGTCCTTGCCCGGGCAGTCCGGACCCTCCTCGACCTTCTTGTGCTCCAGGCAGTAGTACCACTCACCCGGCTTGCCCACGGTGCGCTTCTTGAACAGGGCCATGGACCGCTCCTCTCGCCGACCAACGACATGTTCCCCCATGTCCGCTGGAATAGACTCGCCGGCATGTCTGGCCAGTCGCTGCTCGTACCGGGGGAACAGTCCCCCACCCGTTCCGTCCCGGGGAACATCCGTCGCCCCGAGTACGTCGGCAAGCCCGCGCCGACGCCGTACACCGGGCCCGAGGTGCAGACCCCGGAGACCGTCGAGGCGATGCGGATCGCCGGCCGTATCGCCGCGCGGGCGATGGAGGAGGCCGCGAAGGTCATCGCGCCCGGGGTCACCACGGACCAGCTGGACAAGGTGGCGCACGAGTACATGTGCGACCACGGCGCCTACCCCTCCACGCTCGGCTACCGCGGCTTCCCCAAGTCCCTGTGCACGTCCGTCAACGAGGTCATCTGCCACGGCATCCCGGATTCGACGGTCCTCAGGGACGGCGACATCGTCAACCTGGACGTGACCGCGTACATCGGCGGGGTGCACGGCGACAACAACGCCACCTACCTGGTCGGGGACGTGGACGAGGAGTCGCGGCTGCTGGTGGAGCGCACCCGGGAGGCGCTGAACCGGGCGATCAAGGCGGTCAAGCCGGGCCGGCAGATCAACATCATCGGCCGGGTCATCGAGTCGTACGCCAAGCGCTTCGGCTACGGCGTGGTGCGGGACTTCACCGGGCACGGCATCAACGCGTCGTTCCACTCCGGGCTGATCATCCCGCACTACGACAGCCCGCACGCCACCACGGTGATGCAGCCGGGCATGACCTTCACCATCGAGCCGATGCTGACGCTGGGCACGCACGAGTACGACATGTGGGACGACGGCTGGACGGTCGTGACGAAGGACCGCAAGCGCACCGCGCAGTTCGAGCACACGCTCGTGGTCACGGACGACGGCGCGGACATCCTGACCCTCCCCTAGGCGTCGTACCAGCCCAGAAGGGCCCGCCCCCGACCCGGGGCGGGCCCTTTCCGTATGCCCGGAACCTCCTCCTGATGTGTTTCCGACAGGTTGTCGGTAAACTTACCGACACCACGTCGGCAAACCCGGGAGTGTTCCATGGAGTCGTTCTCGACGCTGATCCGCACCGCCACCCACGAGCAGCACACGGCGGCGGAGACCTCGGCCTTCATGAGCGATCTGCTCGGCGGCCGGCTGGGCGTGGCGGCGTACGCGCGCTACACCGAGCAGCTGTGGTTCGTCTACGAGGCACTGGAGAACACCGCCGCGACGCTGGCAGCGGACCCGGTGGCGGGGCCGTTCCTGCGGCCGGAGCTGCGCAGGCTGCCCGCGCTGGAGCGGGACCTGGCGCATCTGCGCGGGCCCGGGTGGCGGGCAGGGCTCGGCGCCCTGCCCGAGACGCGGGCGTACGCCGACCGGGTGCGCGCGTGCGCCGAGGAGTGGCCGGGCGGGTATGTCGCGCACCACTACACCCGGTACCTCGGCGACCTCTCCGGCGGCCAGGTCATCCGCGACCGCGCGGAGCGGACGTGGGGCTTCGGGAAGAAGGGCGACGGGGTGCGGTTCTACGTCTTCGACGAGATCGCCAACCCGGCCGCGTTCAAGCGCGGTTACCGGGAGCTGCTGGACCGGATACCGGCGGACGCGCTGGAGCGGCAGCGGATCGCGGCCGAGTGCGCGCGGGCGTTCGCGCTGAACACGGCCGTGTTCCGGGCGCTGGGCGAGGAGTTCCCGCTCGAACCCAGCGCCGCCTGACGCCGGGTCAGCGCTCCAGGAACACCCGCCCGCCCAGCTCCACCCAGCCCTCCGGCTGCGGGGCGGTGAGGAGTTGGGAGCCCTTGCCCTGGGTGATGTTGAGGGCGCGGTCCAGCCGGGCGGTGAGCTGGAGCGCGGCCGCGCCCGTCGCCTCGTCCTCCTCGATGCCGTCGCCCCGGCCGGGGAAGGCGCGGGCGCGCACCCGGCCGGCGGCCTCGTCCTCCCAGGCCCAGGCGTACACCCACTCACCGGGCGGCGGCACGTCGAGCGCGTCGACCTCGGCCGGGGTGGCGTACTGGCGCAGGGTGCGCGGCTCGGGCCACTCCGGGCGGGCCTCGACCCAGCAGAACTCGCCGTCCTGCCGGGCGCCCACCACCCCCGCGGGGACGACGAGTTCGGGGACGTCCAGGAGCCAGGCGGTGCCGACGCAGGGGTGCCCGGCGAACGGCAGCCGTACGGAGGGCGTGTAGATGTCGATCACGCCGCGCTCGGGGTCGTCCACGAACACGGTCTCGCTGAAGCCGAGCTTGGCGGCGAACGCCTGCCGGTCGGCACGCTCGGGCAGCGTGGAGCCGTCGCGGACGACGCCGAGTTCGTTGCCGTAGCCGCCATGCGGTGCGCAGAAGACGCGCAGTACGTCGTAGTCAGTCACCGGGGAATTGAAACACCGCCCGCGCGGCGAGCGCGTCCCAGGCGGGGACACCGCCGGGGAACGGCCAGGAGCGCGTCCGCCCTTCGGACCAGGGCAGGGCGTGCAGGACGTCGTCGTAGGCCCGCAGCCGTTCCGCCCGGCGCCGTTCGTCGCCGGGCTCGGCCCACACCCGCCGGCGCGCCTGCGCCACCTCGTCGGCCTGCCGGCGCCAGTCCTCCTCGTCCAGCAGCCGCGTGAGCACCACGCAGGGCGGGGTCAGCCCCTCTTCGAGCGCGGCGACCGCCCGGTCGTGGCCGTCGAGCAGCAGCCAGCCGTCCAGGGCGGTGACCCACCACAGCAGCACGGGCGCCAGGGTCCCCGCGCGGGCGTGCTTGCGGTAGGCCTTCACCCGCCCGGCGTCCGGCGGGGACAGCGGTCGCAGGGGCACGACGCCGTGCCAGCTCCTGGCCGACCAGTCGAGGTGGCAGGCGGGCCAGTCCCGGACGAAGTCCTCCCCGTGCCAGACGTAGGGCGGGAACACGTGGCGCACGCGGAGGTCCCAGCGAGCGTCGTGCAGGGGGCCGTCCGGCGTCTCCTCCAGCCGGCGCGCGTAGGTGTGCACCCAGGCGCCCGGTTCCCGCATCAGCGCCGAGCGGACCGGCGGCAGCGGCGAGCGGTACCCGTCGTACCGGCACAGGCGCACGCCCTGGTTCCCCTCCTCCACCCGGCCGAGCAGCAGGATCCGCCCGCCCTGGCGCAGCAGCACGCGGCCGCCGTCGGCCACTTCGAACCGCAGGGGCGGCGGGCCCGGACGATCCCGCACCCGCAGTACGACCGCTCCGGCCCCCGGCCGTTCCCTGTACGCCCTGTCCACGCCCGCGACCCTCCCCTCGTGAGATCCGGATCACGACCCCCCAAGGGTATGAGGAAGGTAAGCCTCAGGTAACTTAGGGAAGCCTCACCAAACTGGATCTCCAGGGAGTCCGCATGCGTGCCGTCCGTCCGACCGCCATCGCCGCCGTCACCGCGGCCGCACTGACCGTCCTTTCGGCCTGCACCGCCAAGAGCGAGGCGCGGGACGGGGACGCCATCCAGGTCACCGCCGCCGACTCGACGTGCGACACCTCCGCCGCGTCGGTCCCGGCCGGCCAGGTCACGCTGAAGATCGAGAACAAGGGATCGAAGGCCACCGAGGTGGAGATCCTGTTCCCGGACGACCGGATCGTCTCCGAGAAGGAGAACATCGGCCCCGGCACCAAGTACACGCTGACCGCCGAGGTGAAGGCGGGGTCGTACGAGATAGCCTGCCGCCCCGGCATGAAGGGTCACGGTGTCCGGCAGCGGCTCACCGTCACCGGTGGCTCCACGACGGCCGCGCGGGACCCGAAGCTGGACAAGGCGGTCGCCGAGTACCGGCAGTACGTGCAGGACCAGGCCGACGCCACCGTGCCGCTCGCGCAGAGGTTCGCCGACGCGATCAAGGCCGGAGACCTCGACGCCGCGAAGAAGGCGTACGCCCCCTCGCGGCTCGGCTGGGAGCGCACCGAGCCGGTCGCCGAGTCCTTCGGTGACATCGACCCGAAGACCGACACCCGCGCGGACGGCCTGGCGAAGGGCCAGGAGTGGACCGGCTGGCACCGGCTCGAAAAGGCCCTGTGGGCCGACAGGAAGATCGGCGCCGAGGAGAAGACCCTCGCCGGCCGGCTGGTGAGCGATCTGAAGGACTGGCAGGAGCGGGTCGGCGAGGCCGAGATCACCCCGACGTCCATGGCCAACGGCGCCAAGGAGCTGCTGGACGAGGTCGCCACCGGCAAGGTCACCGGCGAGGAGGACCGCTACGCGCACACCGACCTGGCCGACTTCAAGGGCAACGTCGAGGGCGCGCGGACGTCGTACGAGCTGCTCAAGCCGGTCGCCGTGAAGAACGACCCCGCGCTCGTCAAGGAGCTGGACAAGCAGTTCGCCGCGCTCGACGGCGTGCTGGACGGCTACCGCTCGGACAGGACGTCGTACGGCTTCGTCTCCTACGACAAGGTCACCGAGGAGCGGCGCAAGGAGCTGTCGGACGCGGTGAACGCGCTCGCCGAGCCGCTGTCGAAGCTCGCCGCCGCGGTCGTGAAGTAAGAGGACGGAACGATGACCGAGGTTCAGGAGACCCGCCCCTCGCGCCGGGCGCTGATCGGCTGGGGCGGGGCCGGGATCGCGCTCGGGGCCGTGGCGGCCGGGGGCGCGGTGGCGCTGACGAACGCGGGGTCCGGGGCGCGGGACGCGGACGGGACCGGGGGCGCGGTGGAGTTCCACGGCGCCCACCAGGCGGGCATCGCGACCCCCGTGCAGGACCGGCTGCACTTCGCCGCCTTCGACGTGAAGACCGACGACCGCGAGGCGTTCGTCCATCTGCTGAAGGACTGGACGGCGGCGGCCCGCCGGATGACCGCGGGCAGGACGGTCGGCGAGGGTGCCTACGGCGGACTCGCCGAGGCCCCGCCGGACGACACCGGCGAGGCGCTGGGCCTCACGCCCTGCCGGCTGACCCTGACCATCGGCTTCGGACCGTCGCTGTTCGACAGGTTCGGCCTGCGCGGCAAGCGGCCCGCGGCCCTCGTCGACCTGCCCGGGTTCCCCGGGGACAACCTGGAGAAGGCCCGCACCGGCGGCGATCTGTGCGTCCAGGCCTGCGCGGACGACCCGCAGGTCGCCGTGCACGCCATCCGCAACCTCGCCCGCATCGGCTTCGGCAAGGTCGCCGTGCGCTGGTCCCAGCTCGGCTTCGGCAAGACCTCCTCCACCACCCCAAACGCGCAGACCCCGCGCAACCTCTTCGGCTTCAAGGACGGCACCCGCAACATCGCGGGCACCGAGACCGACCGGCTGAAGAAGCACGTGTGGGTCGGCGACGGGGACGGACCGGACTGGATGACCGGCGGGTCGTACCTCGTCGCCCGGCGCATCCGCATGAACATCGAGACCTGGGACCGCACGTCGCTCCAGGAGCAGGAGGACGTGTTCGGGCGGGACAAGCGCGAGGGCGCGCCGGTCGGCAAGGCGGGCGAGCACGACGAGCCGTTCCTGAAGGCGATGAAGCCCACCGCGCACGTGCGGCTCGCGCACCCGGACGCCAACGGCGGCATCACCATCCTGCGCCGCGGCTACTCCTTCACCGACGGCACCGACGGCCTCGGCCGCCTCGACGCGGGCCTGTTCTTCCTGGCCTACCAGCGCGACGTGCGCCACGGCTTCATCCCGCTCCAGCGCAAGCTGGCCGCGCACGACGCGCTCAACGAGTACGTCCAGCACGTGGGTTCGGCGGTCTTCGCGGTCCCGCCGGGCGTCCGGGACGCCGATGACTGGTGGGGCCGTTCACTGTTCTCGAAGGAGGCGTAGCCCGTGTTCTCCAACTACCTGATCGGACTGCGGGAGGGGCTGGAGGCGTCGCTCGTCGTCTGCATCCTGATCGCGTACCTGGTCAAGACCGGCCGCCGGGACGCCCTTCGGCCGATCTGGACCGGCATCGGCATCGCGATCGCGCTGGCGCTGGGCTTCGGCTGCGCGCTCGAATTCGGCTCCCAGGAAATGACGTTCCAGGCGCAGGAGGCGCTCGGCGGCTCGCTGTCGATCCTCGCCGTGGGCCTGGTGACCTGGATGGTGTTCTGGATGCGGCGCACCGCCCGGTACCTGAAGTCGGAGCTGGGCGCCAAGCTGGACGCGGCACTCGCGATGGGCACCGGTGCGCTGGTCGCCACGGCGTTCCTCGCGGTCGGCCGGGAGGGCCTGGAGACGGCGCTGTTCGTGTGGGCGTCGGTGCACGCGGCCAGCGACGGCACCCCGCGCCCGCTGATCGGCGTGGCCCTCGGCATCGCCACGGCGGTGGTGCTGGGCTGGCTGTTCTACCGGGGCGCGCTGCGCATCAACCTGGCGAAGTTCTTCACCTGGACCGGCGGCATGCTGGTGGTGGTCGCGGCGGGCGTGCTGGCGTACGGCTTCCACGACCTCCAGGAGGCCGGCTGGATCCCCGGCATCAACCACCTGGCCTTCGACATCAGCGGCACCGTCGCGCCGGACAGCTGGTACGGCACCCTCCTCAAGGGCGTGTTCAACTTCCAGCCGGACCCGACGGTCGTTCAGATCACGGTGTGGGCGCTGTACCTGCTCCCGGTGCTCACGGCGTTCCTCGCCCCGGTAGGGTTCGCCTCCGGGAAGGGGAAGGTGAAGGAGCCCGATGACCAGGGAACGCAGTCCTCGACGGCTTCGCCGGCGTGACCGGAACGCGCTGACGGCGGCGGCACTGACCGCCTTGTCACTCACGGCGAGCGGGTGTGTGGTGGTGCACGGGGAGCGCGAGGTGCTGCCCGGCGCCACCCGGGCGGAGGCCGCCAAGGCGCTGGCCGCGTTCACCGACGCGTACAACAAGGCCGACAAGGCGTACGACAGTTCGCTCGACGCGCCCTACGTCACCGGGCCGCTCGCCGACATCGACGCGGCCCGGCTGAAGGCGGGGCACGTCAACAGCCCCTCCGGCAACGCGAGTCACACCCCGCTGAAGCTGTCGGACGTAAGGATCACGATCCCGAAGAAGGCGGGCTGGCCCCGCTGGTTCCTCGCGGACGCGCGGGGCAACAAGGGCGGGAACTACCGCTGGCTGCTGGTGTTCACGCGGGCGGACCTGGGTGAGCGGTGGCGGGTGGCGTACCTGACGCTGGCGGCGCCGGGCGCGGTGCCGCGGTTCAAGAAGGACAAGGACGGGTGGGGCGAGGCGGTGCCCGCGTCCTCGTCGCACCTGGCGGTCGCGCCCGGCGACTTGAGCCGCTCCTACACCGCCTACCTGAAGAACGGCGGCACGTCGTTCGCCGACGGGCCGAACACGAGCCAGTTGCGCGCCTACCGCCAGGGCCAGGCCCGCAAGCCGGGCCTCGTGCGCCAGTACATCGACCAGCCCCTGACCCGGGGCGACTACGCCCCGCTCGCCCTGCGCACGGCGGACGGCGGCGCGCTGGTCTTCTTCACCACCCACCACTACGAGAAGGAGACCGCCGCCGCGAACACGTCGGTGCCGGCCCCCAGCAAGGCCGTCCAGGCCCTCACGACGGGCGAGATCCACCAGTCGCTGACCCTGGAGTCCATATCCAACCAGGCGGCGCTGGACCCGACGGGGAAGGGGACGGTGTCGATGGTGGGGCGGGTGCAGGGGGTCACGGGGGCGAAGGGCGAGTAGGCCCCCGGGGGCTCGCCCGGCCCTCGCACCGGACCGGTGGCGGCCGGTGGCCGTCAGTGGCGCAGGGGCCAGGGCTGCTGGGGCGTGGCCTCGGAGGCGTGGCGGGCGCAGGCGTCGGTGAGGGATTCCAGGAGGGTCAGCGGTTCCGGTAGCGGGTGCTCCGGGCCGCGCAGCCAGCGGACCTGCTGGTCGTCGTCGCCGGGGAGGCGGGCCGGGGGGACGAGGACGTAGGAGCCGCGGCAGTGCCAGCGCAGGCCCGGGTGCTCGGCCATCGTCTCGGGGTGGCAGTCCAGCTCGCAGGGCCACCACTCGTCCTCGTCCTCGGGGGTCCCCCGGGTGAGGGTGAAGAACAGCATCCGGCCGTCGTCGCTCTCGGCGACCGGCCCCACCTCGACGCCCTCCGCGAGCAGCCGTTCCAGCGCCTCCCGGCCGGCCTGCACGGGCACGTCCAGGACGTCGTGGACCATGCCGGTCGCGGTGATGAAGTTGGCCTGCGGCTGGTGCCGGGCCCACCGCTCGATCTGGGCGCGGTCGGTCGTGGACTGGGTCTGCCAGGCGAACGACACGGGGTGCCGGGCCGGGGTGGGACAGCCCACGCGGTCGCAGGAGCACCGGTAACCGGGCGCGGGGTACGCGGCGGGCGCGAGCGGCAGCCCCGCGCCGGCGGCGGCGAGCAGCAGAGCCTCACGACCGCCGTCGTCGGCGGCTTCCTTCGGGCGGCGTCCACGCAGCCACTGGGAGAGTTTGCCCTGCCGGCCGACCCGGCCGCCGAACGTCCCGCTCATCTATCCCCTCGCCTCGCTGGTGTGCGGACAGCATGCCTCATGGTCCCACCTTCGTGCGCTTCGGGGGGCAGCAGGCGGATACGGGGGGATTCGGGGGAGACGTACCTCACTGTGCCCGGTCCGGGGGCCACGGGTCGCCCCAGTCCGTGTCCCGTGCCGATCTGTACAGGTCGCCGTGGCGCTTGGTGACGGTCGTGCGGTGGAGGCGTTCGTCCTGCTCGCACAGGTCGAGGAGGACCTGGCCCTTGCGGATCTGGGGGCGGCGGACGACGCGGGCGGGGGCCGGCCGGGCGGTCAGGCGGGTGGCGGCGACGTAGGAGAACTTCTCGTCCTCGTAGGCCAGGGAGCCGCCCTTGACGCGGCGGTGCAGGGAGGAGCGGCCGACGCGGGCGGAGAAGTGGCACCAGTCGGTGCCGGGCGCGATCGGACAGGCGGCGCTGTGCGGGCAGGGCGCGGCGATGCCGAACCCGGCGCGGATCAGCCGGTCGCGGGCCTCGATGACCCGGGCGTACCCGGCGGGCGTGCCGGCCTCCACGATCACCACGGCCCGCGCGGCATCCGCGGCGGCGTCGACGAGCGCGGCGCGGTCGGCCTCGGTGAGTTCGTTGAGGACGTACGAGACCGTGAGGAGGTCCGTCGGCTCCAGGGCGAGCGCGGCGCCGATCCGGGCGCGCTGCCAGCGGGCTCCGGCCAGGGCGGGGTTGGCGGCGGCCAGCTCCCGGCCGAGGGCGAGCGCGGGCTCGGCCCAGTCGAGCACGGTCACCGGGCGGGTGCCGGCCCAGGTGTCGGTGACCGCCCAGGTCGCCGCGCCGGTGCCGCCGCCGACGTCCACATGGCTGCCGGGAACCCAGCCGGGAACGGCGTCCGCGAACGCCCCGAGGGCCGAGCGCACCGCTTCGAAGGTGGCCGGCATCCGGTACGCGGCGTAGGCGGCGACGTCGGCGCGGTCGCGGAGGATCGGGGCGTGCGTCGGGGTGTCGCCGCGGTAGGCGGCGATGAGCCGTTCGACGGCGCCGGCGGCCTGGCTGGGCGGAAGCCCGTCGAGCAGCTCGGCGAGGCTCCGGCGGAGGGTTTCGGCCGGTGGTACGGGGGCGGTCACCTGGAGATTCTATGGCGCGCGGGGGTGGCGCAGGACCGGCTGGGACTCCGCCCGGACACCACCGTGGTGGCGGGGCGCAGGACCGGCTGGGGGCTCCGCCCGGACACCACCGTGGTGGCGCGGGCGCAGGACCGGCTGGGGGCTCCGCCCGGACACCACCGTGGTGGCGCGGGCGGCGTACGGCCGCGGGGCGTACGGCACGACGGCGGGCCCGGCCGGCCGGGGCCATGTGTCCCGCCCCCGCCCGCTCACACCACCGCCCGCGCCAGCCACGTCCCGATCGCCGCCCTCGGGAGGCTGTCCGCCGGGCGGCGGCGGGGATGCACCGTGTTCGCCAGGAGCACCAGGAACGTGTCCGTCGCCCGGTCGAGGACCAGGGACGTGCCGGTGAAGCCCGTGTGGCCGGCGGCGCCGTGGCCGGAGAGGGCGCCCATGAACCAGGGTTGGTCGACGGCGAAGCCCAGGCCGGGTGGGGTGAGGAGGAGGTCGGTGAAGTCGGGGGCGAGGATGCGGGCGGGCCCGTAGGAGCCGCCGGCGAGGAGGGCTCGGCAGAAGACGGCGAGGTCGCGGGCGGTGGAGAAGAGGCCCGCGTGGCCGGCGACGCCGCCGAGGGCCCAGGCGTTCTCGTCGTGGACGACCCCCCGCAGCATCCCCCGGTCGGCCTTGGCCCACGGCCGCCACTGGTCCTCGGTCGCCGCCGCCCCCGGGCAGGGCCCGAACCCGGTCGCGGTCATGCCGAGCGGCCGGGTGATGCCGTTGCGCACGAGCACGTCGAGGGTGCGGCCCGTGATGCGCTCCAGGACGAACTGGAGGAGCAGCATGTTCAGGTCCGAGTAGCGGTAGGTGCCCGGCGGACTCGACGGCGCCTCGGTGCGCAGCATCGTCATGCGGGCGGCGCGGTCCGGGCAGTCGTACAGGGGGAGTTCGGGGCGCAGCCCGGAGGTGTGGGTGAGCAACTGCCGTACCGTCACGCGGTGTCGGGCCACGGCACGGAACTCCGGTAGATAGCGGCCTACTTGGACGTCCATCCCCAGGGTGCCGCGCTCGATCTGCTGTACCGCCGCGACCGAGGTGAACAGCTTGGTCAGGGAGGCCAGGTCGAAGGGGGTGTCGACGGTGACCGGCACCCGGTCCTCGGGCGGCAGCTCGACGCCGGTGTCGGTGCCGGGGTCGTAGGAGGAGTAGCGGACGGCCCAGCCCGCCGTCTCCGCCACGGCGATCACGGGCCCACGGCCGGCCATGACGACCGCGCCGGCCGCCCAGGGACGCGGTCCGGCGGTGAGGGCGTGCACCTCGCCGACCAGGTGCCCGAGCGCGTCGGGGTCCAGTCCGGCCCGCTCCGGTGTGTCGGCGCGCAGTCTCGGTGCGCTCAGTTCTCGGCTCCTTCCGACCTCGCCCGGATGTTCTCCCGCGTGTTCCAGGGACGGCACATTCCCACGAAGCAGGCTCCGGCGACCAGTGCGGCCGCCAGTTGGACGACGGCCATCGGGACGGCGGTGTGCTCCCCGGCGATCCCGACGAGCGGCGAGGCGACCGCGCCGACGAGGAAGGAGGAGGTGCCGAGCAGCGCGGACGCGGAGCCGGCGGCGTGCCTGGTGCGCAGCAGGGCGAGCGTCTGGGCGTTGGGCATGGCCAGCCCCATCGCGGACATCAGGACGAACAGCGCGGCGGCGACGGGCGCGAGCCCGACCTCTCCGAAGACGCCGGTGGACATCAGCAGCAGCGCGGTCGCGGCGAGCGTGATCACCGTGAGCCCGGCGCCCAGCACCTTGTCCAGGCTGACCCGGCCGACCAGCACCTTGCCGTTGATCTGCCCGGCGGCCACCAGACCGACCGAGTTGAGCCCGAACAGCAGGCTGAAGGTCTGCGGGGAGGCGCCGTAGATCTCCTGGATCACGAAAGGGGACGCGCTCACGTAGGCGAACAGCGCGGCGAAGGCGAAGCCGCCGGCCAGCATGTAGCCGGTGAAGGGCAGGTCGGCGAGGAGCGAGCGCATCGAGCGCAGCGCGTGGCCCACTCCCCCGCCGTGCCGGTCCCCGGGCTCCAGCGTCTCCGGCAGTCGCAGCCAGACCAGCGCGCCGAGCAGCGCCCCGACCACGGTGAGCACCACGAACACCCCGCGCCAGTCGGTGACCCGCAGGATCTGCCCGCCGATCAGCGGCGCCACGACCGGCGCGACCCCGGAGACGAGCATCAGCGTGGAGAAGAAGCGGGCCATGGCGACGCCGTCGTAGAGGTCGCGTACGACGGCCCGTGCGATGACGATGCCGGCCGCGCCCGCGAGGCCCTGGACGAGCCGGAAGGCGACGAGGGTCTCGATGCTGGGGGCGGCGGCGCACAGGGCGGTCGCGACGAGGTTCACGGCGAGGCCGGTCAGCAGCGGTCGGCGCCGGCCCCAGCGGTCGCTCATCGGGCCGACCACCAGCTGGCCCAGCGCCATGCCCAGCAGACAGGCGGTCAGGGTGAGCTGGACGGTCGCGGCGGGTGCGTGCAGGGAGCCGGTGACCTCCGGCAGGGACGGGAGGTACATGTCCATGGCGAGCGGGGGCGTCGCGGTGAGGCCGCCGAGGACGAGGGTCACGAGGAGGCCGGCGCGGCGGGCGGCGGGGGACGCGGGCGGTGCGGTGTTCTCCGTCTGCGGTGTCGGTGCCGCCGCGTGCTCGGGCATGAGTCCCCTTCCTGGGTAGCGGCACCCTCGACGAGGCTGCCTTGGTTGAAACTTCCACTGAAACGCGGCTCCTATGTTCCCAGCTCGGACAAACTGGCGGGGAACATAAGAGCGACAGAGGAGGGGCGGTCACCGTACGGCGGACAGAGAGTGCCGCATCGCGGACAGGCCGAACGGGGCGTTCCTGTGCGCGCAGGCGGCGTGCCGGGCGATGAAGGAGCAGGACCCCAGGACGGCCGGATCATCGACAACGGCTCGATCTCGGCGCACACGCCCCGCCCCGCACTCGGTCGCCTGCACCGCGACCGAGCACGCGCTGACCGGCCTCACCAAGTCCCTTTTCCTGGACGGGCGTTCGTACCGGATCGCGGTCGGGTGGATCGACATCGGCAACGCGGCCACGGAGATGACGCGGCGGATGCGCACCGGCACGCTCCAGGCGAACGGCGAGACGGCGCCCGAGCCGATGATGGACGTGGCCGAAGTGGCGCGCACCGTACGGCACATGGCCGAGCTGCCGCTGGAGGCCAACGCGCAGTTCGCGACGGTGCCGGCGACGGGGATGCCGTACATCGGGCGCGGCTGACCACCAAATCCGGCCAACTTCCGCTTCCCGCACGCCGGTTCACGCGATCGGACTTCCGACTTCCCGGCTATTGCGGCCGGTCGGGCCCCTGTGCTCAACTCTTCTCCACGAGAGCTTCACAGTTGGGGCAGTGGATTCCGAGACCATCGCGAGGGGGGGATGCGGCGGTCGTCCCGCTCACCGGCCACCTCGCCGGAGGCGGGACGACCGCCGTACGACGTCAGCGCCGGTGCCGTCCGCCACCCTGGTCCGTGGGGGCCGGGGGCTCCTGGGGGTCCGGCTCCGCCGCGCGGGGCGCGGGGGGCTTGCGGGTGTCGGTCGTACCGCGGGCCGCGAGGGCCTGGCGGCGGCGCCGCAGCAGAAAGCCCCCCGCCGCCGCGAGGAGCGCCGCCGTGCCCGCCGCGCCCTCCACGAGGCGCGCGGCGGAGGGACCCTTGGCCGGTGCGCCCGCCGCGCCGGCCGCCGCCTGCCCGATTCCGTGCGCGGGCGCCGGGGACGCGGTCGCGCCGCCCTCGCTGAGCGGCTTGACCAGCGCGCCCACCGGCCGGGCCGCGCGGCCATGGGTGAAGCCCCAGTCGAGGAGGGCGGCGGTCTGCTCGTAGACGGCGTTGCTGCCGGCGACCGGGTGCATGACCGTGACCAGCAGGGTGCGGCCGTCTCGGGTGGCGGCGCCGGTGAAGGTGTTGCCGGCGTGGCTGGTGTAACCGTTCTTCACGCCGATCAGGCCGTCGTACGTCTTCAGGCCCCACGCCCCGGTGAGCAGGCGGTCGGTGTTCTGGATCTGGAAGGTCTTCCTGCCGCCCGCCGGGAAGTTCGCGACGCGGGTGCCGCAGTAGCCGCGGAAGTCGGGGTCCAGCAGCCCGTGCCGGGCGAACAGCGTGAGGTCGTACGCCGACGACAACTGGCCGGGGTGGTCGAAGCCGTCGGGGCTGACCACATGGGTGTCCAGGGCCTGGAGGTCCTGCGCCTTGGCCTGCATCTCGGCGACGGTCTTGGCGATGCCGCCGTTCATGTGCGCGAGGACGTGCACGGCGTCGTTGCCGGAGCGCAGGAACACGCCCTGCCACAACTGCTCGACGGTGTAGGTGATGCCCGCCTTGATCCCGACGAGGCTGGAGCCGGCCGGGACGTCGGAGATGTCGGAGTCCTTGACCGTGTACTTCTCGGTGCGGTCGAACTTCTTCAGCACGGTGTCCGCGAACAGCATCTTCAGCGTGGACGCGGGCGCGAGGCGCTGGTGGGCGTTGAAGGAGGCGAGCACCTCACCGGTCGTACCGTCGGCGACGAGCCAGGCGCGGGCGCTGAGCATCTTCGTGGGGACCGCGGTGGCGCCGTTCACCTGGAGCCCGCCGCGGGCCAGCCGTTCGCCGCCGATGGCGGTGGCCGCCGGCGCGGCGAGGGCCGGGGCGGCCGCGGACAGGGGAAGGGCGGCGGCCGTCAGCCCGAGGACGGCACGCCGGCTGAGCCGGGAGGATTCGCGCACCCCGGGACGGTACACCGCGCCGAGCAGCGGATTCGGCACCGGAGGGCGGTGACCGCCAGGGAATTTGCCACGTTATGAAAATCTGACCGGATACCGTCTGATGGCCGACGTGAGCAGCCTCACGCCTGACCGGTCTCGAAGCGCGTGATCCGTCCCTCCTCGTCCATGGTGAAGCTCCACCTGGTGTTCATCTCGCCCCAGGTGTCGTTGCGGTAGCGGGCGACCAGCGCACGGCCGCCGCGGGACTCGTTGTCGACGTCGATGTGACCGTGGGACGAGAAGATCTCCCGGTCGATCCAGTCGGCGAGATCGCGGTCGGAGCCGTCGTCGGACATGGTCGCGTCGGGCGCGAGCAGGGCCAGGAAGCCTTCGCGATCATGGGCGTTGACGGCGTTGACGAAGGCCCGGACGGCCGGATCGCGGAGTTTGGCTGGCTGAATCGTCATGGCGCCAGGCTCACACCGCGCCCCTGTCCCCGCCACCGGAGCGCCCGGCGGGCGGCGTCCGATGGTGTGACCGGTGTGACGGTGGTACCACGAAGAGGAACCTTGTCTCATCGGCTGGCATCGGCTTGGGAGTCACCGTGACCTGTTACGACCGACGTGATCTGGGCCTGCTGCTGCTCCGGCTGGGAACGGGCGGGGTGCTGGCGGCGCACGGCGCACAGAAGCTGTTCGGCTGGTTCGGCGGCCACGGCCTGGAAGGCACCGGCCAGTTCATGGAATCCGTCGGCTACTCCCCCGGCAAGGCGAGCGCCATGGCCGCGGGCCTCGCGGAGAGCGGCGGCGGCACACTCCTCGCGCTGGGCCTCGCCACCCCGGCGGCGGGCGCGGCGGCCGCGGGCGCGATGGCGGGCGCGGCGGCGGTGCACGCGCCCAACGGCTTCTTCGCCCAGGAGGGCGGCTACGAGTACGCGGCGACGCTGGGCCTCGCCGCGGTCGGCCTCGCGGTCACCGGCCCGGGTCGGCTCTCCCTCGACCACGTGCTCGGCCACGTCTTCGACCGCGGCTGGATGGTCCCGGCCGCCCTCGCGGCGACGGCGGCGGGCACGGCGGTGGTGGTGGGCGCGCGGACGAGGCGGGTGCGGGCGAAGAGGGAGGGTGAACAGGAGGCGTTGTTCGAGAAGTCCGAGGAGGAGTAGGTCCGCCGGGGGCTTCTGCGCGGCGGGCCGCCGGGCTGGGGGTTGGGGTGGGGGTGGGGGTGGGGGCTTGGTGGGGGGCCTGGTGAGGGGCTTGGTGCGGTGGGCCGCCGGGTTCCATGACGTGGTGTGCCGCCGGGAGTTGACGCGGTGGGGCGCCGGGCGCGGGGCTCTGCGGCGTGCTCCGAGGGCTTGGCTCGGCTTGGCTTGGCTCGGCTTGGCTCGGCTTGGCTTGGTGGGAGGCCGGGCGGGGCGTGCGCGCGCCCTGAGACTCGACCCGGCGGGAGGCCAAAGGCAGGTCCTGCGAAGTGCCCCGAGGAACTCGGCACGAGGGACACCGGCCCGGGACTCCGCAACGCACCGGCGGAAATTAGGGCGACGGGCGCCGGACGCGGGGCTTCGCGGCGTGCCGCGGGGCCGCGCGTGGGAGGCTGCCCCGCATGACCGACCAGGACTCGACCCCCCTCGACCTCTGGCCCGCCATCGACGAGCTCTTCTCCCGCCTGGAGGCCACCCAGACGGCCCAACCCGGCCGGGAGGGCCTGCTGTTGCGCATTCTCAAACTGTCGGAGGAGGCCGGCGAGGTCGCGGAGGCGGTGATCGGCGCGACCGGACAGAACCCGCGCAAGGGCGTCACCCACACCTGGGAGGACGTCCAGGCGGAACTGTGCGACGTGGCGATCACGGCCCTGGTGGCCCTGCGCACCCTGACCCCGGAGGCCGGGGAGGTGTTCGAACGGCATCTGAAGGGGGTGCGGGAGCGCCCGCTGAAGCGGTCGGTGTAGGGGACCGGCCGCCTCCCGGATCCGGACCCGCAGGGTGCGTTCCGACAGCGGGGTCGGGCCCGCCCGGTCGACGGCGAGCCGTGCGCCCGGGACAGGACGCGCGGCTCAGTCCCCGAGGGCCGGCACGGCGAGCTGTCCGGCGACGACCGCCAGCCAGCCGCTGGGCGAGTAGGGCGCGGGAGGATCGACCTCCATACCGAGCTCCGCGACGGCGAGGGCGTAGTCGGACTCGTCCAGCTCCAGCGCGAGCAGCTCCTGCAACTCCCCGACGAGGCGGGCCACGAGCTGCCGGTCGGTGGAGTCCCGGTAGTCCTCGACGGCGGCGTGATGGTCGTCGAACTCGTCCGGCATGTCCTGGGAGAACCATCCCCCGAGGAACTGCCCGAGTTCAGGGAAGCGGGCGTGCCACTCCCAGTGGGTTGCGGGGACCGCCGACGCCGGTACCTCTCCCGTCTCGATGCTGTCCTTGATGTGGTCCGCGAGGCAGCGCAGCCAGGACTGGATCTCGCCCTGGGGCACGCCGACATCGGGCACGGCGTAGAACTCGCCCAGACGCAGCCGAAGCCGCCCCGGCGGGTTGTCGGCGTACTCTCGCAACTGCCGCTCGGCGACGGCGAGGGCCCACGGCCGGCTGTGCCAGGTGTGC
Source organism: Streptomyces sp. NPDC001056 (assembly GCF_053598955.1). NCBI lineage: Bacteria > Bacillati > Actinomycetota > Actinomycetes > Kitasatosporales > Streptomycetaceae > Streptomyces > Streptomyces sp. NPDC001056. The sequence goes on along the minus strand of NZ_JBSFLI010000019.1, from coordinate 111,614 downwards.
CGGAGGTAGGCGGTCAGGGCCGCACCGGGCTGTTCCGGGGTGTCGTCCGCCGGTTGCCCGAGGTAGGCGCGCATGACCTGGTCGAGCTCGCCGTAGCGGCGGTCGTGTTCGAGGGGGCTCAGGGGCACGGTGGTCAGCCTCTACGGGTCTACAGATAGATCGGGAACGTGGAGTGCACGGTGAAGCCGTGCGGGCGCGCGGAGTCCCTCTTGAGGACCACCCGGGCGGCCCGCACCTCGACGGGCTCCCGGCCCGCCAGCATCATCGCCTGCAACAACACCCGCCCGACCGGCTCCTCCCGAGCGGGCCAGGCCGCCTCGATGGTCAACCGAGCCCGCGTGGACTGCGCGAGCCAACGGTGAATGAGCTGCTCATTGGCGGTGACGACCTGCTGGGTGGCCCATTGGGCGGTCTCGCGGTCGGGGTAGGTGGCGGATCGGGTGCGCATTTAGCCGACGTCCCCGCTCCGCTGTCCGCCAGGGGGGGTCCAGAGCGGTGAGTGGGCTTCCTTCAGGTGCTCGATGCAGTGCCGGGCGAGCAGCGGGAAGAAGTCGAGGAAGTCCGCGCTGCCCGATCCACCGCCCATCACCTCGAAGAAGAACGTGTCCATCTGCTCCTCGGTGTGGAAAAGGGCGAGAGCCTGGTAGCACTCGGACACGACGCTCGGCAGCTGCCACGGGCACTGCGGGTGTGACTCCTCGATGAACATGCGGATTCCTTCCTCCACGGTGGAGTCCTGCATGTCGTCGCTGACCGCCGCGCCGTCCTGGCCCCAGTAGATCGGCATGATCTGGGAGAAACGCGGGAATCGCAGACGCAACTCATCCGCGCTCAGCGGGACGTCTTCGGAGGACCTCCAATTCCCGCTCTCCAGATGCTCGGCGATCTCCCGGAGGACCTGCGGCGTGCGGTCCTCGGTCTCCGCGCGAGGAATCCGACCGAGCGCTTCGTGCGTGGGACAGACCTCGAACAACTCCGCGGCCACACGTAGTTCGGCGGCGATCTCACGCAGATTGCGGCCGCCGTCCTGTTCGGCAGTCCGCATTCCACGGATGAGAGGGAACAGCCGCCTCCGCCACTGAGCGGAGTCGTCGGGAATCCTTGTGTTCCACCCGTCATACGGGGCCAGGAGTACGCGAGCCCCCTCAAGGCTCCAGTAATCCACAGATCTCACATCCGTCATGCGATCATCCTACTTCTTACAGATCTTTCGGCATCGAGGTCATCACGGTGAAGGGAGGACCGAGATCCTCGGTCAACCGAGCCCGCGTGGACTGCGCGAGCCAACGGTGAATGAGCTGCTCATTGGCGGTGACGACCTGCTGGGTGGCCCATTGGGCGGTCTCGCGGTCGGGGTAGGTGGCGGATCGGGTGCGCACCGTCGGTCCTCTCCTGGGGCTATGGGCGGCGGTCGGGGGATCGCGAACGGTTCAGTCGTCCTCGAAACGCCAGAGCACCAGGACGTTCTCGTCCGACACCCCGATGAGGCAGATGTCGATGGTGGGGCCGGCGAGGACATTGGCGTGGAACGACGAGGCCAGGAAATCGGCCTCCGCACCATCCTCCGCGTGCCCGTGATTGGTGAAGAAACGCGCGCCGTCCCCCACGGCCCCCAGGACTTCCCGCAGACAGGTGTCGCGTTCCGTGTTCGGTACTCGAAGGGACGGATGAGGGCCGTACAGAAGAGATCCGACTGAAATCAGCCCGGCCAGCTCCAGGGCCTGGGCGGGGGAGATCTCCAGGAGGCTGTCGTGCAGTTCTCCGGAATCGACCTGACTGAGTACGGGATTTCCCTGGATCGTGTTCATCACCGTGTCATGCCAGTCCGGTTCCCCGCGGGCGGCGAGCGCGGCGAAGGACTGGCGTTCGTCGAAGCGCCCTCGCGCGCAGGTGGGCAAGCCCGCCATGCTTTCCGTCACAGTTCCTCCCCGTGTGCGCTCACGGCAGCCTCGGCATGGACGTATAGACCACGTACGGCGGGTGCAGGCCGTTCTTGTACTTGAGTACGACCTCCACCGAGTGCGCATCCTGTGCCGCGCTCGCCCTGGGGTCTCCTGCCGAGATGGTACGCCCGGTCGTAGCGTTGAACTCCACCGGATCCAGCTTCAGAATGGAATTGTCCTGGCGCGGCCTGGACAACCATCTCTTGATTTTTTCCTGATTGTCGACACCTTCGTTCTTCTGGCCGGAATTGGCGGGCGGTCCCACGTATTCCACGGTGTCCTGTGTGTATTTCTGGGCGGTCGCCAGATCGGTGAAGCTGGACGCGGCGGGGATCGTCGGCTGGTCCCGGAGCCGCTGTGCGAGTTGCTCGTCGGTCTTGCCTACGTGTTTGTCGATGACATGACTACCGTGGATTCCCTCCTGGTTCGCCAGGTCGATCGGATAGGCGTGATTCGATTCGCTGTCCCCCGGCACCGTGTACAGGGGATCTCCCTTGAAATCGGTGAGCGCTCGCGCACCGAATGCCTCGGCTCTCGCGGACTCCGCGATGAAGGTCGGCGCGCTCGCGAACGCCTCGTCCAGCGCCGCCATCAGATCCTCGATGCGCCGGACCTGGCGGTTGACCCGGTTGTCGTAGGCGGTGACGGCGTCGTTCATGGCGCCCTCGTCGATATCCAGAACGATACCGATCGAAATGTCCGTCACCACGCCCTTTCCCATGTGCCACAGCCCCTTGAGCACACTCGTGGGGTGGCTGATCTCCATCTTCTCCGGGTCGAGCTGCCGGATGCTGTCCTTCACGGCCTGGATGTAGATCCGGTGCAGGTCGCCGCGCACGTCCTCCGCCGCCTGGGCCACGTTGTACACCGCGTCGACCATGGTGTCGCAGGTGTCGAACAGGACGGCGAAGACGGGATGACTGGTTCCCCTCTTGCGCGCATCGTCGTTCGCCCAGTCGTAGCCATCCCGGGTCTTGCCCCAGGCGGACGTTCCCCACAGCGTGCTGCAGAACGTCCGCATCGCGTCGTACCACTCCTGGTTGGCCTGGTCGGTGATACCTCCGATGTAGCCGGTCAGCATCCCCTCCACCATGCCGAGCGTGCCCTGCGGCATGCGCCACGCCTCGGAAATCGAGTACAGGCGCAAGTGGTTGGGGAGTGGAAGGATCTTCGCCGCCTTGCCCCAGCGGCACTCGTGCTCCAGCAGAGGCCGCATGACGGTGAGGACCACGCCCTCCAGACCCTCCAGGATCTCCTGCGCGAAGCTCTGACCGGCGTCGATGTCGCCCCACTTGAAATCGGTGACCGGGCCGTACTTGGGCGGCGTGTCGATCACCTGTGGGGCGGGGCGCTGCGCCGGAGGGCCGCTCGGCGAGGGGTGTGTGGCGTGGTCGGCCGCGGCGTAGTTGTTGGCGGTGTTGGCGAAACCGACGCCCGCCCCGCCCACGCTCACCACGGACTTGGCCCACACATCGAGGAACCGGTTGGCGATCTTCACGTAGGACTTGGTGAAGCCCGCCATGGCCGATCCGTTCCCACCGCCGTCCGGATACCGCGCCAGCTCGGCGAGGAACGCCTTGATGCCCTTGTCGAGAGGGTCCTGCTGACCCGCCACGTTGGCGGACACCTGGTGGAGGACCGAGGGCGTCACATCGATCGTCCCCTGACCGGGCTGGGCCGGGGTGGCCATCAGACGGCTCCCCAGCCGCGCAGCACCGCTCGGTGCGCGGCCGCGTAATTGGCGTGCCCGGTGGTGACGTACGCGTGCAGCCACTTCTGGGCCGCCTGCAGGTCCTGCGCGGAGCGGTCCCATTCGTCCAGCTTCTCGACGAAGATCTCGCGGGCCTCGCCCTTCCAGGACAGCACGACCGGTTCGACGCGTTCGTACAGATCGCCCAGTTCGCCATTGAGCTTCTTGAGGATGTCCTCCAGATCCATGGCGAGTTCATGGAGCGTGGCGAACGAGACGGTGATGTGGTCGCCGTCGGCACCGGTCGACATGTTTCCCCCTTGTTGTCGGTCACCGCGATGGTGAGAAGGCACGTGGTCCCGTGAGTGTCAGAAGCCGTCCAGGCTGCTGTGCGGGCGTACCGGCGCGTCGTCGGCCGCGGTGTTCGGCGTGGACAGCTTGTCGACCTCACTGGCGACATCCACATGGACCCGCCGCATCTGCTCCAGCACGTGCAGATCGTCACTGCTGAAGCCGTCACGGCTCAGCCGCACCGCCTGTTCCAGACCCTTCATCACTTCCCGGATGCGCACGGCGTCCTCGGCCGCCGCACGGTGGAACTCCCGGTACGCCGTCGCCGCAGGCCCCCGCCAGCCGGCCTCGATGCGGTCGACCAGCTCGTCCATGCGCCGGACCTGCTGGTCGAGATGGTTCTGCATATGGTCGAGGTCGTTCGCCAATTTGGTGAGGTCCTCGGACGACACGTGCAGGTCGGCGCCTTGCTGGTGCCCCTGCCCCGTCCCTCGCATGCCCATGTCGTATCTCCCCCGGTCACCGGCGGTACCAGTGGCCCGCCGACGAGGCCATTCTACGGCGGGCCCACCGGAAGGCATTCTGGGTGCTTCCGGTAGTCAACTCCTCTCCTGCGCAGGTGGGCTGGAAGCACAGCGGTCGCCGACGAGCAGCCGGTCGAGTGATGCGCCCACACCGTCTTGCCCGGACCCTCGGCACGCGGACACAGGCCCCGGCGGGCCACCAGGTGGGACACGAGGAGCAGCCCGCCCCCGGCCTCTCCGACACCTGCACCCCACCGGTCGGGGAGAGCCGCCACAGCGGGGCCGAGGGCGGTCGGTGTGTGGGTGTCGACGGCCGCTCAGACCGCCCGCAGGGCGCCGGGGCGGCGGCCCGTGAGGAGGTCGAGTGCGGCGGCGCTCGCGTCGTCGGACGGCAGGTGGACGACGAGCTGCTGGTCGTCGTCGGCGGGCAGGCCGAGCGTTTCGTAGGCCAGCCGTACCTCCCCCACCAGTGGGTGGACCATGCGCACCACCCCGTTCGCCCGCGGCAGCCCCGGCAGCGTCCGCGGCCGGCCGGCGAACGGTTCCCCGGAGGACACCGTCAACTCGTCCATCAGGGCGCCGATATGGGCATCGGTCTGGCCCGGTCCCTGTTTGAGGGCCGCGACCTGCTCGTCCGCGACCGTCTCCCAGTCCGGGTACACCGTGCGCGCCCGCGGGTCGGTGAAGACGAAGCGGGCGAGACTGGGCCGGACACCGTCCAGCAGGCCGAGCGGTTCGGCCAGCCGCCGGTACCCGTCCGTGCAGGGGACCGCCCGGGACAGGTCGACCAAGTTCCACTCGTCCAGGAGCTGCAGCACCTTCTGATGCAGGCGCCCCCACACTCCCGCCCGAGACCAGATTGCGAAACGGCGATGCACGGTCGACTTCGACGCTCCGAAGCACGGCGGCAGCGCCCGCCAGGCACAGCCGCTGACAGGCACATAGATGATGGCGGGAGGACCGCCTCATCATCGATGTTCGCGACCCCGCCCCCTTGTGGCCGCACCCGCGCCGGCGGCAGCAGCGGCTTCGCAACATCCCACAAACCGTCGGGAACGATCCATCCCCTGGGACGCTCGCCCAGCGCGTCACGAGGGGCGCGCTGAACCACACCCGGACCGGCCGCACCTCCCCGGCGGACATCGCGCACTCGGCGCGCACGACGCCGCCGGATGCCGCGAGCCGGGCCGTCTCCGCTCGGGGACGGGCCCCGGCCGGGGTTGCTCTCAGGTCGCCTTGAACTCTCCTTCGAGGAGCCAGAGGATGATGTCGCTCTGGTCGAGTTCGGTCGGTAGTGGACGATTCCATCGATGGGTCTCCGCAGCCACGTGCGTGAGACCCGTGAGCTCCCATCGGTGATCCGCCAGCCAGGTGGCGGGAGAAGACGTGGGACCGGTGTCGAACTGTTCCATGGCCAGCGCCCAGGAGGCCTGTTCCTGTTCGTCCTTCGAACCACTTCGCATGTCCTCGACCCGCGGTTGCCGACTGTAATACTCCGTGACCAGTCGGCTGCCCGGTGCCGACAGCGAGCCAACCGTTTTCAACAGCTGGGAGCAGTCGCTGTCGGAGAGGTACATCAACAAGCCCTCCACGATCCACACGGTCGCTTTTTTCGGGTCGAAGCCCGCAGCGAGCAGCGGCCCGGTCCACTCCTCGCGCAGGTCGACGGCGATCGGGACGCGGCGGCAGGACGGCTGCGCCTGCTCCCGGTCGAGCACGCGTTGCTTGTAGTCCAGAACAGCGTCCTGGTCCAGTTCGAAAACCGTGGTGTCGTCGGGCAGATCAAGCCTGTAGGCGCGGCTGTCCAGTCCCGCCGCGAGAAGAACGACCTGCCTGTGGCCGGACGCGACAGCATGCGTGAGGCGCTGGTCGTAGAACGGTGTCCGCATCGCGATGTAGGTGCAGTAGAAATGCCACATCCCGGTTGCGTGGTCACCGTTCGCCGGCCCGAGCCGGGGCCTTTCAGCGTCGGGCGTGCTCGTCTCAGCCGCTCCGGAAGCGAACACGGCCCCCAGCGGATCGTTGAAAATGCGGTCCGGCCGTTCGGATTCGACCGACCTGCAATATGCGGTGAGCAGTGCGGTCCATCCGATTCCACTGGGCGGTTTGATGTCGGACACAATTTCGTCCTCTCTGTGCGGTGTTCGGCGAAAGCGATGTCGGGGACGCTGCGCGCCTTGAAAGAAGAGTGGAGAATCTGTGGACGGTACTCAGGCTGTCCCGCAGGTCGGTCCGTCCTGAAGCCGCCCATACGCGCGGGTCCCTGCACGCGCCAAATCGGCTACGTCGGGAGCTGCAGAAGTTGCTGAAGGCTCAGCTGCACGGAAATGGCGTGGTCGAAGAGGTAGAAGTGGTCTCCTGGGTACTCCGTGACGCCGACGAAGTTCGAGGTGCGATCGGCCCACACCCCCATCGCGCTCGCGCCGACGAGCGGGTCCGACCGGCCGGCGAACGCGACCACCGGACAGGAGACCTGCGCACCGTCGTCCACGTAGTCGGCCGCCGCCCCGAAATCGGCGCGCAGCGCCGGTAGCGCCGTTCTCAGGAGCTCTTCAGCCAGTACGGACCCCGTAGGCAACAGTCCCAACTCCTTGACCGCCGCAATGAGTTCGTCATCGGACATTTCCGGTACCGCCCGCTGCTTCGCCAGTAGGTCTTCGCCGGGCACCCAGCCGGAGACGGCCAGCACGGAGGGCGCCGTCATGCCCTCCTTCTCGAACTGAACGGCAAGCCGATACGCCAGAAGCGCGCCGAAGCTGTGCCCGAACAACGCGTAGGGCCGGCCGTCCAGTTCGGCTTCCAGCGCCTCACCCATGCGTGCCAGCAGCAGCGGGAGCCGGGTGAGGGGCGCCTCGTCACCACGTCCCCACCGGCCCGGCAGATGGAGCACGCGCGGCTCGACGGTGGCAGGCACCGTCGCCGCCCACTCCCGGTACATCGCGCCAGTTCCACCGGCGTGCGGGAAGAGGAACAACTGGACGTCCGCGTCGTCGTCAGGAGCGCGGCCTGAGGGCGGGAACCATTCACCGGGTTGCGAGGGTGCGTGTGACATGTGGCCTCGGTCTGCGTCGTCGTGAAGGGGCGTTTGTTTGCGGCGTGCAGTTCCTCGATGCGCCGCCAAGCCTTCCCGTAGGCAGCGGACACGGCAGTGGGCAGGAACGGCAGCCGGCCGTCGTAGACCGGGCGACGCGGCGCAGCAGCGGGTCGGCGTACGAGGCATCAGCGGGCTTCAGCACAGAACGTTGTCCAGCCAGCGTTCGAGCAGGGCCCTCTCACCGGTCACCGCCACGGAGGACCCCGCCTCGGGAATCCGGCGCTTGAGCAGCAGAAGGAGATCCGAAGCCGTTCCGCGGACAACCACGTCATCGCCGTCACCCGGTCGCCAGGCGGAGGTGGCCACTCCTTGGGGAGTGCACACCGCCAGCCACCCTTCGTGACCGTCCACGTCCGTGGGCTGGAAGCGCAGTCGCTCGCCGTTGCCCTTCATGTTCGCCAACCGGGGGTCGAGGAACGGCGCGGCGGCAGGTTCACGGACGTAAGCGAGCCACTGGTCGATGCTGTCGACCGCGAGATCGGTGTCGATGCGGAGCTGCCGGGCGGCGAGCACTTCCGCGTCCGCCCGGTGCAGCGATGTCTCGAGCAACGCCCAGCGGGCCCAGGTCCTCACACGCGGAGGGCAGAACTCCCGCCAGACGGCCGTGTCCGGTCCGGCCTCAAGGAGCGCGGAGGTCAGCCTCCGGGCCCCGTCGGTGATCCACTGCGACAGACGCCTTCGATCCACCGGATCGCCGAAGCTGTCGAGCGCGCGGAGCGTCAGCTGGTGGATCTGCTCGCTCCAGTCGCCGGAGAGGTCGCCGTCGCCGCCACCGATCTCCAGCAGCGACACCCTCTGGGTGGCCCGGGTCTCGACAATGACCGCCGCCCACTCCTGGGCCTGGTGCACGTGCACCATGAGCTGACCGGCGGTCCATCCAGGGCAGGTCGGCACCGGTTGCTCCAGGGGCACACCGTCCAGGGCGGCCACGAAGCTTTCGGTCTCCGAGAACACGCCCTCACACAGGCGTACGAAGTCGATCGATGACACTGAATGACTCCCCCATTTACGCACCGCCGAGTCGCGACGCTGGCTTTTGATCGTGATGACGTCATGTCGGTCCCGCACCACCGGTGCGGATACCGACTTGGTGGCGAGACTCCCGGAATCGCGGGACCGGGACGAGGGCTGCTGGTGCACAGCCGGACCGCAGGCCGGCGGAGCGGCCGGTGAACGGCTGGGACAGGCGCGCCCTGCGGTTCGTGCGCGGCACGGGCGAACAGAACCTCGGCGGGCGTGCCCCGGACGGGCAGGGCGTGGGGACACGCGTCGAAGAGATCCTCCGCGGGCCCGGCCGCCGCAGCTCGCCGTCGCGCTCGAAGCAGGGAGCCTCACCGTCCAGCCGCTCCGCCGCGCCGCTCTGGCAGCGCCCGTGCTGTGCGGGCGCACCCGTGCGGCTCGCGTCAGCCGCGAGCGCAGGGACGTCGCCGGGCGGCACTTCCCCCTCGATCACGCGGAGGTCGGGCAGCCCGTCGTCCAGCCGTGAGTACGGCGGCACCCGGTACTGCCCGCACCCCGAGTCCGTCGGCACGGCCGGTCCCTCACGGAGCACGACGCCGTCGACCGTCACCCGGCCCGAGCAGGGGGTGAACGAGGCGGCGGTCTCAGCACGGGCCGGCGCACAGCGAGCCGTGCCGGTCAGTGGTACTGAGCGGACCTTGACCAGTGTCTCGGCGGTGACACCGGAGCAGCAGCCCGGAAGGACGTGGGCGCCCGTCTCGCGTACGCGAGCGAGGCCGAGCCGTAGAAGAGGTGGCGCGTCGCCACCGGTACGGACGACTTCCGCCGAGGATGCCGCCCACGGACGCTCGCCCCGCGGCATCCCGCAGGCGGAGTCCCCCGTACCGGCTGGGACGATCGCCATGTCGGCGGCTGCGGGACCGTCGTGGCCGATCAATCCCGCCGTAACTTCTCGCACCGCACCGTCACCGCCCACCACCCCAACCGCCTTTTCGGCGTCGCCCGGTTCCCGCCATCGCATTGGTGACCCCCAGGGCGCGCCTGGAAGTGGAGGTTGCCTGTACTGCCATGAAAGCGAGCTCCATATCGGGACGATGGAGAGAACGGAACGCGCCCTGTTGCCCGGACCCGCGGAACCCCGTCTCCGCGAGGGCCCCGGAAGGAGGACCCGAGTCACCGTGACACGGCACTTGCTCGTGTGTGGCGCGAAATGCGACGTGACGACCGTTCCGGGCGGTTCGCGGCCAATCCTGCCAGGCAGCCCTGAGACGGCACTGACACGCGGCTGACACGGCGCTGACGCCGATGAGGGGCGGCGCGCTGCACACCGCGGGAGAGGGGCGCAGCGCTCACGGCAAAGCCCCGGATCGGGTCCGTGGCGGGCGGGGCCGGCGAATGCCGGCCGCGGCGCCTGCCTCGCTCCGGCGCCGCCGGCCCCGGGAGCCCGGCACGTGCTTCTGGCCATGACCGACCGGGCGCCGTTCACCCTCGACTGGAGGTTCGGGGTGTGCACTCGTTCGTCCGCGACCTCCGACCAGCACCCCGCCGCTCCGGCGAGCAGGCCAGGAGAGTGCCGCACAACGTGGCCACCTGTGTCGCGGGCACGGGGCCTGGCTCCAGTCCCGCCCCACGTGGCATCCCCGCCCTTCACGCCCGGCGGACTCCGGCTGGGGGTGTCAGGCGCGCGTCAGCGGCAGGTCAGTTCGGTGTGGTCCCATCTCGTGATGGCAGATCGACGCATCACGGAAATAAGTGATCTACTGGAGATTCCGCTCTACGACCGGCGCGAAGCTCTGGAAGAGCTGGTGACACACGAACTGAAGTCAGCCTTGCTGATGGAAGACGACGAATACCTTGCGCCCGACTCTGTTTTTTTCGAACTGGGTCTGACATCTCTGCAGTTGTCCGAGATCAAATACACTCTGGACAAGGTGCTCGGATGCGAACTTGAGGTCGCACAGCTTTTCAACAGGCCGACGGTCGAGCAGCTCGTCTCTTATCTGTCCGAGCATGTCATCGCCGAGGCTTTCGCCGATCCCGATGCGGACCTCCACCGTTGAAGCGTCGCCGTCAGCCCACACGCGATCTCTGGGCGCCCTGACCCAAAGAGCCCCACGGGGCGTGGCCCAACCCGACACGGAGACGGGACGTTGTCAAAAAACTCTGAGCTTTCCGAAGCGACCCCGCGCGACCTGCTGCGGAAGATCGACGAGCAGGACGCCGTGATCCGTGAGCTGTTGCTGGAGAAGCACGAACCGATCGCCATCGTGGGAGCCGGACTCAGGTTTCCCGGTGGTAACGAAAGCCTGCGGGATTTCGACGAGTTCCTCGCCAAGGGCCAGTCAGGCATCCGCCCCCTGCCGGAGAGCCGACGGCACATGCTCACCGGCTCGGATCCCGAGGACGCACAGCCGGTCATCGGCGGCTTCCTGGACGAGATCGACCGTTTCGACGCTGCCTTCTTCAACATCTCTCCTCGTGAGGCGGCCTACCTCGACCCGCAACAGCGGATGGTCCTGGAGACCACATGGCAGGCGCTGGAGAACGCCTCCATACCTCCGGGGGCGTGGCGGCACCGTGAAGGCGGTGTCTATATGGGCGTCAGCTCCTTCGACTACGCACTGGACACCGCGGGCGTGCGCGCCGAGGAGGTGGACAGCTACATAGGCACCGGTTTGTCGCACAGCAGCGTGCCGGGCCGGCTCAGTTACTTACTGGGCTGGCGGGGGCCGAGCATCAGTGTCGACACCGCGTGCTCCTCCTCACTGGTCGCGCTGCACCTGGCCGTGCAGGGACTGCGCAACAAGGAGTGCGGCATCGCCCTGTGCGGCGGCGTGAACCTGATACACAACGCGGTGAGCAACGGTGCGTTACGGGCGGCCAACATGTTGTCTCCCGACGGCCGGTGCAAAACCTTCGACGACTCGGCTGACGGGTACGCCCGCGGCGAGGGATGCGGCGTGCTCGTCCTGAAGCGTCTGTCGGACGCCGAACGCGACGGGGACGCCGTTCTCGCGCTCGTGCGTGGCACCGCGGTGCGCCAGGACGGCGAGAGCGCGGGCCTGACCGTGCCCAACGGACAGGCCCAGGAGCAGGTGATGGGGGCCGCGCTGGCCGCGGCCGGTCTCGAACCGGGGCACATCCAGTACGTCGAGGCGCACGGCACCGGCACGCCATTGGGCGACCCGATCGAGATGGGCTCGATCGCCGCACTCTTCGCGGCATCGCACGACAAAGCCGCACCGGTGACGGTCGGTTCTGTGAAGACCAACATCGGGCACCTGGAGGGTGCCGCGGGAATGGCCGGTCTGGTCAAGACCGTTCTGCAGTTGCGGGCCGGCAAGTTCTACCCGCACCTCAATTTCGAGCGCCCCTCGGGGCGCATACCCTGGGAAAAATACCCGGTCACGGTGCCCACGGGCGAGCTCACGTGGGAGGGCACCCCCCGCCGAGCGCTGGTGAACGGTTTCGGCTTCGCCGGGACGATTGCCACGGCCGTGCTCGAACAAGCTCCGGCTCACTGTGCCGGACCCGCCCCGGACGGGCACGCCGAGTCGTCCGATCGTCATCCGGGGACCGACGGGGAGCGGGGCCATGTCTTCACCTTGTCGGCGAAGAACGACCGCTCCTTGCGCTCGCAGATCCGGCGGTACCAGCAGTTCCTCACCGCCGACGCACCGCCGTCCCTGGCCGACATCTGCTTCACTTCCAACACCGGGCGGGCTCACCACAAGGTGCGTCTGGCAGGAGCGGTCGCCAGCCGGGAAGAGCTGGCGCAGCTGCTGGATCGGCGCCTGCACTCCGCCGGAGCGTCGCCCGTCGGCGGCGCGCGTAAAGCGGCCTTCCTCTTCTCGGGGCAGGGTTCGCAGTTCTCGGGAATGGCGGCGGCGCTCTACCGGCGCTTTCCTGTCTTCAGGGAGCGCGTCGACGAATGCGACCGGATACTCCGCCCCCTGACAGGGCGTTCGATGCGGGACATGCTGGTCGGCGCCGACGACCACGGCGACGACATCCATCAGACCCGGTACAGCCAACCGGCCCTGTTCTGCCTGGAGTACGCGCTGGCGGAGCTGTGGACGGACTGGGGAGTGCGGCCCAGCGTGCTGGTCGGGCACAGCATCGGTGAGCTTGTCGCGGCGACGGTGGCCGGCGTCTTCTCCCTGGAGGACGGTGCCCGGATCGCCGCGGAACGCGGCCGGCTCATGCAGTCGGTCAGCACCCCGGGCGCCATGGCGGCCGCGGCGGTGGCGGCGGAGGAGATCGGCCCGCTGCTCCGCCCGTACGACGATCTCGCGCTGGCGGCGATCAACGCTCCCGACCAGTGCGTCGTCTCGGGCGGTTCGCGTTCGCTGGAAGCCCTGCTGGAGGATGCGCGCCGACGGGACATCCGCGTCAAGCGGCTCCCCGTCTCGCACGCCTTCCACTCACCGCTGATGGCGGAGGTGGCCGACGAGTTCCGCGCCCTGTTCGAAGGCATCCACTGCCGTGCCCCGCGCTTGCCCGTGGTATCGGCACTGACCGGAAAGGTGGTCCGGGCCTCGGAATTCGCCGATCCGGCCTTCTGGGTGCGCCATCTGCTCGAACCCGTCGATTTCCTGGGCGCGGTACAAGCGGTCGAGCGCCGCGGTACGCACGCGTTCGTGGAGATCGGCCCCTCGGCCTCCCTGATCTCGCTCGCACGCCGGTGCGTCACCAGGAACGACCACGTGTGGGCCGCCAGCAGCCGTGCGGGCGACGAGGACGGTGCGACCATCGACCAGGCTGTCGCCAGCCTGTACACGGCAGGGCTGTCCGTCGACTGGGCCGCGTACCACCGGGGCACTACCCACCGGCGCGTGGACTTGCCGACGTACACGTTCGATCGAAAACGGTACTGGCTGCCGGCCGGCACCGGTCCGGCACCGAGTGCCTCTCCCGGTCCGCTGCCCGAGGCGCCGCCCGCCGCAGCCCTCGAAGAGGAGAGCAAGGCTGTGGCGCCCGAGTCGGCCGGGTGGCCGGCGGACGCGAGCAACGGGGCGATCAACGAAGCGATACGCCGCGAGCTGGCGGCGATTCTCCGCTACCAGGACGTCGAGGACATCGAACCTGATGCGGATTTCGCCTCCTTGGGCCTTGATTCGCTCACGGCCGTCAGTCTGAAGAATCGGCTTGAGCAGGTGTTCGCCGTTTCGCTTCCGACGGCCGTGGCGTTCGAGCAATCACGTATCGATCTCCTGGCCGGCTCCATCCGCAGTCTGCTGATCCCGTCGTCGCGATGAAGGGCGCCATGATGGACGCGAAGAAGACCGACACGCTCCACGCGGCTCTGGCACACCAGGCGGCCCGTCAGCCGGATCACCCGGCCATCCTGTGCGAAGGCCGCAGTCTCACCTACCAGGCGCTCCACCAGGAGAGCAACCGGGTGGCACAGGCGTTGCTCGCCTCACAGGTCGGCCGCGACTCCCGGGTGGCGTACCTGGGCAAGGAGTCGGAACGCTACTGGGAGCTCGCCTTCGCCTGTGCGAAGACCGGCGCGGTGCTGGTGCCCGTCAACTGGCGGCTGACTCTGGACGAGGTCCATCACATCCTGGCGGACTCGGGCACGGAGCTGCTGGTGGTCGACGAAGGCTGTCGAGCCGTTGCGGAAGATGTGCGCGACCGGCTCGACCGCCTGAAGACCGTTGTTCTCGCCGACGACTCCGAAGACGGGGGCGCGGGCTGGGTGGGCTGGACCGCACCGCACCCGGACACCGACCCGCAATCGGGTGGCGACCGGGAAAGCGCGGTGGTGCAGATCTACACGAGCGGCACCAGCGGGCGGCCCAAGGGTGTCGTGCTGCCGCACCGCAGCTTCTTCAACGTGGCCGAGGCCATGGAGCAGCACAGTCTCGACTGGTTCGACTGGCTGCCGGGCGACCGCAGCCTGATCGGCCTGCCGGGCTTCCACATAGGCGGCTTCTCCTACGCGATGCAGGGCTTCAACGCCGGGGCGACGATCGTCTCCATGCCCATGTTCGTCAGCTCGTCAGCTCTCAGACTCATCAGAGAACTGCGGATCACCACCGCGATCGTGGCGCCCGCCATGCTGCAACTGCTCTTCAACGAGCCGGATGCCAACCCCGCGTGCTTCCAGTCGTTGCGCAAAGTCGTCTACGGTGGCTCCCCCATCTCGGCGCCACTGCTTGAGCAGTGCATGAAGATGATCGACTGCGACTTCCTGCAGATCTACGGGAGCAGCGAGACAGGTAACTTCGCGGCCTGTCTGCCACCCGAGGACCACAGGCAGGGCAACCCCCGGCTGCTGGCCGCCGGCCGGGCGTACCCGGGCATCACGCTGCGGATCATCGACCGGGACGGCAAACCGGTGCCACCTGGCACGGTCGGCGAGGTCTGCGTGCGCTCGCCCGCCCGGATGCTGGAGTACTGGCGTCGCCCCGACGCCACGGCCGAGACCCTGGTCGACGGATGGATCCGCATGGGCGACGCGGGCTACCTCGACGAGGACGGCTACCTGTTCGTCAGCGACCGCGTCAACGACATGATCATCGTGGCGGGAGAAAACGTATATCCCGCCGAGATCGAGGCCGCGCTGTGCGCCCACCCGGCGGTCCTCGAAGTCGCGGTCGTGGGCATTCCGCACCCCAGGTGGGGTGAATCGGTGCACGCCCGAGTGGTCCTTGAGCCGGGCCGGCGCGTCACCCCCCGCGAGCTGATGCTGTCTCTGCGCGGCCGCATCGCCGACTTCAAGGTGCCCACCAGTTACGACTTCGCCGCGGCCCTGCCGAGGAATCCGAGCGGCAAGGTCCTGCGCAGGATGGTGCGCGGCGAACTCGCGGAGAAGACGCCGCGGGTCGGCCGCTGAGCACCGCCGGTACATCCTCGTCGGCGCCCTCCATGGCGCGTGACCGGCGCATTTCGGTGTCCACAAAAGGCAGAAGCGTTCAGCGTTTTGCCGAGTTCCTGGAAGTGTGTATCCATGAGGGAAAACAAACCTGATTTCACGAGTCAGCTGAATGCCTCTCTCGACATGATCGGCCTGTCGCTCGAGAACGCGGTCAGCGAGCTTTCGGTGACCGGCGCAGACCCGTTGCTCAACTCCACCCTCAAACTCGGGACCGCCATAGGCGTTCCTCTCCTGTCGGCGGCCGCTGGAGCGGCGCAGATCTGGCACGAGGCGACCGGCCGCAGCCAGCGGCTCAGCCTTGACCTACCGCAGGCGCTCCACTCTCTCACGCCCTATCTGGGCGCGGGGAACCGCCTCAACGGCTACGGATCCAACATGGGTTCGCTGCAGGGCCTCGATGGCGGTCTCGCGCCCGCGGTCTTCGACTTCTACCAGACGGCCGACGATCGCTGGGTCATCCCCATCGCCTGCTACCCGCGGCCGAGTGATGAGTTACTGTCGCTCCTCGGCACCGCGCATACGCAGGAGCATGTCCGGAGCGCCATCGCCTCCTGGAAATCCTGGGACCTCGAAGAGGCCGCCGCTGAGCGAGGAATTCCGCTCGCGGTGGTGCGCAGCCGCGAGGAGTTCCTGGCCCATCCGCAGAGCCAGGCGATCCGAACAGAACCGCTGGTGTCGATCGAGAAGATCGGCGACGCGCCCATAAAACCGCTGCCCGCCGGCGATCAGCCACTGTCGGCGCTGCGCTGCCTGCAGTTCACCCACATCTTCGCCGGCACCGCGATGGGGCGTACGCTGGCCGAATATGGCGCTGATGTGCTCCACGTGTGCGAGCCGAACGCCTTCGAACACGATCTGTGCTGGAATGAAACAGCTGTGGGCATCCGCTCCACCCGGCTGGAACTGCGCGAGGACAGCGGCGGCCGCCGCATATTCGACCAGCTGCTCCGCGAAACCGATGTCTTCGTGCACAATCACCGGGCCTCGAAGCTGGCCCGGCTAGGGCTGACCCCAGAGGAGTGCGCGGAGATCTCCGAAGGGCTGATCTACTGCTCCATCCGCTGCTACGGCCATTCGGGCCCATGGGGTGAACGAGGCGGCTTCGACCACCAGGCGCAGGCGTTGGTCGGCGTCAACTGGAACGAGGGGGAGGACGGGAGGCCGCAAATGCCCCCGGGCCGCATGCTCAATGACTACCTCGCGGCCTATTTCGCAGCGGCCGGCGTGATGGCCGCAACCCTGAAACAGGCGCGGGAGGGGGGCAGTTACCTCGTCCGTGTCTCCCTCGCCGGCTGCGCCAACTGGGCGTGGGAGCTCGGCACACTGGACAAGTCGGAAGTCGCCGCGCAGATCGGCACGACGGCCGCTCCACCCGAGCCCGAGTGGTTGGTCCATCAGACCCCGCTGGGCGAGTTCCAGCACATCGCTCCTCCGGTCCGGCTGAGCGAGACCCCCGCCGACTGGCGCCACGGGCCCGTCCTCGTACCCCGAGGGTCCTCCGCCCCCGTCTGGCGCGCCGACGGAGCCGCGGCGGCCCGCTCCATCCCGTGAGCGTCGACAAACCGTCCGGACACGGCAAGCCCCTGAAAGATCGGAAAGGGCCCCCGGCGCAGGTCAGAGGCCCTTTTCCAGGCAAAGCCGCAGGTAGCGGCAGACGAGTCGGGCTGTACGCCGGGTTCTGTTCCCCAGGTCCCTCGCGGGGCCCGGGGCGACGGCCATCCATCTAGGGCCGGTGTTGCCACCGGCCTCGTGCGGTCTACCCGCGGACTCGGGCGGGCAGCCCTCGAACGTCCGCGCAGAAACACCGGGGTGTTTCCTTTTGACCTTGCTCCGGGTGGGGTTTACCTAGCTGCCCAGGTCACCCTGGGCACTGGTGGTCTCTTACACCACCGTTTCACCCTTACCGAGGACCGAGATCCCCGGCGGTCTGCTTTCTGTGGCACTGTCCCGCGGGTCACCCCGGGTGGCCGTTAGCCACCACCCTGCCCTGTGGAGCCCGGACGTTCCTCGGGAAGCCCCCTAGGGGGACTCCACGCGGCCGTCCGCCCGGCTCGTCTGCCGTGCCGACCATGGTACCGGTCGTGTGCGGCGCCGCGGACCCGCAGCCGTCCCCAGCACCGAGCCCGCCAGGATGAACGCGAAGGCCAGGAGCACGGGAAGGGTCAGGGGCTCGTGCAGGAAGGCCGCGCCCGCGGCCACCGCCACGGCCGGGTTCACGTAGGTGATGACCGTGGCGCGGCTGGGGCCCGCCTCCTTGATCAGTTCCAGGAACGCCACGAACGCCAGGGCCGTGCAGATCACGCCCAGCGCGGCGAGCGCGGCCAGCGCCTGCGGGGAGGGGACGGCGGTCGGGTGGGTGAGGACGGCGGCGGGGGCGTAGACCAGGGCGGCCAGGGTGAGGCAGGGGGCCGTCAGGTGCAGGGAGGGGACGTCGCCCAGGTGGCGGGCGGCTATCAGGGGTGCCGTGGCGTAGCCCACGACGGTGAGCAGGACCTCGGCGAGGGAGCGGGCGTCGCCGCCGGTGAGGTGGGGCAGCGCCAGCACCGCGACCCCGGCGAGGCCGAGGGCGAGCCCGGCCAGCCGCCGGGCGCCGAGGTGTTCGGTGGTGCCGAGGAAGCGGGCCGCGAGGAGACCCACGATCGGCACGCCCGCGATCAGCAGGCCGGACGTCGAGCTGGACAGGTGGCGTTCGGCGTCGGTGAGGGTGAACCAGGGGACGACGATCTCCAGGACCGCGAAGGCCAGCATGGGGCGCCAGTGGGTACGGATCGTGCGGGGCAGGCCGCCCTGGCGCAGGGCGAACGGCAGCAGCAGGGCCGCGCCCAACGCGCAGCGGGTGAACACCAGGACGGGCGGTGACACCTCGGCCACCGCCACCTTGATCAGCAGATAGGGAATGCCCCAGACCACTCCCATCAGGGAGAACAGGAACCAGCCACGTGCAGTCATGGGGCGAGTCTCGGCCATGCCCTCAGGGGGTGTCTTGAACGCTGTTGCGGTACGCCGCCGGGGTCACCCCGACCACCCTGCGGAACCAGCGGGTCAGATGCGCCTGGTCCGCGAAGCCGACGAGCCCCGCGACCTCCGCCGGCCGCAGCCCCGCCTCCAGCAGGACCCGCGCCCTGGCCACCCGGTACTGGGCGAGCCAGGCGTACGGCGGTATGCCCGTCGCCGTGCGGAAGGCGCGCAGCAGCTGGTACCGGGAAAGGCCCAGGTCGGCGGCGAGCGAGGCGAGCGTGGGCGGGGCGGTCAGCTCGTCGGCCAGCCGGTCCCGGACGGTCCGGGCGATGGCGGCCGCGCCGGGTACGCGGTCGTGGACCGGGCGGGCGGTGGAGTGCCGCCGGGCGAGCGCGGTGAGCAGCCAGGGCAGCCGGGACTCGGCCTCCAACGGGTCCGGGCAGGCGCTGAGTTCGGCGTGCGCGCGGGCCAGCGCCATGGCCAGTTCGGGGTCGTCCAGGAGGGGCTCGGAGAAGTGCGGGGCTCCCCCGGCGGTACCTTCCCCGAGGAGGGACGGTTCGGCGTACAGGGCCCGGTACGCGTATCCGTCGGTGGCGTTCCCGGGCCCACCGGTGTGCACCTCCCCGGGGTCCAGTACGACGATCGTCCCGGCGCCGGTGCGGATGCGCCCACCCCGGTAGTCGATCACCTCGTACCCGCCCACGCAGACGCCGATCGTGTACTCGTCATGGGCGTGTGGGGCGTACGTGTGCCGCCGGAAGCTCGCGGTGAGCAGATCGAGCGGCGGCCCGCCGTGGCCGAGTCTGGCCCGCCGCCACAGGGCCCGTTCCGCCCCGGACGCGGTCACTGCTTCTGTCATCGGACGCCCCCTCGCCACACGGCGGTCACCCCGCCCGCCGGTGCAACACCTGCCGGGGCCCGCCGCCTTCCGCGCAGGTCGCGGTTGCGGGCGGCGGTACGGGGTCGGCGCGGGGCCGGGTCCGGGCGTGCGCGGGGGCAGGGGGCGCGTCGCGGGTGCGGTACGGGATGCGTGTGGACGTGCGGACACCGCTCGTAGGGGCGCTCACGCGGGGGTGAAAGGGGGCGCGGGCAGTACCCCGTACGCTGGCGTTCGAGCGCAAGAGAAGGAGTACGTGTTGCTGGTCCTGCTGCCGCCCTCGGAAGGTAAGGCCGACTCGGGCAAGGGTGCCCCGCTGCGGCCCGAGTCGCTGTCCCTGCCGGGGCTGGCCGGTGCGCGGGAGGCCGTGCTCGGGGAACTGGTCGGGCTGTGCGCGGCCGACGAGGAGAAGGCGCGCGAGGTGCTCGGGCTCAGCGAGGGGCTGCGCGGCGAGGTCGCCAAGAACGCGGCCCTGCGCACCGCCGGCGCCCGCCCCGCCGGGGAGATCTACACCGGGGTCCTGTACGACGCCCTCGGCCTGGCCTCCCTGGACGCGGCGGCGAAGCGGCGGGCGGCGCGCTCACTGCTGGTCTTCTCCGGGCTGTGGGGCGCGGTGCGGGTGACCGACCGGATCCCCTCCTACCGCTGCTCGATGGGGATCAGGCTGCCGGGGATCGGCGCGCTGGCCGGGCACTGGCGGGCGCCGATGGCCGAGGTGCTGCCGGAGGCGGCCGGGGACGGGCTGGTGCTGGATCTGCGCTCGGCGGCGTACGCGGCGGCGTGGAAGCCGAAGGGCGAGGTGGCGGAGCGGACGGCGACGGTACGGGTGCTGCACGCGCCGACCCGTAAGGTCGTCAGCCACTTCAACAAGGCGACGAAGGGGCGGATCGTACGGGCCCTGCTGTCGGCCGGCACCGCGCCGCGGGACCCCGCGGAGCTGGTGGAGGCGCTGCGGGAGCTGGGGTACGTGGTGGAGGCGGAGGCGCCGGGGCGGGCGGGGAAGCCCTGGGGGCTGGACGTGCTGGTGGAGGAGGTCCACTAGGGCATCCCCGGGGGACCTGGGTGCTTCGTCGACGCGCCCACTTCCGGCCGCATCGAGCAGGGTCGGGTCAGCGGCGCTCGACCCTTTGACCGTTCTGGTCGAAAGACGTGGGCGGGAGGTCCCGGTGCCGGACGAGCAGGACGGACAGGGCCCCCGGTCACGGGCTGAGGAGGGCGGACCAGGCGCGAGCCGCGGAGCGAGGAAGTACGCGGAGGCGGCCGGCACGTGGGTGCCCCTGGTGGCTTCGCTGACCGCCCTGGTCATCTCCCTGTACAGCTTCGTCGCGGTGCGTTCCGCCCCGGGCATCACCGTGGTGATGCCGGACACGATCCGCCTCGCCGTCGACAGCAGGGGCACCTACTCGAAGATCCTCATGCAGCCGGTCATCGCCGTCCTGGGCGAGACCCAGCGCGCGGAGACGGTCACCGGGATCGACATGCGGCTGCGGCGCGAGGGGCCGGCGAAGCCGCCCGGCGGCCAGGCCGACTTCCTGTGGTACGCAAGCGGGCACTGGCAGGGTGACGTGACCACGGGCCGGTACGGCTTCGTCGAGGAGAGCGACTCCTCGCCCTTCCTGGTGACCAGGGACAAGCCGTCGTTGTCCCTCATGGACTTCCGGGCCGAGCACTGGCTCTTCGCGCCGGGCACCTACCGGGCGACGCTGACGGTGCGCCGGGCGACGGACTCCCGGCCGCTCACGGTCCGCTGGTGTCTCGTCCTGACCGCCGAAGGGGTCGCACAGATCAGGGCCCACCCCGCCAACTTCATGCCGGTCCGGAAGGACTGGCCGGCGAACCCCTCGGCCGAGGGCGACCGATCGTGCTACCGGGGCGAGTCGTCCGGTGCTCCTCCCAAGGCCCCCGGTCCGACCAGCCCGCCCCGAGGGGCCGGTACACCCCCTGCACGGAGCACGGACTGACCGCCCGGCGTCGGCCGCGGGCGGGAGCCGGACGGTGCCGGCGGGCACGGTGGCCGCCGGGGACCGGGGCGGGTCGGGACGCCCGCGGACGGCGGGGCTCCGCGGTTCAGCGCAGGTGGGAGGTGTCGTTGAAGAGGCGGACGCTCGCGTTGCCGTCGGCGTAGTACGCCACGGCGGAGAGGGAGGCGGCCGAGAGTTCCATGCGGAACAGGGACTCGGGTGGGGCGCCGAGGGCCAGGCGGACGAAGGTCTTGATCGGGGTGACGTGGGTGACGAGCAGGACGGTGCGGCCCGCGTGGGCGGTGACCAGCTCGTCCTTCGTGGCGGCGACGCGGACGGCGGTCTCGGCGAAGCTCTCGCCGCCGCCGGTGGGGCGGGCGGCGGGGTCGGCGAGCCAGGCGTTCAGGTCGTCCGGGTAGCGGTCGCGGACCTCACCGAAGGTGAGGCCCTCCCAGGCGCCGAAGTCCGTTTCGCGCAGTCCTTCCTCGACGACGACGTCCAGGTTCAGGCGGGCGGCGACGATCTCGGCGGTCTCGCGGGTGCGGGTGAGGGGGGAGGCGAGGACGGCCTGGACGGTGCCGCGCTCGGCCAGCGCCTCGGCCACGCGGTGGGCCTGCTCCCGGCCGACCTCGGACAGGGGCGGGTTGGTGCCACCG
This sequence comes from Streptomyces sp. NPDC001056, assembly GCF_053598955.1. NCBI lineage: Bacteria > Bacillati > Actinomycetota > Actinomycetes > Kitasatosporales > Streptomycetaceae > Streptomyces > Streptomyces sp. NPDC001056. The sequence goes on along the minus strand of NZ_JBSFLI010000019.1, from coordinate 89,777 downwards.
CTGCCGGAGAACCGCTTCTGGGGGGTCAGCGGGGTCTCCCCGTGCCGGAGGAGGACGAGGGTGGCAGGCGCGCCGAGGTCGGGGGCGGCGGACCAGCCGCGGGCGGCGGACCGCCGCTCACCTGGGCCGCGAGACTGCTGCCGGCCGGGAGCGCCGAGCCGCGGCTCGGCGCCGGGCGCCTCCCCCGCACCCGGGGCACCGGCCTCCAGGTCCGCGGTCGACCCCTCCGCCGACCACCGCTCCCCCCGTGCCCCCGCGTCCATCGCCTCGTTGGCCAGACGGTCGGCGTGCTTGTTCTCGGCGCGGGGGATCCACTCGTACGTCACCCGGTCCGGGGGGAACACCCCGCGCGCCTCCAGGGCCAGGGGCTTCATCGCGGGGTGTTTGATCTGCCAGCGGCCCGACATCTGCTCGACGACCAGTCTGGAGTCCATGCGGACGTGGACCTCGGCGGCGGGGTCCAGGGTGCGGGCGGCGTGCAGGCCGGCCAGGAGGCCGCGGTACTCGGCGACGTTGTTGGTGGTGACGCCGAGGTACTCGGCCGCCTCCAGCAGCGTCGCGCCCGTGGCCGCGTCGCGGACGACCGCGCCGTAGCCCGCGGGGCCGGGGTTGCCCCGTGAACCGCCGTCCGCCTCGACGATGAACTCCCGCACGCCGTACGCCTCCTAGAGCCCGGACTCGGCCGTACGCACCAGGATCCGGCGGCAGTTCTCGCAGCGCACCACCGTGTCGGGGGCGGCCGCGCGGACCTCGTTCAGCTCGGTGATGGCCAGTTCCTGGCGGCAGCCCTGGCAGGTGCCGGCGTACAGCTTGGCCGCGCCGATGCCGCCCTGCTGCTCGCGCAGCTTGTCGTACAGCTTGAGCAGGTCCGCGGGGACGGAGGCCGCGACGACCTCGCGCTCCTTGGTGACGGACGCGGCCTCGCGGTCGATCTCCTCGAACGCGGCGTCCCGGCGGCCGGTCGCGTCGTCGATCCTCGACTGGACGGAACCGACGCGCTCGGTCAGCTCGTTCACCCGCTCCTGCGCGGACTCGCGGCGCTCCATGACCTCCAGGACGACGTCCTCCAGGTCGCCCTGCCGCTTGGCGAGCGAGGTGATCTCGTGCTGGAGGTTCGCCAGGTCCTTCGGCGAGGTGACCGCGCCGGAGTCGAGGCGCTGCTGGTCGCGGGTGGCGCGCTGACGCACCTGGTCGACGTCCTGCTCGGCCTTGGTCTGCTCGCGGGCACAGTCGCTCTCCTCGGTCTGCGCGGCCACGAGCAGGTCGCGCAGCTGGGTGAGGTCCTTGTTCAGCGACTCGATCTCGGCGTGCTCGGGCAGGGACCTCCGCTTGTGCGCGAGCTGCTGCAGGCGGACATCGAGGCCCTGGACGTCGAGGAGTCGGATCTGGTCGGCGGGCGCGGCGTTCAGTTGGGGGCTCCCATTAGCTAGTGGTGGCGGAGGACGCCGCGTGGGCGGTCCAGGGGTCGGTGACCGTCTTGGAGACGTGGACCCGCAGGTCCCAGCCGTGGCGGTCGGAGATCTCGTCGAGCTGTCCCGCGGCCAGTTCGCACCAGGGCCACTCGGTGGCCCAGTGTGCCGCGTCGAGCAGCGCGAGCGGGCTCTGCGCGACGGCCTCGGAGGCCGGGTGGTGGCGCAGGTCGGCGGTGAGGAAGGCGTCCACACCGGCCGCGCGCACCTGGTCGAAGAGGCTGTCGCCGGAGCCGCCGCTGACCGCGAGGGTGCGGATGACGGTCTCGGGGTCGCCGGCCACCCGGATGCCCTGCGCGGTGGCGGGCAGCCGCTCGGCGGCACGCGCGGCCAGCTCCCGCAGGGTGAGGGGGTGGTCGAGCGCGCACACCCGGCCGAGTCCCCGACGGCCGTTCGGGTCGGTGGGGTCCGGCACGAGGGGGCGTACGACGCGGAGGTCGAGCGCGCCCGCGAGGGCGTCCGATACGCCCGGGTCGGCGGTGTCGGCGTTGGTGTGGGCGACGTGCAGCGCGATGTCGTTCTTGATCAGCGTGTGCACGACCCGGCCCTTGAAGTGCGAGGCCGCGACCGTGGTCGTGCCGCGCAGGTAGAGCGGGTGGTGGGTGACCAGCAGGTCGGCGCCGAGCCGTACGGCCTCGTCGACGATCTCCTGGACGGGGTCGACGGCGAACAGGACCCGGGTGACCTCCTGGTCGGGGTCGCCCACGACCGTGCCGACCGCGTCCCAGGACTCGGCCCGCTCGGCGGGCCACAGGTTCTCCAGCGCGGCGATGACTTCAGACAGACGGGGCACGGGAAAAGGCTACCTGGCTGTTCGGCGGGGCCGTACCGCATCCGCCTCTCCCGGTCACGCGCAGCACAGTCATGTCCGCTTCCTCAGAGGAATCGCTTCTGCGCCACCCGTATGTGTGAAGCGCGGGTCGGCTCCCCGCACGGCCGTGCGTGCAAAACTAGCTTCGTCGCCGGAGGTGACCGAACGATGACGGCCTGTGCTATCGAATCCCCGTCCGTCGGTACGGACGACCGCTCCCCGGAGCGCGGTTGCGTGCTCACGGCGGACGGCGCGTACGCCGCGCGGCTCACGCGGGACGGTGACTCCTGGTTCCCGGAGCGCTGGACGCTGGACGGCCCGGAGCCGTACGCGGTGCCGCTGCCCGGCAACCAGCCCGAGGAACCCGGCACCGAGCTTCAGCCGCTGGGCGACGGGCGGGTCCTGATCCACCGGCGGGCGGGGGTACGGCACCTCTTCGCGCTGCTGTATCCGACCGGGCCGGGCACCGGGGAGCTGCCGCTGGGCGCCGTGGAGTGCGCCGAGCCCGGCGCCCGGCTCGCGCTGCTGCCGCCGGTGCCGGGGGGCACACGGGCGTACGGCGTCGCCGTCGGCGCCCGCACCAGCGCGGTGTGGCAGGTGGCGGGCGGGCCGTCCGGGCCCGAGCGGCTCGTGGAGGTTCCGGGTCGCTGCTCGGGCGGGGTGTGGCTGGACCGCGCCGGCCGGTTGCTGGCGCTGGACCGGGAGCTGGAGGGCTGCACCAAGACGGTCGTGGTGGACCTGGAACTGGGCGAGGTCTCGCCGCTGCTCCAGATCACGCCGGCCAGTGACGACCGGCTGCTGATGGCCGACCTGGACAGCGGGCTGCTGCTGATCTCCTCCGACGCGCCCTCGCCGGGACGGGAACGGCTGGGCTGGGGCGTCCTCGGCTCCACCCTGCCGGTGCGCTTCCCCACCTCGCTGCGGCTGCCGGAGTGCACGGCGGTGCCGTTCGCGATCCAGCCGGGGCAGGTGCTGGAGCCGGAGAACTGCGCGGTGGCGCTGCGCATCGAGGGGCCGGTGGGCACCTGGGTGGGCCTGTGGCGGCCGGCCGAGCGGCGGGTACGGCATCTCGCGGCACCCCAGGGCTGGTTGACCGGGTCGGGGCTGTGGACCCGGGACGGGGTGCTGCGGCTGCCGTACGCCACCGAGGAAACCCCGTGCGGGGTCGCCGAGTTGCGGGCACCCGCGGGGGAACCGGGGACGGCGGCTCCGGCGGCTCCGGCGGCTCCGGCGGGAGAGGGTCGGGACCGGGACGGCGCGGCCGCCGAAACACCCGACGAAGTGCCCCCGGGAGCGGCGGAACCGGAGCCCGCGGAACCGGCGCCGCCGCGTCCGGTGCCGTTGCAGCAGGCGCCTCTGGGACGTCTTGTAACGAACTAGTGCCGGTCGGCGTGTACGCCTGGATTCGGCCCGTGGTGTGCCGGTTACACTCCTCCGGCTGTACGAAAGATGATGTTGACGGGGTGAATACGTCCGATGAGCGACACCAGCACGACGAACCAGCTGTCTGCCGACTCTCTGGAGAACACCGGCCACGGTAAGCACCGCGGCCCGATCTCGGCTCAGGAGAGCGACACGACTCCGCACGGCCGACACCGCAGGCCCGCCGAGGAGACCGCCGAGGCGGCTGCCTGAGGGTAGTGGTGACGGAGGCAGGGGGCACCCACCGGGTGCCCCCTGCTTCTTTTCAGCCCCGCCTGAGTTGAGCACCTCCGCCGCCGCGAACGTCTCCCCCGGCGACGGCCGGTGCGGCCACGTAGCCGACGAGCGGGGCGACATGCTCCGGGGCGAGCGGGTCGAGGCCCTCCTCCGGGGGTGGTGTTGAAGTGCCCCTTGAGGTGGACGCACCAGCTTGCCGAACGTGCCGATCGCCGACCGGACGAGGTCCCGCGCCTGCCGAAGTCGGCGACGTCTCCGGTGTGGGCGACGGCCGCACCGCCCAGGCTGTCGCGGATCTCGGCGACGACCTGGGCGGCGGGTCCGGCCGAGGCGTCCCCCGTTCCGTCGCGGCCCGGCCTGCCGTAGTCGTTGACGACGACGGACGCGCCGAGGCGGGCGAGTTCGAGGGCCTCGGCGGCCCGGCCGAGCCCGCGCCCGGCGCCGGTGACGACGGCGGTCAGCCCCTGAAGCGGCAGTGTCGTGGGCGGCGGTCCTCAGATCTCGACGCACGTACGCAGGGCGGTCCCGGTACGCATCTGGTCCAGTGCCTCGTTGATCGCGGCGAGCGGTACCCGGTGGGTGATCAGCCCGGCCAGGTCGATGCGGCCGGCCCGCCACAGGGCGATGGCGCGCTCGTAGGAACGGACCACGTCCCCGCCGCCGTAGAGGGACGGCAGGATGCGCTTCTCGTCGAAGAACAGCTCGAACATGTTGAGCCGGAGGTAGTCGTCCATGGCGCCCGCGCCGACCACGACGAGGGTGCCGCCGCGCCGGGTGTTCTCGTAGGCGGTGCGGGCGGTGGCGGACCGGCCGACGACCTCGAAGACGCAGTCGAAGCCCTCGCCGCCGGTGACCTGCTGCCTGGCGTCGGCGAGTCCGTCGGGCGGAACCGCCCTGGTGGCGCCGAACGTGAGGGCGGCCTCGCGTCGGGCGGGCACCGGGTCGACGGCGACGATCTCGGCGGCGCCCTTCAGCCGCGCCCCCTGGACGGCGGAGATACCGACACCCCCGCAGCCGATGACGGCGACCGAGGAACCGGCCTCCAGACCGGCGGTGTTGAGGGCGGCCCCGAGTCCCGTGGTGACACCGCAGCCGATCAGCGCGGCGATGTCGTACGGCACGTCCTCGGGGATCGGGACGGCGCAGCCGGCGTCCACCACGATCTCCTCGGCGAAGGTGCCGGTGCCCGCGAAGCCGAAGACGTCGCCGCCGGGGCGGCGGAAGTTGGGGGTGCCCGCGTTCATGAAACCGGCCAGGCACAGCTCGGTCTGGCCGCGCCGGCACGCCGGGCAGGCGCCGCAGGCGGGCAGCCAGCAGATGACGACCCGGTCGCCCGGCTTCACGTGCCGTACGCCGTCGCCCACTTCGAGCACGTCACCCGCGCCCTCGTGGCCCGGCACGAAGGGTGCCGGCTGGGGCAGTACGCCGCTCATCGCGGACAGGTCCGAGTGGCACAGCCCGGTGGCCCGCACCCGGACCCGGACCTTTCCCGGTCCGAAACCCGCCGCCTCGACGTCGTCGAGGACGTCGAGCTCGTCCTGGCCGATCTCGTGCAGTACGGCTGCGCGCATGCCGTAACTCCCCTCGCGTTACTGGATTCAGGAGTGCTCCACGACGGTGTCCGCGAGCACGGGAGCGTCGTCCCGCTCGGCGGCGGACACGGCGACCCGTACCCGCCGTGCTTCCCCCTCTTCTTCCCGCCACATGCGGATGCGCAGGGTCTCGCCCGGATAGACGACGCCCGCGAACCGGGTGGTGTACGACCGCACCCGGCCCACATCGCCGCCGAGGAGGGTGTCGACCACCGCCTTGAGGGTCATCCCGTAGATGCACAGCCCGTGCAGGATGGGCCGGTCGAAGCCGGCGAGCTCGGCGAACTCGGGGTCGGCGTGCAGGGGGTTGTAGTCGCCGGAGAGGCGGTAGAGCAGGGCCTGGTCGGGGCGGATCGGGCGCTCGGCGATCCGGTCCGGCTCGCCGCCCGGCTCCGCCGGACGGGCCGAGGGGCCCCGGTCGCCGCCCCAGCCGCCTTCGCCGCGGACGAAGATCCGGGCGTCGTCGGTCCACAACGGGCCCTCCGCGTCGGCCGCTTCGGTGCGCAGCACCAGGACGGCGGCCTTGCCCTTGTCGTACACGGCGGCGATGCGGGAGGTGGCGGTGGCGGTGCCCCGGACCGGGATGGGCCGGTGCACGCGCAGGCTCTGTCCGCCGTGCAGCACCCTGGCCAGGTCGACGTCGATGCCCGGCATGGACAGCCCGCTGATCACTCCGGGCGAGCCCGCGCCCGCGACGGTGGCGAAGCTCGGCAGGACGTGCAGCCGGGACTCCAGCGTGTAGCGCAGCTCGTCCGGGTCGGTGGCGGGGCGGCCCGCGCCGATGCCGAGGTGGTAGAGCTGGACGTCCTTCGCGGTCCAGGTGATCTCACCCGACCGGGGTTCGGCGGCGAGGGCCTTGGCTGCGTCGATGGGCATGGGGCTCCTGGGAGGTATCGAGACCTCGGCGCGGTCGTCCGCACCGTCGGCCGCGCCGAGGTCGTCCACGGGGCGGACGGGGAACGCCCTACGGTCACGGCCCTAGAACGCGTTCCAGACCGGCGCCCCCTGTATAGCCCAGCCCCCCGTAGTTGTGAAGGCTCCTGACGGCATGTCAGCTCATCATGGGACCCGTGACATTCGTACTGCCCGAGTCCGTACAAGCACACCTGCCGGAGAGGCGCGCCCGGCTTCTAACGTCGTAGGCATGACACAGAGGGACGAGGAGATCGCCGCCGTGTCGTTCACGGGGGCGGTCAGGACATTCGGGTCCGTGCGTGCCGTGGACGGGGTGGACCTGCGGATCGGGCGCGGCGAGACCGTGGCCCTGCTGGGCCGCAACGGCGCCGGCAAGTCGACCACGATCGCGCTGCTGCTGTGGCTGGGCTCGGTGCCGTTCACGCTGCTGGGCCTCGGCAACGGCTACCGGCTGTCCGGTCCCGCCACCGGCGTGGCCAACATGGTGTGCAATCTGGGGCTCGCGGTGCTGGGCGGGCTGTGGTTCCCGACCGCGCTGTTCCCGGGCTGGCTGCGCTCGGTCTCGGCGTACACCCCGACCAACCGGTTCGCCGAGCTGGGCGGCGCCGTCGCGCGGGGACACGCCCCCGGGGCCGGTGCGGTCCTCGTGCTGACGGGCTGGCTGCTGGTGTTCGGATCGTACGCTGTGCTGTCGTACCGCCGCCGGGCGGGGACCGTCTGACCAGGGGGAACAGGACATGTCGGGGTGGGGGAAGGTACGGTGCCGGGCGCGGGCCTGGCGCGCGGCGCGGCTGGAGTGGAAGGCGGAGCTGGAGCGCTGGAAGGCCGAGAACGAGCGGTTCAAGGCCGCCTCGCGCGCCGCACGCAAGCGGGGCGAGACGCCGGCCGCCGGCGATCCCGGGCCGCCGCCCACCGGCTTCGCGCTGCTGCCCTGGCTGCTGCTGGGGATGGGCGCCTTCTCCAATCTGCTCCAGGGGCGGACCCCGAACCCGTTGGTCGGCGGGCTGGGGCTGTTCGCCTTCAACTCCCTGTACGTCTATGTCACGTTCCGCTCGTTCGACCGGGCGGCTCGCGAGTCGCCGCGCACGCGGACGGCGCTGCTGCTGATGGGCCTGCTGACCACGGGCCTGGCGCTCGGCTACGGCGGCAGCTGGCTGATGTTCTTCCCGCTGCTGGGCCTGGCCACGGGCGCCGCCCTGCGCGGGCCGTGGCTGGGCCGCACGGGAATCCTGCTGGCGGCCTACTCGGCCGCGCTCTCCGGGGTGCGCGGCGACTGGTCGGACGCGACGAACATCGGCTACGCCACCTTCCTGTCCACCATGGTGACCGCCGCGATCCTCGGACTGTCCGAAGCGGTAAGGGAGTTGCGCGCCGCGCGGGAGGAACTGGCCCGGCGCGCGGTGGAGAAGGAGCGGCTGCGCTTCTCCCGCGACCTGCACGACCTGCTCGGCCACACCCTCTCCGTGATCGTGGTCAAGTCGGAGGCGGCCCGCCGCCTGGCCCCGCGCGACATGGCCGCGGCCCTGAGCCAGATCACGGACATCGAGTCGGTGGGCCGCCAGGCCCTGACCGAGATCCGCGAGGCGGTCACCGGCTACCGCGAGGGCAGCCTCACCACCGAGATCGACCGCGCCCGCTCGGCCCTGTCCGCGGCGGACATCGAGCCGGTCTTCCGCCGGTCCGGCACACCCCTCGCCCCGCAGACGGAGGCCCTGCTGGGCTGGGTGGTCCGCGAGGCGGTCACCAACGTGGTCCGGCACAGCGACGCGAACCGCTGCGAGATCGCCGTGACCGGCACCGCGGAGCGCGTCAGGCTGACGGTCACCGACGACGGCACCGGCAGCCCGGTCAGCCGCCCCGCCCCGGGCATCGGCGGCACCGGTCTGAAGGGCCTCACCGAGCGCCTGGCCGCGGCGGGCGGCTCCCTCACGGCCGGCCCGGCGCCGCACGGCGGCTTCACGGTGAGCGCGGAACTCCCGCTGACCGCCGAGGAACCGGCGCCGGCCCTCGCACGGACACCGGACCCCGGGTGAGACGGGCGGCCGTACGCTGAGCCCCATGAACGAGACACCCCGGGCGGCGATCCGGGTCCTGCTCGCCGAGGACCAGGGCATGATGCGCGGCGCGCTCGCCCTCCTGCTCGGTCTTGAGGAGGACATCGAGGTCGTGGCGCAGGTGGCCACGGGCGACGCCATCGTGGCGAGTGTGCTCCGACACCGGCCGGACGTGGCCCTGTTGGACATCGAGCTGCCCGGGACGAGCGGGCTGGACGCGGCGGAGGAGCTGCGGTCGCGGGCGCCGGGGTGCCGGGTGCTCATCCTCACGACGTTCGGCCGGCCGGGGTATCTGCGGCGGGCGCTGGAGGCGGGGGCGGCCGGGTTCCTGGTCAAGGACGGACCGGTGGAGGAGCTGGCGGCGGCGATCCGGCGGGTGCTGGCCGGGGAGACCGTGGTCGATCCGGCGCTGGCGGCGGCCGCGCTGAGCGCGGGGCCGAATCCGCTCACGCCCCGGGAGCGCGAGGTGCTGAAGGCGTCCGTGGACGGGGCGACCGTCGCCGATGTCGCGGGCCGGCTGCACCTGTCCGAGTCCACCGTGCGGAACTACCTGTCCTCGGCCATCGGGAAGACCGGCACCCGCAACCGCGCGGAGGCGGTGCGGGAGGCGCGGCAGCAGGGGTGGCTCTGAGCCGGGCCGGGTCCGGCGGGGCCGGCTCCGAGCCGGGGTCAGTGTGCCGAGACGCGGCGCGGCAGCCACAGCAGCATCAGCGCCGCCCCGCCCAGCAGCACCGCCGTGGAGGCGCGGAAGGCCAGGGCGTAGCCGTCGGTCAGGGCCTGGGGGCCGGTGCCGGTGCCCGTGCCGGTCGCGGCGATGGTCGACATCACCGCGAGGCCGAGCGAACCGCCCATCGTGCGCGAGGTGTTGACCAGTCCCGAGACCACACCGGCCTCGTGGTGCGCCGCCCCCGAGGTCGCGAGGGCGGCCAGCGGGGTCATGGCCAGGCCGCCGCCCAGCATCATCAGGATGCCCGGACACATGATCGCGGTGACGTACGCCTCGTGCGCGCTCATGGTCGACTGCCAGGCGAACCCGCCCGCGGCCACCAGCGTGCCCAGCACGGCCACGCTCCGCGCCCCCGCCGTGCGCATCAGCCGCGGCGCCACCTTGGAGCCGACGACGACGGCGAGCGAACTGGGCACGAGCGCGGCGCCGGCCGCCAGCGGGGAGTAGCCGAGCACGTTCTGGGCGTACAGCGTCATGAAGTACCACATGCAGAACATCGCGGAGCCGGACACCAGCATCGCCGCGTTCGCCGACGCCACCGGGCGCCTGCGCAGCAGCCCGAGCGGCATCAGCGGGGCCGGGGTCCGCGCCTCGACCAGCAGGAACAGACAGACCAGCAGCACCCCGGCGGCCAGCGGCACGAGGGTGGCCGCGGCGGTCCAGCCCTTCTCCTGGGTGCGCGAGATGCCGTACGCCAGCGTGCCCAGACCGGCGGTGACCAGCAGCGCGCCCGGCAGGTCGAGGCGGCGGCCGTCCCCGGCGCGGCTCTCCACCAGCCAGCGCAGCGAGCCGGCCAGCACCACCGCGCCCACCGGCACGTTGATCAGCAGTACCCAGCGCCAGGACAGCACGTCCACCAGCACGCCGCCGACGAGTCCGCCCGCGGCGCCGCCGCCCGCACCCACCGCGGCCCAGGTGGCGATGGCCCGGGCACGCGCGGCGCCCTCCGGCACCGCCGCCGTCAGCAGGGTGAGCGTGGAGGGCGCGAGGACGGCCGCGCCGAGTCCCTGCGCCGCGCGGGCGAGCAGCAACTGCCAGCCGTCCTGGGCGAGTCCGCCGCCCAGCGAGGCCAGGGTGAACAGGCCGAGGCCGACCAGGAACATCCGCTTGCGGCCGAAGAGGTCCCCGGCCCGGCCGCCGAGGAGCATGAACCCGGCGAAGGCGATCGCGTACGCGTTCACCACCCATTGCAGGCCGGACGCGCCGAGGCCGAGGTCCGTGCGTATCGACGGCAGCGCGACGTTCACCACGGACACGTCCAGCACCACCAGGAACTGCCCGGCACAGGCCAGAGCCACCACCAACCAGGTCGGAGGTGCCGTACGACGGGATATGAGGGGCGGGGTGTCGGCGGTCTCCAGCATGGATGTCATGGTCTCAGGCCGGTTGCGGTCCTTGCATCGGCATTTCGGACCAGGGGGCCTCCTCCGCGCGGACTACGCCACCCGGCCCGCGGGGAACGTTCCTGACGGCGATTCAGAAACCCATAGGATGGTCAAATAATCATTAGGGGCCCGAAGCAACGGAATAGTTGCGCGCGCATATGAGGTTTACCCGGCACTTATGTCTTACGGGAGGCCGCACTCAATGACCCACACGACGACCGACGAACCGCAGCGGAAGGCGAGCGGGGCCGTCGTCCCGGTGCTCGCCTTCGCGGGCATCGTGGTCGCGGTGATGCAGACCCTGCTGGTGCCGGTCATCAAAGACCTGCCGCAGCTGCTGCACACCGCGCCCAGCAACGCCACCTGGGTGCTCACCTCGACCCTGCTGTCCGGTGCCGTCGCCACCCCGATCATGGGCCGGCTCGGCGATCTGTACGGCAAGCGGCGGATGCTGGTCACCAGCCTCGCCGTGATGGTGATCGGCGCCCTGGTCAGCGCGCTCACCAGCCAGCTGCTCACCATGATCGTGGGCCGCACCCTCCAGGGCTTCGCGATGGGCGCGATCCCCCTCGGCATCGGCCTGATGCGCGACACGCTGCCGCGCGAACGGCTCGGCTCCGCCATGGCGCTGATGAGCTCCTCCATAGGCGTGGGCGGCGGCCTCGCCCTGCCCGCCGCCGCGCTGGTCGCCCAGCACACCGACTGGCACGCGCTGTTCTACGGCGCCGCGGGCCTCGGTGTGCTCGCCATCGCCCTCACCCTGCTCACCGTGTCCGAGTCGCCGATGCGCGCCGAGGGCTCCTTCGACCTGCCCGGCGCACTCGGTCTGTCCGCCGGTCTGGTGCTGCTCCTGCTGCCCATCACCAAGGGCAGCGACTGGGGCTGGGCCTCGGGCACGACCCTCGGCCTGTTCGGCGCGGCCGTCGTCGTACTGCTGCTGTGGGGCCTGTACGAGCTGCGTGCCGGCGCGCCGCTGGTCGACCTGCGCACCACCGCCCGGCCCGCCGTGCTCTTCACCAACCTGGCGTCGATCATGGTCGGCGTCGCGTTCTACGTCGTCTCGCTCGTCCTGCCCCAGCTGCTCCAGCTGCCGAAGGCCACGGGGTACGGGCTCGGCCAGTCGATGGTCGTCGCCGGTCTGTGCGTGGCGCCGCTGGGCCTGACGATGATGTTCACCGCGCCGGTGTACGCCCGCCTCTCCGCCCGCTACGGCCCCAAGACCACGCTCATCATCGGCCTCCTGGTCATCGCGATCGGGTACGGCGGCGGGCTCGGTCTCATGCAGGCGGCCTGGGAGACGATCCTCACGTCCGTGATCCTCGGCGCGGGCATCGGGCTCGCGTACTCCTCGCTGCCCGCGCTGATCGTCGGCGCGGTGCCGGCGTCGGAGACGGGCGCCGCGAACGGGCTCAACACGCTGATGCGGTCCATCGGTACGTCGGTGTCGAGCGCCGTCATCGGGATGGTGCTCGCCAACACGGCGCACTCCGTCGGGGGTATGGCGATTCCGACGATGCACGGGTTCCGGGTGTCGTTCCTCATCGCGACGGGTGCGGTGGCGGCGGGGTTGGTGCTGGCGCTGTTCCTGCCGAAGGGCGGCCCGGCTCAGCGGCACGTCCAGCTTCGGGCCAGCAGCGAGGAGGACGCCGTGCTGGAGCGGGCGGAGGAAGTGCTGCGGGGGTTCCGGGGGCGGGTGCTGGACGCCGCCGGTGTTCCCGTCGCCCGTGCCAAGGTGACGCTCATCGACCGGCGGGGGCGGCAGGCCGGGGCGGCCGTCTCCGGTGAGGACGGGGGGTATGCGATCGCGGTGCCGGGGCAGGGCGCGTATGTGCTGGCCGCGCGCGCGGCCGGGCACGGGCCGCTGGCCTCGGCCGCGACGCACCACGGCGAGGAGAGGGCGGTCGAGGTGGACCTCTCCCTGCCCGGTGAAGCGGTGAGTGTGTAGCGCCCACCGGGGAGCGGGGGGCTGTGGTCCCGCGGCTTTCGGGTTCGCTGCGGCCGGTCGCGCCCGCGCGGCGGGCCGCGTCCGGACACGGCCCCGCGCCCCTGAGGGGGCGCCCCACGTGACGCCGTCGACAGGTGTGCGGCAGCATGGGGCCCGAACAGCCGTACCACCGAAAGGCGTCCTATGGCCACCGCTCCCAAGTCCGAGATCCTCGCCGCGTTCGAGGCGGCCAAGGGGTTCATGCCCGTGGACGAGGGGCTGGCCCTGTACGCGGCGGCGGTGGAGGCCGGGGGGCTCGGGTTGCCCTTGCTGGAGGTGGGCACGTACTGCGGGCGGTCGACCGTGCTGCTGGCCGACGCGGCGCGGGCGGCCGGGGTGACCGCGCTGACCGTGGACCACCACCGGGGCAGCGAGGAGCAGCAGCCGGGCTGGGACTACCACGACCCGGACACCGTGGACCCCGAGGTCGGACTCATGGACACGCTGCCCGCCTTCCGGCGGACGCTGTTCAAGGCGGGGCTGGAAGAGCACGTGATCGCGCTGGTCGGACGCTCACCGCAGGTCGCGGCCGTGTGGGGCAGCCCGCTGGGGTTCGTGTTCATCGACGGCGGGCACACCGACGAACACGCGAACGCCGACTACGAGGGCTGGGCCCCGCACGTGGCCGACGGCGGACTGCTCGTCATCCACGACGTGTTCCCGGAGCCCGAGGACGAGTTCACCGGGCAGGCTCCCTACCGGGTCTACCTGCGGGCCCTCGCCTCCGGAGCGTTCACCGAGACGGCGGCCACCGGCTCACTGCGGGTCCTGCGGCGCACGGGGGCGGGGATCTGAGGTCCCGGTTAGAGTCGCTGACGTGTCATACACAGGTCCGGAGTCCGAACCCCCGCGGCAGCAGCGCCGCCGGCCCTGGCGCGCACCGTTCGTCGTGGCGCTCGCCGCGCTGGTGCCCGGAGCGCTGATCGGCTGGCTGGTGTACGAGGCGGTGGGCGCCGGCGGGTCCGGCGGCGCGCGGCACGCCGACGCGTCGTCCGCCCCGGCCTCGCACGCCTCGCCGTCCCCCTCCGCGGGTGCCGACGGCAAGGGTGACGCCCCGCTCAGGGGCAAGGTCGTCGTCATCGACCCGGGGCACAACGTCGGCAACTTCCGGCACACGGCCGAGATCAACCGCGAGGTGGACGTCGGGAACGGCCGGAAGGAGTGCGACACCACCGGCACCTCCACCGATGACGGTTACCCGGAGGCCCGGTTCACCCTCGACGTGGCGCACCGACTGCGGACGCTCCTTGAGCGGCAGGGCGTCACCGTGCGGCTGACCCATGACGACAAGGGCCCGGACTGGGGTCCGTGCGTGGACGAGCGGGCCGGGATCGGCAACAAGGCGCACGCGGACGCGGCGATCTCGATCCACGCCGACGGGGCGCCGGCGGGGGACCGGGGCTTCCATGTGATCCTGCCGGGCACGGTGCACGCGGGTGCCGCCGACACCCGGCCGATCGTCGGGCCCTCGCGCGATCTGGGCAAGCGCGTCGCGGCGGGCTTCCTGCGGGTGACCGGTGAGCCGCCGTCCAACTACATCGGTCACGGCACCGCTCTCGATACCCGCACGGACCTCGGCGGTCTCAATCTGTCAACGGTTCCCAAGGTGTTCATCGAGTGCGGCAACATGCGCGACGCCACGGACGCGGCACTGCTGACCAGCGAATCCTGGCGGCAGAAGGCCGCGCAGGGAATGTCTGAGGGAATCGTGAGTTTCCTGCGCGAGTCCTGACCGGGGCGGCAACCGGCCGGACAGCCGGATCTTGCGGACGGTAGTGTCTACCGACGACGAGACGACTCACGAAGGACCTGAAGTGAACATCCGCTCCCTCACTAGAGGCGACGGCGTGGTGATCGGAGCAGCGGTGTTGCTGTTCATCGCGTCGTTCCTCGATCTCTACTCCTACTCGGCCTCCGGCTTCTCGGACAGCCAGGGCGTATGGGACAACCTTGGGACGGGCCTCGGCACGTACATGGGGGCCGTCATCGGTGCCGCGCTGATCGTCCTCAACCGCTGCATGCCGCAGCAGCGCAAGGTGCTGGGCCTGGATCTCGGCATGGTGGGCACCGGGTTCACGATCCTTTCCGCGTGGACCCTGTTCTGGACGCTGGTGGACGTGCCGGACCACATCGACGCGGGCTCCGGCCTCGTGCTCGGGTTCATCGCCGCCCTCGTCCTCGCCGCCGCGGCCGTCGCCGGTCCGCTGGTTCCGGCGCTCCAGGGCGCGCTGCTCCCGGCCCCCAAGCCGGTCGCTCCGCAGCCCTACGGCGCCCAGCCGCCCGCCGGTTACGGCTACCCGGGCGCTCAGGGTGCCCCGCAGCAGCCGTACGGCGCCCAGCCGCAGCAGGGCCAGCCGTACGGCCAGCCGCAGCCGGCGCCCACGCAGGGTGCCGCGCCGCAGCAGCCCGCTCCGGCGGACTTCTCGCCGTTCTGGTTCGCGGTGCCGGTGACCCGTCCGCTGTTCGCGGAGGACGGCTCGCCGACCCCGATCGCCGAACTGGCGCCGGGCACCTGGTACTTGGCGGTCGAACAGCGCGGTGCCGCGCTGGTGGCGCAGACCCAGGACGGCCGTCGCGGCGTACTGCAGGACACCTCGGGCATTCAGCGCGGCTGATCCCGTGACGGCAACGGCCCCTCGCCCTTCCGGGCGGGGGGCCGTTGCCGTACAGTCGCCCCCCGGCTGGCGTCTGACGGTATGTCAGGAGGCAGGGACATGCGGCTCGGTCTCGCACTCGGCTACCGGGGACGCGGCCCGGACGCCGGTCATGTGCCGCTCGCCCGGGAGGCGGAACGGCTCGGGGGCGGGGCGACGGGAGGAGGCGGTACTCGCCGTACCGGACGCCTTCGCCGACGAGATCTCGCTCGTCGGTCCGCGCGCGCGGACCGCGGAACGGCTGGAGTCATGGCGCGCGGGTCCGGTGACGGACCTGCCGGCCCTGTCACCGGACCCGTACACCCTCCGCGTGCTCGCGGAGCTGAACTCCTAGGAAGCTCCGGGGTCTTACTGCCCGCCACTGCGGAGCTGACCCGCCGTCGGCACCTTGTTCTTGACCGGGGCGCCGGCGCTCTTCCCCGCGTCCTTCACGTTGTTGATGACGTCGTTGAAGTCGCTCGCCGCGCCGGTGTCACCGTGGCGCAGCTTGGCCGGCAGGTTCTTCAGGTTCTCGATGCTCTTGCTCAGCGGTGCGAGTGCCTTGGAGAGCAGCGGGTCGCCCTTGGCGTTGCGCTCGGCCGCCTTCAGCCGGTTGTAGGCGAAGAGCCCGGCGACGCCCGCCTTCACCAGGGCCAGCTTGCGGCCATGGGCACCCTTCTTGAACTTGCCCGCCTTCCAGGGCTTCACGATCCACTGGTAGGTGGCACCGGCCGCGAGGCCCGCGTTCGCCACGAACCTGGTCTTGGCGAACCTCTGTTTCTCGGCGGACGTGGTGGGGCTGGGCTCGGCCGCGGGCTGGTCCACAGCCGCTGCGGCGACCGTCGCCCCGGTGTCGGCGCGGGAACCGGCGTTGCTGCTTCCGCAGGCCGTCGCACCGGCCACCAGGGCACAGCACAGGGTCAGCGCCACGCACAGACGCCGTATCGGTACAGGCACGAGGTCCTCCCGACGTGTCTTTCCGAGTGGGGGGCTTCCTTCTCCACCGTCACTCCGGGCGGATGGTTACGCCACTCGGGGGACACGTCGGGTCGGCGGCGGTCAGCGGCAGCAGTCCGGGTCGAGGCCCGCCGGGAGGTACGCGCCGCCGAAGACCGCGCAGGTGGCCTCGTGGCCGCCGAGCGCGGCGACCGCGAGCAGCAGGGATCCGGCGGTCCAGCTGGTCAGTTCGCGCGGCCATACGGCGTCGTCGTCGAAGACGTAACCCGTCCAGTACAGGCCGGACTCGGGGTCGCGCAGATGCTGGATCGACTTGAGGATCTCCAGGGCCCGGTCCGACTCCCCCACCGCCCACAGCGCGAGCGCCAGTTCGCAGGACTCGCCGCCGGTCACCCACGGATTGGGCACGACACAGCGCACCCCGAGCCCGGGGACGACGAACCGGTCCCAGGACCCGGCTATCCGCGCCTCGGCCTCCGCCCCGGTCAGGGCGCCACCGAGGACCGGGTAGTACCAGTCCATCGAGTAGCGCTCCTTGTCCAGGAACCGCTCCGGGTGCCGACGGATCGCGTGCCGCAGCGCGCCGGCCGCCAACTCCCAGTCCGGCTGCGCCTCTTCGCGCTGCTCGGCGATGGCGAGCGCACAGCGCAGCGCGTGGTGGATGGAGGAACTGCCGGTCAGCAGCGCGTCCGTGGTCGGCGCCCCGTCCTCGTCGCGCCGCCAGCCGATCTGCCCGCCGGGCTGCTGAAGGGCGAGCACCCACTCCACGGCCGCGTAGACGCACGGCCACAGGCGGTCCAGGAACGTGTCGTCGCCGGTGGACAGGTAGTGGTGCCAGACGCCGACGGCTATGTACGCCACGAAGTTGGACTCGCGGGCGCGGTCGGTGACCTCGTCGTGGGCTCCGTCGGCGTAGGCCGCGTACCAGGAGCCGTCCTCGTTCTGGTGCCGGGCGAGCCACAGGTAGGCGCGCTCCGCCGCCTCGTGCTCACCGGCCGCGTCCAGGGCCATGGCGGCCTCGGTGTGGTCCCAGGGGTCCAGGTGGTGACCCCGGAACCACGGGATCGCACCGTCCTCCCGCTGAACGGCGAGGATGCCGCGGACGGTCGCGGCGGCCTGCTCGGCGGTGAGGACCCCGGGCAGGACGAGGTGTTCTGTCCGGGGGGTGGTCACTGGGCGGCCGCCTCCTCGGCGAGCCGGGGCAGGTGGGGCTTGGTCGCGTAGACCACGAAGCTCTTGCCCATCACCGGGTTGAGCGTCCGCTCGGCGAGCCGGGTGGCCAGCGGCTTCTTCATGATGTCCCAGACCAGCAGCTTGTGGTACGCGCGTACCGGCAGCGCCTTGTCGTTGTCGACGCCGAAGGCGCACTTCAGCCACCAGTAGGGGGCGTGCAGGGCGTGCGCGTGGTGGCTGCCGTACGGCTTCAGGCCGGCCTCCCGGACCTTCGCCACCAACTCGTCGGCCTTGTAGATGCGGATGTGGCCGCCCTCGACCTCGTGGTAGGCGTCGGACAGCGCCCAGCAGACCTTCTCCGGACCGTAGCGGGGCACGGTGATCGCGATCCGGCCGCCGGGCCTGAGCACGCGCACCATCTCGGCGAGCACGCCCTTGTCGTCGGGGATGTGCTCCATCACCTCGGAGATGATCACCACGTCGAACGACTCGTCCGGGAACGGCAGCGCCAGCGCGTCGCCCTCCATCGCGGTCGCGGTGGCGCCCTCGGGGGCCTCGCCGGCCTCCTTCATCGCCGCGAACCACTTCGCGACCTCGCGGATCTCCTCGCCGTTCTGGTCGAGCGCCACGACCTGGGCACCGCGCCGATAACACTCGAACGCGTGCCGGCCGGCCCCGCAGCCGAGGTCCAGGACACGGTCCCCCGGGGCGAGCGGGAACCGGGAGAAGTCGACGGTCAGCACGTGGCCCTGCTTTCGGGAGAGACGCTGGTGTCACTTGGGGGGGTTGCGGAGACGGCGACCTCGGCCGGGGCCGAGGAGCGGCCGGGAGACTGGGGCGCGGAGCGGCGCGGGCCGGTGGCGGAGCCGCCGGGGACGGGCCCGCGGCCGCCGGCGGCCATCGCCTCGCGGTACTGGGCGACCGTGCCCTCCGCCGCGCGGGCCCAGGTGAAGTTGGCCAGTACCCGCTTACGGCCCGCCCCGCCGAGCCGGGCGCGCAGCTCGGCGTCGCCCAGGAGCCGGCCGAGCCCGGCGGCCAGCGCCCCCGCGTCGCCGGGCGGCACCGCCAGGCACGTCTCGCCGTCGCGGCCCGCGACCTCGGGGATCGCGCCGCCGGTCGTCGCGACCAGCGGCGTGCCCGTGGCCATGGCCTCGGCCGCGGGCAGGGAGAACCCCTCGTACAGCGAGGGCACGCAGGCCACCTCGGCGGACCGGATCAGATCGACCAGCTCGGCGTCGGAGATGCCCTTGACGAACTCGACGGCGCCGTCGAGGCCGTACCGCTCGATCGCCTGCGCGACCGGCCCCTCCTCGGGCCGCTTGCCGACGACGACGAGATGCGCGGCCGGATGCTCCGTGCGCACCTTGGCCAGCGCCTCCACGAGGAACACCAGCCCCTTGAGCGGCACATCGGCGCTGGAGGTGGTGACGATCCGCCCCGGCACCTCGGGCACGGCCGGATCCGGCGCGAAGAGGTCGGTGTCGGCACCGATGTGCACCACGTGGACGCGGTCCGGCCGGACCCCGAGATGGTCCACGATCTCCTGGCGGGAGCTGCCGGAGACGGTGAGCACCGAGGGCAGCCGGCGCGCGACCCGCTTCTGCATCCGCGTGAAGGCGTACCACCGGCGCACCGAGTACCGCCGCTGCCAGCCCTCCGCCGCGTCCAGCTCCAGCTGCCGGTCCACGGTGATGGGGTGGTGGATGGTGGTGACCAGCGGCGCGCCGACGTCGCCGAGGAGGCCGTAGCCGAGGGTCTGGTTGTCGTGGACGACGTCGAAGTCGCCGCGCCGGGCCCGCAGCATCCGGCGGGCGCGCAGCGAGAAGGTGAGCGGCTCGGGGAAGCCGCCGGTCCACATCGTGCCCACTTCGAGGGCGTCGATCCAGTCCCGGTACTCGTCGCGGCCGGGGGTGCGGAAGGGATCGGGCTGGCGGTAGAGGTCGAGGCTGGGCAGCTCGGTCAGGGTGAGCCCGGGGTACCCCTCGTCGAGCACCGGGTAGGGCTGGGAGCCGATGACCTCCACGCGGTGTCCGAGGCGGGCCAGCTCGCGCGAGAGGTGTCGTACGTAGACGCCCTGACCGCCGCAGAACGGGTTCCCCTTGTAGGTGAGGAGCGCGATGCGGAGCGAGTCCTCACGGGCACCCGCTTCCCGGGCCTCAGCGGTCACTGCGTGCCCCCTTCTGCCAGCACTGTCCCGCGAGACTACGACGGGACGCTAATCTAGAACAAGTTTCAGACTTGATCGTTCAGGAGGCTCTGAATCTACCGGCAGGTAGGGGTGCTGTGACCAGTGGATCAGGTGATTCACGCCACGGCGAGCGGCCCTGCCGTGCCGTCCGATCACATGCCCTGCCGACACCCTCACCGATCGTCACGGAACGGGACCCATGCCTGCGGAAGCCAGTACGTCGCGCCCCGCCGCTTCACCGCTCACGGCGCGTCAGGAAGCCCGCCGTCGCCGCATCCTGCACGCGAGCGCACAGTTGGCGGGCCGGGGCGGTTTCGACGCGGTGCAGATGCGCGAGGTGGCCGAGTCCTCCCAGGTGGCCCTCGGCACGCTGTACCGCTATTTCCCGTCCAAGGTCCACCTGTTGGTGGCCACCATGCAGGACCAGCTGGAGCGCATGCACGGCACCCTGCGCCGCAAGCCGCCGGCCGGTGACACCCCCGCCGAACGGGTCGCCGAGACCCTGATGCGCGCCTTCCGCGCCCTTCAGCGCGAGCCGCACCTGGCCGACGCGATGGTCCGCGCGCTGACCTTCGCCGACCGCAGCGTCAGCCCCGAGGTGGACCAGGTGTCCCGCCAGACCACGGCGATCATCCTGGACGCCATGGGCCTGGACGACCCGACCCCCGAGCAGCTCTCCGCCGTCCGCGTCATCGAGCACACCTGGCACTCGGCCCTCGTCACCTGGCTCTCCGGCCGTGCCTCCATCGCCCAGGTGAAGATGGACATCGAGACGGTCTGCCGCCTGATCGACCTGACCACCCCGCGGGAATGACATCGGGCCCGCTCACTCCTCGGGCGGGAACACCGGCTCCCCGCTGCCGCGCAGGGTGAGGGAGACGGCCTCCGCCGGACAGGTCCCGGCCGCCGTGAGGACGGGTTCGGCCGCGTCGGTGTCCGGGTCGTCGGGCGGGACCGGCGGGCGGCGTCGGCCCACCCGCTCCAGGGAGTCGAGGTAGTCGCCGAGCGGATCGGTCACGGTGGCGTCGTCGGGATCCTCGTCAGGCGGCGGTCTGAGTTCCACCGCCCCGGCCCGGGTGAACCCGCAGGTGGCCGAGCTGCTCACCCCACCCGCCTCCCGGGTGCTCCGCCCGCCCTCCGCCGTTTTCTACGCCGAGGGTTCGAGGCCGGCCAGGAAGTCCCGTTCGGCGGCCGTGAGCGGCGGACCCGACAGGGCGGGCAGGGGCGGCCCGGTGAGGGCGTGCAGGAGCGCGTCGGGGCGGAAGAGGCGGGAGGGCGGGGTGCGCAGGGTGGTGACGTCCCAGAGGGCGGCGGCCGCGGCGTAGGAACCGGTGGCCGCGTGGTACAGCCGCCGGGAGTAGGCGGCGGCCACCCGGTCCCCGAGCGTCACGCGGCCGCCCTCCACCCCGGGGTAGAGGACGTCCGTGCCGACGGCCGCCGACCAGGCGCCCTCCGCCGCGCGGGCCACCGCCCGCTGCACCCGCCGGGCCAGCCCCGGCGCCTCGATCCCGTGCTCGCGCACCGCCTGGGCCAGGGCGCGGGCACCGAGCGCGGCGGCCGACATGCCCTGCCCGTAGACCGGGTTGAACGTGGCCGCCGCGTCCCCGAGCGCGACCAGCCCCTCCGGCCAGCGGCGCGCCTTCTCCAGGTACCGGCGGGAGTTGCTGGTGCTGCGGCTGACATGCACCGGGCCGAGCGGCTCGGCGGCCGCGATCAGGCGCCCCACCAGGGGACTCGGCAGGTTCAGCGCGTACGCGACGAAGGCGTCCGGGTCCTTCGGGGGCTCGCTGCCGCGCATCCCGCCGAGACTCACCATCCACGCGCCGTCCTCGATCGGCACGATCATGCCGCTGCGTCCGGGCCGCCCGCTCCAGGGGTCGGCCTGCACCAGGGTCATCGGCCAGTCCCGGGCGCCGGGCGGGGTGCGGTAGACGCGGGTGGCGTTGGTCAGTCCGCTGTCGACGGTGCGCTCACGGACGCCACCCGCGCCGAGGGCTTCGAGCCAGGGCAGCAGCCGGGTGCCGCGGCCGCTCGCGTCCACCACCCAGTCGGCGTCCAGGTCCTCCAGCGGGCCGCCGTCGGCGTCGGCCAGGTGGACGCCGGTCACCCGGCGGGCGCCGCCGCGCAGCCCGGTGGCCCGGGCGCGGCGCACCACCACGTTGCGGCTGCCGTCCAGCACCGCACGGCGCACGCCCCACTCCAGGAGCGGCCTGCCGGCGGTCATGGTCACGAAGGCGCGGTGCCGCCAGCGCCGGAACCAGCCCACCGGGGCGAGCGCCAGCAGGTCCGAACTCAGTGCCGTCTCCCGGGCCCCGGCCGCCACCAGCCTCCCCCGCAGGTCCGCCCCGGGCAGCAGTTCCTCCATCGCCTCCAGGCCGCCGGGCATCAGCAGATGGGCGTGCCGGGACTGGGGCACCCCCCTGCGGTGCTCGGGCCCCTCGGGCAGCTCGTCGCGGTCGAGCACGACGACCTCGTCCACGGCGGGCGACAGCGCCGCGGCGGCGAGCAGACCGGCCGGGCCGGCTCCGATGACAACGGCTCTTCGTGCGTTCACGGTTCTCCATTCTTCGCTGAGACGTCCGGTGACACGTGTGCGCGGACGTCCGCTCCGGCGTCGTTCTCCGCCCGCTGCTGTCGGCGTCCATCAGCTCCGGGCGGTCCGCGCCGCGCCCTCCCGAGCCGCCCTGACGACCGGCGAGTCCGCCAACGCCCGTGCCAGCCGCACCAGTCCGTCGGTGTCGGAGAAGAGGGCGGTGTGCAGCCGGGAGCCGCCCTCCGGCTCCGGGCTCTCGGCCGGCCGCGGCCGGCCGGCCTGGTGCGCGGCGTCCACGACCATCGCGGCCGCCGCGATGAAGTGTGCCTCGCCGGGCGGACTGCCCTGGCCGCGGGCCTGCCGGTACGCCGTCTCGCGCACCCGGCCGTCGCAGCGGGACTGGAGGGCGAGCAGCGCGTCGAGGATGCGCAGCTCGCGGTAGTACAGCCGGCCGCGCGGCAACTGCCAGCGGGGAGGCGCGGGTTTGGGGGCGGTCGGCACGTTCCGCAGCTCCGCCCACAGGGGCGCGAGGGCCCGGTAGTCCCAGATGCTGTGCCACTGGGCGAGGGTCGCGGGCAGCAGCCGGGGCAGCACGAACCCCGCGGCGCACAGCAGCGCGCCGAGCGCGGCGGCGCGCGGGGCGAGACCGGTGGACAGCCGGTCCAGGTCGTGTCCCGTCCAACGGGCCGCCACCGCGGTCAGCTTGGCGCCCTCGAAGCCGAGCACGTCCACCGCGAGGCCCGCCATGATCAGCCGCAGCCCCACCCGCAGGATCCCGGTCACCTCCCGGGACCAGCGCAGACACACATAGATCGTGATCAGCGCGCAGGCGCCGTGCCCGACGAGATAGAGCACGATCATCTCGCGCATGTACGGCGTGTTCGCGTAGTAGGTGTCGAGGTCCCGCAGCCGTTCGACGGGCGCGTGGGCGAGCGCGAACAGCGTGATGACGGCGGTGATCACCAGGGTGTACACCGTGGCGACCCGCACGACCTGGCCGCGCACCCGCTCGGCGGGCCCGCCGCGCCAGTTGATCAGCAGGATCAGCAGAGAGGCGCTGTAGGCGGAGATGACGCTGTAGGTCATCGGGGCGCCGAAGTTGGGGACGCGGGTGATGTCGTTGACCGCGCCCAGGGTGACGGGGGCCGAGCAGAAGAAGCAGAGGCCGCCGAGGAAGATCGACACACAGGTGGAGGCGGTGAGCGGGTCCCGCAGGGCGAGGCGCGGCCGGCGGAAGATCAGCAGGGCGGTCAGGGTGAACAGGCTCGCCACCGTGTACACGATCAGGCTCATGGCGCGGCGGCCCCCCTCAGCACACGGCCAGGGCGCGGTCGCCGGTGCCCGCGGCGAGGGCGTCGGAGATGCGCAGCAGCGCCGGGAGGTCGGGCCGGCCGGCGAGCGGTACGGCCGCGTCCTCCCGCTCCTCGTGCAGGGCCCGGGTGGCGGCGGCGATGACCGCGGCCCACGCGGCGGCCTCGGCCTGGCACGGGTCCCCGCCGGTCCGCAGCCGGTCGGCGTACGCCTGCCGGTACAGTCCCTCGTCCAGGTAACGCCCCAGGTAGTGCAGCCCGTTGTAGATGGAGCTCTGCCGCCAGGTCAGCCAGCGGGTGGCCGACGGCCACAACGGGCGGGGCACGCGCAGGCTTTCCCGGGTGAGCAGGCCGGTCAGCGTCCGCTCCAGCGGGCCGAGCCGCGCGTACGCCCGCCAGCAGCGCGCCCGGACGGCCAGGAAGGGGGCGAGCAGCGGGATCACGATGCCGACGACGGTGATCGCGGCACTGATCCCGGCGCAGGCCGAGGGGAACGTCGTGCCGAGCACGGACCAGTCCCGGTCCCACCAACGGGCGCCCACCGCGAGGAGTTTGGAGACGCTGTACCCACCGCCGATCAGGGTGCCGACCCCCAGGGTCACCAGTCCCGCGCGCAGCGAGCCGCGCAACCGCCGGGCCCAGCACAGGGACCGGCACGCGGTGACGACGACGGCGGTCAGATGCGCCCCGAGGTACAGGACGATCATCTCGGCGATGTACGGCGTGGTGGCGTAGTAGGTGTCGAAGTCCGTACGGCGCTCCACGGACGCGTCGCCGAGGGCGAACAGGGCGCCGATGCAGGCGAGTACGGCGGTGTAGCCGAGGGTCCAGCGGCGGATCGCGCGGGCGGTGCCGGGGCCGCCGCGCCAGCGCGTGACGAGCGCGAGGGAGGCGGCGCCGTACGCGGTGATGGCCCCGTACGTCAGCGGGGCGGCGAGGTTGGGCACGCCGCTGGCGCCGTTGACGAACCCGACGGTGCCGGGGGCGCCGAGCAGGAAGCACAGCGAGGAGAGGGCGAGCAGGGCGCTGAGGGTGAGCAGGAACGGGTCCCGCGGGCGGCGCGCCAGGTCGGGAGCCTTGGTCAGCAGGCCGAGCCACAGCAGCCCGCAGCTGGCGTAGTTGATCAGGTCGCTCACCTTCGGGCCCCGCGGTAGTTGAGGGCCGCGCCGATGCGTCCCGCGAGGTCGTCGTGGCCGGAGGTGTGCGCCGCGTACACGGAGTCGGGGGACGCTTTCAGCCAGGGCCGCAGCCGGTCGCCGATCAGCATGCCGAACAGGTCGGCCCGCTGTTCCGCGGCCTCCAGGAAACGGGTGCGGGCGGCGGTCGCCACCGTGCCGTCGGCGCCGGCGGGCGCGGGGGCGCCCCCGGCGTGCGCGGCGCGGTGGGCGGGGTCGTCGTCGGCCATGTGCCACAGCTCGTGGCCCAGGATCACGAGCTTCATCCAGGGCGGGGCGTCGGCCTCGATGACGATGTCGTCCCGGCCGCCGCGCTCGATCCACAGCCCGGTCGCGGAGGTCTGCGGCGGAAAGTTCGCCTGATGGACGACGATGGGGCGACCGCGCCAGCGGATCGCGGACTCGACCAGCGCGTCCAGCAGGTCGTCGGGGTCGGCGGGGATCGGCACGCGGAGGGGGTCGATCAGCTCGTTGGCGAACCGGCGCATCTTCCTGGTCGTACGCACCATTCCCCCGGAGGCTGCGAGCGGTCACGTCTGACCGCAATATGCCAACTCCCCGCCGCTCGGGCCACCTTCACTTCCGCGACCCGGACCACACAAAGAGGGCATATCCCGGAATCGGGACAGCTCCCACCCCGCCTCCTGGCCGAAACAGACGCTCCACGCCCGTCCGCGCCATGTCGGCACACCGCCGCTTTCAGCCAACACGAAAACGCGCGCGCCACGTCCCGCGCCGACTCCCCGCGCCCCCGGAACCGGCACCGGAATCCACCGTGACCCTCGTCACCGTCACAGTGTGCTCACGGGCACTCCCCGGCGCCCATGGGGCTGCCGGTAAAGTGGCGGGGTCGTCATCACAACCCGTACGGGGGGAAGCCGGTGCAATTCCGGCGCTGACCCGCAGCCGTGAGCCGTTCCGTCAGGAAGCGGCGAGCCGGAATGCCCCGGACGGACGTGACCGGCTCGCGTGCGCCGGCCGCCCGTCGCGCACGGCACCGTCGAGGTATACGGAGTCGAGCCGCCCGGGGCTCCTCCCGTGCGCTGCCCGGCTCCCCGCAGGGAGAGGCAGTCGCCGACCATGAACGTCCGCCGCAACGCCGCGGCTCTCGCCGCCATAGGCGTGCTGGCCGCAGCCGCGCCCGCCACGGCCGCCGGCCCGTCCCCTTCCCCCAAGGTCGCCGCCCCGGCCGGCCTGTACGGCACGTCGGACCCCACCTACGACGGCGTGTGGCGCCAGTCGCTCACCCTCGTCGCCCAGCGCACGCTCGGCTACCGCCCGGCCACCGCCGCCGTCGACTGGCTCACCGGCCAGCAGTGCGCCGACGGCTCCTTCGCCGCCTTCCGCGCCACCCCCGCCAAGGCCTGCGACGCCAAGACCATGGTGGACACCAACAGCACGGCCGCCGCCGTCCAGGCCCTGCACGCGACCGGCGGCCACGACGCCGCCGTCACCAAGGCCGTGGACTGGCTGAAGTCCGTGCAGAACAAGGACGGCGGCTGGGGCTACAACCCCGGCAGTCCCAGCGACACCAACTCCACCTCCGTCGTCGTCGGCGCGCTGGCCGCGACCGGCGCCGACCCGGCGAGCGTCCGCACGTCCGGCAGGTCCCCGTACGACGCGCTGGCCTCCTGGTCCATCCCGTGCGACCAGGACGGTGGCGGCGCGCTCGCCTACCAGCCGGACAAGAAGGGCAAGTTGGCCGCCAACGCCGACGCCACCGCGGCCGGTGTGCTGGCCGCGCTCGGCAAGGGCTTCGTGGCCGGGGCCGGCAAGGCCCCCGCCGCGGACGCCTGCGCCAAGGGCGGCGGCCCCGCCCGGATCGCCGACAACGGCGGCGCGTACCTGGCGGCCGCGGTCGCCAGGACCGGCCACCTCCTCTCCGTGATGCCCGGTGCCGAGAACCAGCCCGACTACGGCAACACCGCCGACACCGTCGTGGCCCTCGCCGCGGACGGACGCACCGCGCCGGCGATGAAGGCGTACGCCTTCCTGGAGAAGCACGCCGGCCCCTGGGCGGCCCAGACCGGCCCGGCGGCGTACGCCCAGCTGATCCTCGCCGCGCACTCCGTCGGCGCCCAGCCCGGCGACTTCGGCGGCACCAGCCTCGTGACCGCCCTCAACGCCCTCGGCCCGGCCCCGAAGACGCAGACTGCGGCCACGAAGCCGGCCAAGGCGTCCGACGGCGGCTCGCACGCCGGGGTCTGGTGGAGCGTCGGCATCTGCCTCGTCGCGGGCATCGGCATCGGCTTCCTGCTCAGCACCCGGAAGAAGAAGCAGTCGTGAACGCGGTCCGCCGTACGGCGCCGGTCCTGTCGGCCGTCCTCGCCCTGCTGCTCGGTGCCGGTGCCGGGCAGGCGCACGCCACGGGGTACCGCTACTGGTCGTTCTGGGAACGCTCCGGTGGCCACTGGACGTACGCCACCCAGGGCCCCTCGCTCGCCCGCCCCGACGACGGCGCCGTGGAGGGCTTCCGCTTCTCCGTGAGCGCGGACTCCGGCGACGCGAGCAAGCCGCGCGGTACGGCGGACTTCGCCGCGATCTGTTCGGGTACGCCCGCCGAGTCCGGCACGAAGCGGGTGGCCCTGGTCATCGACTTCGGCGTCCCGGCCGACGCGCCCCCGGGCGAGACCCCTCCGGCCCGCCGCACCGCGTGCGCCCGGGTCTCGCCCTCGGCGTCCGCCGCGGAGGCGCTGGCCGCCGTGGCCAAGCCGCTGCGGTACGACACGAACGCCCTGCTGTGCGCGATCTCCGGGTATCCGCGCAAGGGGTGCGGCGAGCAGGTGTCGGGGAGCGGCGCGTCGACGACCCCGGGCAGCACGGAGAAGCGGACCGCTTCCTCCGACGGCCCGTCCCTGGGGCTGCCGATCGGTGCGGGCGTCGTCGTTCTCCTGGCGGGCGCGGCGGTGTGGCAGTCGCGACGGCGACGCGTATGACGTCGCCGGACGGCCCGCCCGTGGCCGCTCGCGCGGTTCCCCGCGTCCCCGGGGAACCGCGGTCGACCGCACCCGTGGGTGAAGGCGTCCTCGCCCGGCGCCGGGCCACCGTGCACCCCGGTGCCTGGTGGCTGTGGGCGATATCGCTCGGTACGGCCGCCACCCGCACCACCAACCCCCTCCTGCTCGCCCTCCTCGTCGCCGCCTCGGCGTACGTCGTGGCGACGCACCGCTCCCCCGCCCCCTGGGCCCGCTCCTACACCGCCTTCGCCAAGCTCGCCCTCGCGGTCCTCCTCATCCGCCTGGTCTTCGCGACGGTCCTCGGCTCCCCGATCCCCGGCACCCACACCCTCCTCACCCTCCCCGAGATCCCCCTGCCGCACTGGGCCCAGGGCATCCGCCTCGGCGGCGAGGTCACCGCGGAGGCCCTCGTCTTCGCCGTCTACGACGGTCTGAAGCTGGCCACCCTGCTGGTCTGCGTCGGCGCCGCGAACGCCCTGGCCAGCCCCTCCCGCCTGCTGAAGTCCCTCCCCGGCGCCCTGTACGAGACGGGCGTCGCCGTCGTCGTCGCCCTCACCTTCGCCCCGCACCTCATCGCCGACGTCCAGCGCCTGCGCGCCGCCCGTCGGCTGCGCGGCCGCCCGGACCGCGGCATCAGGGGCCTGCTCCAGGTCGGACTCCCGGTCCTGGAGGGCGCGTTGGAACGCTCCGTCGCCCTCGCCGCCGCCATGGAGTCCCGCGGCTACGGCCGCACCGCCGAGGTCCCCGCACGAGTGCGCCGTACCACCGCCGCCCTCACCCTCGGCGGCCTGCTCGGCATCTGCGCGGGCACGTACGGGCTGCTCACCGCCGAGGGCGGAAGCTACGGCGCCCCGCTGCTCCTCGCCGGGATCGCCGCCGCCCTCGCCGGGCTGCGCCTCGGCGGCCGCCGTTCGCCGCGCACCCGGTACCGCCCCGACCCCTGGGACCTGCGCGCCTGGCTGGTCACCGGCTCCGGCGTCGCCGTGGCCGCGCTGCTGACCCTCGCCTCGGCCCGCGCCCCCGAGGCGCTGCACCCCGGCGTGGTCCCGCTGACCGCCCCCGCCCTCCCCCTGTGGCCCGCCGCGTCGGTCCTCCTCGCCCTGCTGCCCGCCCTCGTCGTCCCCAGGGAGCGCCCGTGATCCGCTTCGAGAAGGTCAGCGTCACGTACGACGGTGCCCCCGGACCCAGCGTCCGCGACGTCGACTTCGAGGTGCCGGAGGGCGAACTGGTGCTGCTCGTCGGTCCGTCCGGGGTCGGCAAGTCCACCGTGCTCGGCGCGGTCAGCGGACTCGTCCCGCACTTCACCGGCGGCACCCTCGGCGGCCGGGTGACCGTGGCCGGGCGCGACACCCGCGCCCACAAGCCGCGCGAACTCGCCGACGTCGTCGGCACGGTGGGCCAGGACCCGCTCGCCCACTTCGTCACCGACACCGTGGAGGACGAACTCGCCTACGGCATGGAGTCGTTGGGCCTCGCCCCCGAAGTGATGCGCCGCCGCGTGGAGGAGACCCTCGATCTGCTGGGCCTCGCCGGCCTGCGCGACCGCCCCATCGCCACCCTCTCCGGCGGCCAGCGCCAGCGCGTCGCCATCGGCTCCGTCCTCACCCCCCACCCCCGGGTCCTCGTCCTCGACGAACCGACCTCCGCCCTGGACCCCGCCGCCGCGGAGGAGGTCCTCGCCGTCCTCCAGCGCCTCGTCCACGACCTCGGCACCACGGTCCTCATGGCCGAGCACCGCCTCGAACGCGTCATCCAGTACGCCGACCGCGTGGTCCTCCTCCCCGCCCCCGGCGCACCCCCCGTCACCGGCACCCCCACCGAGGTCATGGCCGTCTCCCCGGTCTACCCCCCGGTCGTCGCCCTGGGCCGCCTGGCCGACTGGTCCCCGCTGCCCCTGACCGTCCGGGACGCCCGCCGCAAGGCAGCACCCCTGCGTGAGCGCCTCGCGGCCACCCCCGCGCGACCGAGGCCGGGCGCGGGAGTGCCCGGTGACCGCCGGCGAGCCACCCCGCCCGCGGCCGGCCGCGGCACCGGGCGCCTGTTCCGACGCCGCCCCGCCCCCGAACCCCGGCAGCCGCACACGGCCGACGCCCGCGCCCTCACCGTGCGCCGCGACCGCGTCACCGCCCTGCACCGCGTGCATCTGACCGTCGCCCCCGGCGAGACCATCGCCCTCATGGGCCGCAACGGCGCCGGCAAGTCCACCCTCCTCAACACCTTCGTCGGCCTCCTCGAACCCACCGCCGGCACGGTGACCGTCGGCGGCGCCACCCCCCACCGCACCCCGCCCCGCGAACTGATCCGCCACGTCGGCCTGGTCCCCCAGGAACCGAGGGACCTGCTCTACGCCGACACCGTGGCGACGGAGTGCGCCGCCGCCGACCAGGACGCCGACGCGCCCCCCGGCACCTGCCGCGCCCTCCTCTCCCGGCTCCTGCCGGGCATCGCCGACGACACCCATCCCCGCGACCTCTCCGAGGGCCAGTGCCTCGCGCTCGCGCTGGCCGTCGTACTGACCGCCCGCCCGCCCCTGCTCCTCCTGGACGAGCCGACCCGCGGCCTGGACTACGCCGCGAAGGCCCGCCTGGTGACCGCGCTGCGCGAACTCGCCGCCGAGGGGCACGCGATCGTGCTGGCCACGCACGACGTGGAGCTGGCCGCGGAGATCGCCGACCGGGTGGTGCTGCTGGCCGAGGGCGAGGTGATCGCGGACGGCCCGACGGCGGAGATCGTGGTCTCCTCCCCCTCCTTCGCCCCGCAGGTGACCAAGATCCTGGCCCCCCAGCAGTGGCTGACCGTGGCCGAGGTCCGGGAGGCCCTGCGATGACCCCGCCCCCGCCCGCGTCCCCCCGCGTCCGCGCCGTCCGCCTCGGCCCCCGCTCCGTCGCCGCGCTCGCCCTCGTCACCGCGGTCGGTGTGGTCGCGTTCGGCTGGCCCTTCCTCGCCCCGCCCGCCTCCCGGCTCAGCGCGCACTCCCAGGACGCGCCCTGGCTGTTCGCGGGTTTGCTGATCCTGCTGGTGGCGGTGGTCGCGGCGACGATCTCGGAGTCGGACCTCGGCCCGAAGGCGGTGGCGATGCTGGGCGTGCTCGCCGCCACCGGTGCCGCGCTGCGCCCGATCGGCGCGGGCACCGCCGGGATCGAGCCGATGTTCTTCCTGCTGGTGCTCAGCGGCCGCGTCCTCGGCCCCGGCTTCGGCTTCGCGCTGGGCTCGGTGACGATGTTCGCGTCCGCGCTGCTGACCGGCGGCGTCGGCCCCTGGCTGCCGTTCCAGATGCTGTCGATGGGCTGGTTCGCGATGGGCGCGGGCCTGCTGCCGGGCCCGGTGCGGCTGCGCGGCCGGGCCGAGATGCTGCTGCTGGCCGGGTACGGCTTCCTCGCCGCCCTCGCCTACGGCACGGTCATGAACCTGGCCGGCTGGCCCTTCATGAGTGCCACCGCCTCCGGCATCTCCTTCCATCCGCACGCCTCGGTGGCCGCCAACCTGGCCCGCTTCGTCGCCTACTGCCTCGCCACCTCCCTCGGCTGGGACCTGGGCCGGGCCCTGTGCACGGTGGTGCTGACCTGCGCGCTCGGCCCCGCGGTGCTGCGCGCCCTGCGCCGGGCCACCCGGCGGGCCGCCTTCGAGACGCCGGTCACGTTCGACGGTCCCATGGCGTGAGGGGCCGTACCCACACGGTGAGCGGGCCGGTGAGGCCCCCCACATGACGCAGCTCACCTACGAACCGGGATCGTAGCTCCTTTTGTCCGATACGCACCTTCGGGCACCCCTTCCGACCTGCGCTTTGCGACCCACGTCACAAAGGGAGCATGACCGACCCTTCCGGCCACAACTAGTAAAAGGGGTGATTGCGGACGGATTCCCGGGCTGCTTGTCTGGACGCCGTCGCCGGGCACGACGAGCCCTCAGGGGTTCGCGCCGGTGATCCCCCCGTCCCCGACGCAAGAGGTGCTCCGTGTCCGTCTCCTTCATCCGTCGCATCGCGTCCCCGAAGAAGGCCCTCACCGTCGCCGCCGTGGCCGCCGCCACCGCGGGTATGGCGCTGTCCGCGGCGCCGGCCCAGGCCGCCCCGGCCTCGGCCTCCTCGGCTCAGGCGATCGCGCACAGGATGATCCCGGACGCCGCGCAGTTCAACGCGTTCAGCAAGATCGTCCAGCACGAGAGCGGCTGGAACCCGACCGCCACCAACAGCTCTTCCGGCGCCTACGGCCTGGTCCAGGCGCTGCCGGGCTCCAAGATGGCGTCGGCCGGCTCCGACTGGAAGACCAACCCGGCCACCCAGATCAAGTGGGGCCTGGACTACATGAACTCCCGCTACGGCAGCCCGGCCAAGGCCTGGTCCTTCTGGCAGGCCAACGGCTGGTACTGAGCCGGCCGGACTCCCGGGGGCGGCGGCCCCCGGACCGAGCGGACGCACCCTCGCCCCACACGGCGAGGGTGCGTCCGCGTTTCCGGGTCGTGCCGCCGGACTCGTGGTGGAGTTGTCCCACCCCGCCCGTCCGGCGAACCGGAGGAACCGTGACGACACCGCCGACCCCGCCGACGACGCCCGAACCAGTGGCCGCCGCGCCGGACCCGGAGGCGCGCGGGCTGCGCCTGGTGCTCGTCCTGCTCTCGCTGACCGTGGTGAGCGGCCTGATCGACGCCGTCAGCTATCTGGGCCTGGGCAGGGTCTTCACGGCGAACATGACCGGCAACGTGGTGGTGCTGGGCTTCGCGGCGGCCGGGGCGCCCGGGTTCTCCGTGCCGCACACCGCCACCTCGCTGGCCTCCTTCCTCGCCGGCGCGGTGGTGGGCGGCCGGGCGGCGGCACGGTTCGGGGGCGGGTCCCGGCGCCGGTGGGCGCGGCTGACCCTGGCGGCCGAGGCGGCCCTGGTGGGGCTGTCGGCGGCGGCCGCCTTCGCCTGGCCGGGCCGGGCCGGCACGGTCTACGCCCTCATCGCCCTCACGGCCTTCGCGATGGGTGTGCGCAACGCGACGGTCCGCAGGCTCGGGGTGCCCGATCTGACGACCACGGTGCTGACGATGACCCTGACGGGCCTGGCCGCCGACTCCCGGCTCGGCAACGGCACCGGGCACCGCTCCCCGCGCCGTACGGCCTCGGTGGTCGCCATGCTCGGCGGCGCGTCCCTCGGCGCGTGGCTGGTGCTGCACCACGGCCTGGGCATCCCGCTGCTGATCGCGGCCGCCGCCTCGGCGGTGCTGGCGGTCGCCGCCTCCGGCGCGGAGTAGCCCCTCAACCGGCGGTCACCCGAAGCTCTTTGACGCCGTTGATCCAGGCCGAGCACAGCCGGCACGGGGCGTCGACGAGCCTCAGACCGGGCAGGGCGTCGGCTATGGCGCCGAAGACGAGGTCGATCTCCAGCACCGCGAGTGACTTGCCGACGCAGTAGTGGGGACCACCGCCGCCGAAGCCGAGGTGGGGGTTGGATCGCGGGTGATGTCGAAGACGTCGGGCAGCGCGGGGCAGGGCATCGGCGACTCCAGCCATCTGACGGGCCATCAGCCGAGGCTCGAACGTAATAACGGGTTCCAGGACCGACGAGGGGCGGGG
This sequence comes from Streptomyces sp. NPDC001056, assembly GCF_053598955.1. Lineage (NCBI taxonomy): Bacteria > Bacillati > Actinomycetota > Actinomycetes > Kitasatosporales > Streptomycetaceae > Streptomyces > Streptomyces sp. NPDC001056. The sequence goes on along the minus strand of NZ_JBSFLI010000019.1, from coordinate 56,701 downwards.
TCCGGCCAATCCGTGCGGAATTCGTGCAGATCACGACTTCGGCGACTGCAAGACCCTTGCGGTGACGGACGCCACGTCCGCAGACTGCACCACAGAACTAGTACGCGTTCTAGTTCTGGAGGAGAGCCCTCTCGGAGAGGACCCGCACGCATGGCCGCGGAACCCGTGATCGTCGAAGCCGTCCGTACCCCGATCGGCAAGCGCGGCGGCGCGCTCGCCGACCTGCACCCCGCCTGTCTGCTGGGCGAGACCTACCGTGAACTCCTCGGCCGTACCGGTATCCCCGCCGACGCGGTCGAGCAGATCGTCGGCGGCACGGTGACCCACGCCGGCGAGCAGTCCATGAACCCCGCGCGCACCGCGTGGCTGACCGTGGGGCTGCCGTACGAGACCGCCGCGACGACCGTGGACTGCCAGTGCGGGTCCTCGCAGCAGGCGTCGCACATGGTGGCCAACATGGTCGCGGCGGGCGTCATCGACGTCGGGATCAGCTGCGGCGTGGAGGCGATGTCCCGGGTGCCGCTCGGGTCCGGGTCCAAGCACGGGCCCGGGAAGCCCTTCCCCGACGAGTGGAACGTCGACCTGCCCAACCAGTTCGAGGCGGCGGAGCGGATCGCGCGCCATCGGGGGCTGACACGCGAGGACGTCGACGCGTTCGGACTGCGGTCCCAGGAGCGGGCGGCGCTCGCGTGGGCGGAGGAGCGGTTCAAGCGGGAGACGTTCGCGGTGCAGGTGCCCACGACGGAGGAGGAGCAGTACGCCGGTCAGGGCATGTGGCGCCTGGTCGACAGGGACGAGGGGCTCCGGGACACGTCCATGGAGGCGCTGGCCCGGCTCAAGCCGGTGATGCCGTCGGCGGTGCACACGGCGGGCAACTCGTCGCAGATCTCCGACGGTTCCTCGGCGATCATGTGGACCTCCAAGCGGATGGCCCGCGCGCTGAAGCTCAGGCCCCGGGCCCGCATCGTCGCCCAGGCACTGGTCGGCGCCGACCCGCACTTCCACCTCGACGGCCCGATCGACGCGACACGCGCGGTGCTGGGCAAGGCGGGGATGTCCCTCGGGGACATCGACCTCGTGGAGATCAACGAGGCGTTCGCGTCCGTGGTCCTGAGCTGGGCCCAGGTCTTCGAGCAGGACCTCTCCAAGGTCAACGTCAACGGCGGGGCGATCGCCCTCGGCCACCCGGTCGGCTCGACGGGCGCCCGCCTGATCACCACGGCCCTGCACGAACTGGAGCGCACGGACAAGGAGTTCGCCCTGATCACGATGTGCGCGGGCGGCGGCCTGGCAACGGGCACGATCATCCAGCGCCTGTAGCGGACCGGCGGGCACCGCCGACGGGGCCGGCGGGTGCCCACCGGCCCGCTACTTCACCGGCACCGGTTCCATCAGTCCCGTCGGCGTGAGCCTCGGGGCCCTCGCCGCCCTCGGGCCCTGGACCACGTACGACAGGGCGAAGCCGGCGGAGACGACCAGCGCGCCGCCGGCCGCGTCGAGGACCCAGTGGTTGGCGGTGGCGAGGATGGCGCAGACGGTGAAGAAGGGGTGGAGGAGGCCGAGGGCCTTCATCCACCACCTGGGGGCGAGGACGGCGATGACCACGCCGCACCACAGGGACCAGCCGAAGTGCAGGGACGGCATCGCCGCGTACTGGTTGGTGAGGGCCGTCATCGCGCCGTAGTCCGGGTGCGCGAGGTCCTGCGCGCCGTGCACCGTGTCGATGAAGCCGAGGCCCGGCATCAGGCGCGGCGGGGCCAGCGGGAAGAGCCAGAAGCCGATCAGGGCGAGGAAGGTGGCGAAGCCGAGGGAGGTGCGGGCCCAGCGGTAGTCGACGGGCCGGCGCCAGTAGAGGACCGCGAGGACCGTGAGCGGGAGCACGAAGTGGAAGGACTCATAGTAGAAGTCGAGGAAGCCCCGCAGCCAGCCGATCCCCGCGACCGTGTGGTTGAGCCAGTGCTCGATGTCTATGTGCAGGAACCGCTCGATGTCGACCACGATCCGCCCGTGGTGCTCCGCGGCCACCCGGCCCCGGTCGTCGCCGCTCGCGCCCGCGGCCAGCCGGACCTGCGCGTACGCGGCGTACACGACGCGGATCAGCAGCAACTCCAGGAGGAGGTTGGGGCGGGTGAGGACCCGGCGGAGGAAGGGGAGCAGGGGGATGTTCCGGAAGCGGGCGGGGACCGGGGGGGCGTACTCGGTGGGGACGGGCTTGCGGTAGTACGGCGAGGTGCGCGACAGGAACGGTACGGCGGTGGCGGCGGCCAGCGCCGCGACCAGGACCAGGTCGTCGCGCAGCGCGTACAGCGCCGGGGTGTTCGGCAGCATCATCTTCGCCGGCAGGGTCATCACCAGCACCACCGCGACCGGCCACACGGTGCGGTCCGAGGCCCGGCGCCCGACCCGGCCGACGACCGCGAGCAGCAGCCACAGCAGCTGGTGCTGCCAGGTGGTGGGCGACACGGCGACCGCGGCACACCCGGTGATCGCCACGGCGAGCAGCAGCTGGCCGTCGTGCGCGTAGCGGACCGCGCGGCGCAGGGCGAGGGTGGAGACGGCCGCGCCGAGCAGCAGGAAGAGCGTGATCTCCAGCGGGCCGGTGAGGCCGAGGCGCAGCAGGGCGCCGTGCAGGGACTGGTTGCCGAGGGCGTCGGCCTTGCCGCCGAGGCCCACGCCGGCCGTGTGCTGGAGCCAGTAGGTGACGGAGTCGTGCGGCAGCGCGGCCCAGGCGAGCGCGGTCAGCGCGGTGAAGGTGCCGGCCCCGGTGAGGGCGGCCCGGCGGCGGCCGGTGAACCACAGCAGGGGCGCGAAGAGCAGCATCGTGGGCTGGAGCGCCGCGGCCAGGCCCAGGCACAGCCCGCTCGCCCGCTCCCCCCGCACGGTGAAGCAGCCGAGCAGCACCAGCAGCACCGGGAGGATGCTGGTCTGGCCGAGCCAGAGCGCGTTGCGCACCGGCAGCGAGACCATGAGCAGGCTGATCGCGACCGGTGCGGCCAGCAGCGAGGTGCGGCGGCTCACCGGCTGCGGCAGCGCCCGCGCGGCGATCATGCCGAGCGCGACCACCAGCAGCAGGCTGCCGAAGGTCCAGCTCCAGCCGAGGGCGGCCTCCGCGGCGCGGGTGAGCGGCTTGAGCACGAGCCCGGCGAAGGGGGTGCCGGTGAACCGCGTGGAGTCGTAGAGGGAGCCCTTGACGTCCAGGACGCCGTTCGGGCCGACCCAGGTCTCCAGATCGACGAGGCGTTTGCCGCTCGGGCTGGTGAGGACGGCGGTCATCTGCCGGACCGCGAGGATCGCGGCCACCGCCCACAGCGCGAGCCGCGCCGCGCGCAGCCGTCCTTCGGCGTCCGCGGTTCCGAAGCCGTCCCTCGGTCCCCCGCCCTGTTCCACGTTCGCCACGCCTCGTCGGCCTCCCGCCCCGTTTTCGTCCCGGCCGTGCGTCGTTCACGCCGGGTCACCTCTGCGCAACCCTACGAGGCTCGCAGACCCCTCGGAAGGGGACGCAGGCAGCCCCCGATTCACCTGACGTCCACTGTCCTTTTGTCCGGATGACGAGGGTGCGCGGGGGTTCAGGCGTTGTCACCGCCGTCGTACGGGGCCGCTGTTCCCGACGCGGGTGCGGTACGGGTCGCAGTCCATCGGGTTCAACGTGTCCGTGTCGCTGTTCGGCGGGACGACGCCGCTGGTGGTGACGGCGCTGATCGGTGCGACCGGGAACATGATGATGCCCGCCCACCACATGATGGCCGCCGCGGTCGTCGGTGGGTTCGCGGTGTGGCGGATGTCGGAGTCGGCGGGGCGCCCGCTGCCGGGTTCCGCCCCGGCGGTAGAGGGCCGGTAGCCGCCGCGGGGGCGCGGGGCGTGGCGCCGGGCGCGACACCGTGGAGGCCGGTCGCGCGGTTCCCCGCGCCCCTTGGGGGAGCCCCGGTTCCGGAACCGGAACCCCACGGGCCTCGTCTCTCCCCTGCGTAACCGCAACACGGGGGACGGGACATGCGCAGAATCCGAGCCGCACGCGTACTCGCGGTCGTACTCACACTCCTCGGCATCCAGCTCACCTGGTTCCTCTCGCCCGCATGGGCCTGCGGCTGCGGCGCCATGGTCGTGGACCCCGCCCAGCAGATCGCGGTGTCCGACGAGCAGTCCGTCCTGCGCTGGGACGGCCGCCAGGAGCAGATCGTCATGCGGCTGACCGTCACCGGCGACGCCCACCGCGCCGCCTGGATCATGCCCGTCCCGCACCGTGCCACCGTCCGCCTCGCCGACCCCGCCGTCTTCGACCAGCTGGCACGGGCCGTCGCGCCGGTGCACCGCACCCGGCACCACTTCTGGCCGCGAGGCGGCGACTGGCCCTTCGACGACCACGCGGACGGCGCCGCGGCCGCACCGGCGCCCGGTGCCGGTGCCGTGGGCGTCGTCGGACGGCAGCGGCTCGGCCCGTTCGACGTGGCACGGCTGACCGCGACCGACCCGGCGGCCCTGGAGGACTGGCTGCGCGCGAACGGCTTCGCACTCCCCGCCCGCCTGAGGACGGCCCTCCGACCGTACGTGGCGGAACACTGGGAGTACGTGGCCGTCCGCCTCGCCCCGGACGCCGAGGGCACGGCCCTCGCGGGCGCCCTCGACCCGCTCCACCTCACCTTCGCCGCCGACCGCCCCGTCTACCCGATGCGCCTGTCCCGGCTGGCGAGCACCCCGCAGTCGCTCGGCCTGTACGTCCTCGCCGCCCACCGCATGGAGCCGAGCACGTCGATCGGCGGTCTCCCGCCCCGCACGGTCTTCGCCGGCCGCCTCGACGCCCCGCGCGGAGCCCTCGGCACCCTCGCCCACGGGGCGCCGTACCTGACCGCGCTCACCCAGCGGTTCCCGCAGCCCGCCCGCATCTCGGGCGACCACGAGCTGCGCCGGGCCGGTACGGACACCCCGGTGCGGCAGGTGATCGACGACGAGGAGCTGGACCGGATCGCGGGCGTCCCGGCCTGGCTGCTCACGGTCGCCGGCCTCGCCGTACTGCTCGCGGCCGCGATCGCCGTCGTGGTCGTACGGCGCTCACGGCGCCCGGTGCTCCCGCCACCGCCCGTCTCCCCTCCCCCTCCCCTCGTCTGATCCCCCGACCCCGACCGATTCCTCTCCCTTCCCCGCGCCCCAACTGAGATGATCGGAGGCGGCAGCGGGCCAGCGGCCTCGGCAGGCACTCGGGAAAGGCGGCAGGCGCATGAGCGGGCAGCAGCTCTGGGACGACGTCGACGACTACTTCATCAGCAACCTCTCGCCCGACGACGAGGCACTGCGGGCGGCCCTGCGGGAGAACGACGCCGCGGGGCTGCCGCCCATCGGGGTCACCGCGGCCCAGGGAAAGCTGCTCCAGCTGCTCGCCCAGGTGCAGGGCGCGCGCACCATCCTGGAGATCGGCACGCTCGGCGGTTACAGCACGATCTGGCTGGCCCGCGCGCTGCCCGAGGACGGCAGGCTGGTCACGCTGGAGTACAGCGCCCGGCACGCCGAGGTGGCCACCCGCAACATCGCCCGCGCGGGCCTGGACCGGATCGCGGAGGTGCGGGTGGGCCCGGCCCTGGAGTCGCTGCCCAAGCTCGCCGACGAGAACCCGGCCCCCTTCGACCTGGTCTTCATCGACGCGGACAAGGCCAACAACGCCCACTACGTGGAGTGGGCGCTGCGCCTCACCCGCGCGGGCAGCCTGATCGTCCTGGACAACGTGGTGCGCGGCGGCCGCGTCGCCGACCCGGACAGCACCGAGCCGGACGTGGTCGGCACCCGTGACGCGATCGAGCTGATCTCCTCCCACCCGAGGCTCAGCGGCACGGCCATCCAGACGGTCGGTACCAAGGGCTACGACGGCTTCGCGCTCGCCCGCGTGCTGGGCTGACCTTCGTACCGGCCCGCTTCTCAAACCTCGTGGTAGAAGCCGACGTTGACGCTGCGGGGCGCCGTGCGGTCCTGGACGACGATCTCGCCCGAGCCCCCGCGCGGAAGCGGCACCGTCGCGCCGTAGACCAGGAGCTGTACGGACTCCCCGGCCGTCAGCCGCACCTCGGACGCCGGGTCGGGCTGGGAGCCGCGCAGCCAGGTCACCCGCCAGGCGCCGTCGGCCCCGCAGGAGAACTCCAGGTGGACGCGGGAGACGAACAGCCACTCCTCGGGGGTGACCAGCCGGCACGCGGCGGCGTCCCGGCCGACCCGCAGCACCGCGCCCGGCTCGCTCGGCGCCTCCGCCATCGTCATGCCGGCGGTGGCCCCCGCGTCGGCCGCGGACACGGCGGCCATGGTGAGTTCGAGCACCTGCGTTCCCCCTGAAACGTCGTTGCGCGACGGGCGGTTGCCCTGCGCGCCGCCGCCGCATGATAGAACGCCCCGCCGGACCGCGTCCGGCACAATGGGGTCATGACCGAGCGAAAGCCACCCGGCGTGCCGTTCGAGAGCTGGGTCGACAAACAGATCCAGGACGCGCAGGCACGCGGCGAGTTCGAGCAGTTGCCCGGAGTGGGCGAGCCGTTGCCCGCCGAGATCGACTCCACGTACGACGAACTGTGGTGGGTCAAGCGGAAGATGGCGCGCGAGGGCCTCGCGGTGCTGCCGCCCGCGCTGGCCCTGCGCAAGGAGGCCGAGGACGCGCTGGCGGCGGCGTACGCGGCCCCCTCGGAGCGGATCGCCCGGAAGATCATCGAGGACGTCAACGTCAAGATCCGCGACATGATGTTCAAGCCGCCGCCGGGTCCCCCACTGGGGAAGAAGCCGTACGACGTGGAGGAGGTCGTACGGGAGCGGCGGCGGCTCAGGGGGCCGGACGGCGCCTGACGCGCTAGAAGTGCAGCAGCCGTCCCGCCAGGTCCCGGTAGTCCCGCAGCGCCAGCCGCAGCTGCTCGGTGTCGGCCTCGTTCGCCGGTCCCTGCTCCCCGGTGTCCGCCCAGGACGTCCGCAGGGAGCGGCGGCGCCGGTTCACGGCCTCGCCGAACCGCGTGGCGATCTCCTCCAGCGCCCGGTCGGCCTCCTCCACGGCCACCCGGGGCCGGTCCACGAACCCGGCCGCCACCTGCCGCATCCGCTGCTCCCACCGCTCGGCCTCCTCGTGCGGCAGCAGCGGGGCTCCGGCGCCCGACGGAGCCCGGGTGACCCCCGGTGCCGTCGGCCAGGCGTCCGGCGCGGTGCCCTCGGTGGTGCCCGCCTCCCGTGCGGTGACGTCACCGGGTGAGGGCGCGCCGAGACCGTCGTCCGGCATCCGCGCCGTGTCCGGGGCGGGCGCGGGCGTACCCAGGTCGGGCCCGCCGCCCGCGGTCGTCGAGCGGTCCCGGCCGGCCGCCGCGCCCGAGGGGCCGGCGGTGCCGCGGTCGTCGATCCCCGCGGGGCCGGGCGGCGGGGGCGGCCGGACCCCGCGCGGCTCGCCCGGCATCCGCTCCCCGGGCGCCCGATCCCCCGGTTGCAGCCGCTCCCCCCGCGCCGGTCGTCCCATCGGCCGCTCGCCCGGCTCCAGGGGCTCGGTCTGCTCGGCCTCCGGCACCCACTCGTCGTCCGGCGGACGGGCGTAGCGGCCCGTGGGGAACCGCTCGTCACCGGGTCCGTTCCTCCTGTCCGGCATGGTTCTCGTCCCTTCTCGGTAGTCGGGCCCTCCGGCCCGGCGGTCAGGAGCGCCGTCCGGCCAGCGGCGGCTCAGGCCGCCCGGTGCCGGCCGGACGTCGAGGCGCCGCCGCCGACGCCGGTCAGCTCGTCGAAGAGTTCGTGCGCGCCGACCAGGGCCGACCGCATCTCCTCGGTCCCGGTGCCCGTGCCGCCCGCCCCGGCGGCCCGTGCCATCCGGTGTACCCGGCGGTAGCCGTCGACGTGGTCGGCGTGGTGCACGGACAGCGCGGCGAGCTGCTCGTCGTAGCGGCCGCCGCCGGGGTAGCCGCGCACCTGGGCGACCTCCCCGAGCAGCTGGTCGGCCTCGGCCACCGCCTGCCGCGGGGACTCCACGAAATGTTCCTGGACGCTCGCCCAGCGGGCGGTGTAACGGTCCCGCTCCTCGCGGGAGAGGGGCCGCTCGCGCAGGTCGCCGTGGCGTTCGACGCGTTCGTTCAGCTCGCGTTCGGCGGCCCGTTTGTCCCCGTCGTGGGCGGCCACGGTCCGCTCGTACTCGGGACCGAAGCGCCGCTTCAGACCGGGACCGCCGCCGCTGCGGTGGCCGATCAGCAAGGTGACCAGCGCGGCGACGACCACGAGTGCCACGATCACGACCAGCAAGATGATCAAGCCTGTGGACATGGTTGCCTTCCGCTCGGATCGCGGACCGGCCCGGCGGGCCGGTCTCCACCCGGGTCACCCGGAACCCCTTCCACAAACGGCACCGGGGCGGCCGGCGCGGAAAACCGTTCGGACCGCTCCGGGGCCCCGCCCCACAATGGCCCCCATGACGAAGTGGACGATCAGTCCGGAGGCCCCCGGCTCGCCGGTCGCCACCGCGCTCTGGCGGGCGTACTACACCGAGGTCAGCGACCGCTGGTACCTGCTGCACGAGGGCCACCGCACCGACCCGGCGGAGCTGGAGCGGGAGATCGCGGCCACCACGGGCGCCGAACTCACGCCGCCGACCGGCCGGTTGCTGGTGGGGTGGTACGGCGGTGAGGCGGCGGGCAGCGCGGGCGTACGGCTCCTGGAGCACGGGACCGCCGAGCTGACCCGGGTGTTCGTGGCCGAGGGCATGCGCGGCACGGGCGGCGCCGCGCTGCTGGTGACCGCGGCCGAGGAGGCCGCCCGCGCGCTCGGCGCCCGGCGGCTGGTCCTCGACACCCGCGGCGACCTGGTCGAGGCGCGCGCCCTGTACGCCCGCCTCGGCTACACCGAGACCGGCCCGCACAACCGCGACGAGTACGCCGAGCACTGGTTCCGCAAGGAGCTGGTCAACTGAGCCCGTGCCCGGAGGCCTTGTGCGGGCGCTCACGCTCGGCGCCGCACAGTTCGGCGGACAGTTCCCTGACCAGTTTCGGCAGGTCCGTGGAGCGGCCCGGTTGCCACCAGTCGCCGAGCAGCTCGGCCAGCGACTCCTCGCGGGCCACGGCGAGCCGTTCGGCGGCCTCGCGCCCGCTCGCTGTCAGGTACAGGTCCAGGCCCTGGCGTTCGGCCAGCCGCCGCTCCTCGACCTGGCGGGCGGCGTCGAGAACGGCCTCCAGCGGGACGGGGCTGCGCTCGGCGAGCACCCCGGGTTCGACGGAGCCGTTGCGGCGGATGCGCAGCAGCAGCCAGCTGGCCGCGGGCAGGAGGTCGTACCCCGCCCGCTCCGTGATGTCCCGGTAGACGTCGCGACGCCCCTCGCGGGTGCCGAGCACGGACAGGGCGCGGCACGCCTCGTCGTAGGAGGACCGCTCGACCGGGTTGGGCGCGAGGGTCTCGGAGGCGTCCGGCGCGGTGACCGAGCCGCGCAGCCGGTCCTCCTTCAGCAGCCACGCCAGCAGGAAGCCGAGGAGGGCGACGGGGGCGGCGTAGAGGAAGACGTCGGTGATGGACGACGCGTAGGCGTGCAGCGCGGCGGGGCGCACGGCCGGCGGCAGCCCCGCGATGCCGCGCGGGTCGGACTTGAGCGTGTCCGTGTTCACCCCGGGCGGCAGCGGGACGCCCGCGAGGGCGGCGGTGAGCTTGTCGCCCAGGCGGCTCGCGAAGACGGAGCCGAAGACGGCGACGCCGAAGGAGGCGCCGATGGAGCGGAAGAAGGTGGCCCCGGAGGTGGCCACGCCCAGATCCTCGTACGAGACGGCGTTCTGCACGATCAGCACCAGGACCTGCATGACCAGGCCGAGGCCGAGGCCGAAGACGAAGAAGTAGGCGCTCATCTCGGCGGTGGGGCTGGTCTCGTCCAGCCGGTGCAGCAGGAGCAGCCCGATGGTGGTGACGGCGGTGCCGGTGACCGGGAAGACCTTCCAGCGGCCGGTGCGGCTGACGATCTGCCCGGAGACCGTGGAGGACAGCAGCAGCCCGACGACCATCGGCAGCATGTACACACCGGACATGGTCGGGGAGACGCCGTGCACGACCTGGAGGAAGGTCGGCAGATAGGTCATCGCGCCGAACATGGCGAAGCCGACGATGAAGCTGATGGCGGCGGCGAGGGTGAAGGTGCGGATGCCGAACAGCCCCGGCGGCAGCACCGGTTCGGCCGCCCGGCGCTCCACGGCCACGAACACGGCCGCGAGCAGCACGCCGAGCACCGCGAGCGCGGTGATCTGTGGCGAGCCCCAGGCCCAGGTGATGCCGCCGAGCGAGGCCACGAGGACCAGGCAGGTGGCGACGCAGGCGATCAGGAAGGTGCCGAGGTAGTCGATGACGTGGCGCTCGCCGCGCACCGGTGTGTGCAGGGCGGCGGCGATCGCCGCGAGCGCCACGATGCCGACGGGCAGATTGACGTAGAACACCCAGCGCCAGCTCAGATGCTCGGTGAACAGCCCGCCCAGCAGCGGTCCGAGCACGCTGGTCGTACCGAACACGGCTCCGAACAGGCCCTGGTAGCGGCCCCGGTCGCGGGGCGGCACGATGTCGCCGACGATGGCCATCGACAGCACCATCAGCCCGCCGCCGCCCAGGCCCTGGAGCGCGCGGAAGCCGATCAGCTGGGGCATGTCCCGCGCCATGCCGCACAGCGCCGAGCCGACCAGGAAGATCACGATGGCGGTCTGGAACAGCTTCTTGCGCCCGTACTGGTCGCCGAGCTTGCCCCACAGCGGGGTCGCGGCGGTCGAGGCCAGCAGATAGGCGGTCACCACCCAGGACAGGTGCTCAAGTCTGCCGAGGTCGCTGACGATGGTGGGCAACGCGGTCGACACGATGGTCTGGTCGAGCGCGGCGAGCAGCAGCCCGAGGAGCAGCGCCCCGATCGGGACGAACACGCCACGCGCCACGCGCTCGTCCCCGCTCACGTCCTTCGCCGCACCGTGCGCGTCCAGGACCATGGGGACCTCCCGGGGCTGGGGGCTGGGATGTCACCTCCCATCCTGGTCGGTGTCACCGTTTGCGGCCTGTCGAGTCCTGCGGATGGGGAGGGAATGGGCCTACCCTGTGTGGCTTCGGCGGACTTTCGGGGCCGCGAAGGCTTCACGGGCTGCCGGAGGTCCGGGGCTCGCAGGGGCTGCCGGAGGTCCGGGGCCCGCAAGGGCTGCCGGGGGTTCCGGGGGCGGCCGGGGGTTTCCAGGGGAGGGGACGAACGTGACCGGGGAGAAGGGCACGGCCTGCCCGGAGTGCGGCACACCGAGGGGCGCGGGGGGCGCCCCGGCCTGCGACTGCACCGCGCGCACGGCCGAGGCGCTGCACCGGACGCGCACGGCGGAGGCGGCAGCGGCGGAGGACTTCGACCCGCTGCGCATCCGGCCCTACGTGGACGTGGGGCCCGGGGACGGCGAGGACGTCGGGCCCGCCGAGACCACGGTGCCGCTGCGCCCGGTGGCGGGGGCCGCCGTACGGCTCTTCGCGGAGGGCTCCCGCGAGCCCGAGCCCCCCGAGGAGCCGCAGGTGCTTCGGGGGCACGGCCGGCGCCGCCGGTTGCGCCGTACGGCGTCGATCGCCGCCGCGGGCGCGGGCGCGGCGGCCCTCGCGGCGACCGGTCTCGCGCTGTTCTCCTACCACTCGCCGACCCGGGACGACGCGGCCCCGGAGGTCAGGGAGAGCGTCCCGGACGTGCCGCCGCCGGTTACGGCGACCCCCTCGGCGCACGGCGCCTCCGGCCCCTCCCGGTCGACCGCGCGATCAGCGCCCCTGCCCCCGCGGAGCCCCTCGGCCGCCCCGGCCCGGTCGTCCGCTCCGCCACCGACACCGACCCCGACCCCGAGCCGTGCGCCGGCCCGCAGCCCCTCCCCCACCGCCTCCGCACCGGACACCCCGGCGAGCGCGGCGGTCCTCGAACGCGGGGACTCCGGCCCGCAGGTCACCGAACTCCAGTACCGGCTGTGGCAGTTGAACCTGTACGAGGGTGACATCGACGGCGTCTACACGCGCCGCGTGGAGTACGCCGTCAGCACGTACCAGGCGGCCCGGGGCGTCCAGGACGACCCCCCGGGGGTGTACGGACCGCGGACGCGGGCGAGCCTGGAGGCGGAGACGTCGGGGCCGTGAGCCCGCGCACCCCGGCCGGCGGCGCGGCCGTCAGCCGATGCGCAGCCGGATCCCGCCGCCCGGCAGGCCCTCCACCCGCACCCGGGTGAGGTCCGGCACGACGACGTCGGGACCATGGGCGGCCGCCCGGGGCCCGACCCCCACCACGGTCATCCCCGCGGCCCGCCCCGCCGCGATGCCCGCGCCGGAGTCCTCGAAGACGACGCACTCGGCCGGGGCGACACCCAGTTCGGCCGCGCCCTTGAGGAATCCCTCCGGGTCCGGCTTGCTCGCGCCGACCGACTCGGCGGTGACGCGGACCTCGGGCAGCGGCAGCCCGGCGGCGCGCACACGGGCGGTGGACAGGCCGACGTCCGCCGAGGTCACCAGGGCGTGCGGCAGCTCACGGAGCGCGGCGAGGAAGGCGGCCGCGCCGGCGATCTCGACCACGCCGTCCATGTCGGCGGTCTCCTCGGCGAGCATGCGCGCGTTCTCGGCGAGGTTCTGCTCCACGGGCCGGTCGGGCAGCAGCGCGGCCATGGTGGCGTGCCCCTGCCGGCCGTGGACGACCTTCATCACCGCGTCGCCGTCCAGCCCGTGCCGCCCGGCCCAGCGCCGCCAGACCCGTTCGACCACCGCGTCCGAGTTGACGAGGGTGCCGTCCATGTCGAGCAGCAGGGCGCGGGTGTCGAGGACAGTGCGGGCGGGCGTGGGGGTGGCCGTCATCGGCGGTGGCTCCAGGAACGAGAGGCCCCGCACCGACGATGCGGGGAGGGACAAGGCGGCCCCGCCCGCCGGTCAGGGAAAACGGGCGGGAGCCACTTTGTTTTCCTACGGTACAAAACCCGACGCCCTTCCCGCCACCACCCACGGCGATGATTCACCTGACGTTCAGCTCAGCCCGCGACCGCCTCGTACAGGCTCCAGGCGCCGAGGCCCAGCATCAGCAGCGCCGCGATCTGCGTGATCAGCCGCAGCGGCACCTTCTTCATCAGGGCCTTTCCGCCCACGATGCCGAGTCCGGCGACGGCCCACAGGCCGAGCACCGCGCCGAGGCCGACGGAGATCGGGTCGTCGTAGCGGGCGGCGAGGTTGGCGGTCATGATCTGGGTGAGGTCACCGAACTCGGCGACCAGGATGAGCATGAAGCCGGTGCCCGCGACCTTCCAGAAGGTCTGGTCGGCGGGCTTCTTGATCTCTTCCTCCTCCTCGCCCTTGCCGAACAGCAGCATCGCGGCGCCGCCGAGGAAGAGCAGGCCGGTGACGGCGTGCACGAGGCGCTGGGGCAACAGGGTGAGCACACTGCCGGCCGCGACGGCGAGCACGACGTGCACCAGGAAGGCGGCGGCGACGCCCGCGAAGACGTAACCCGCGCGGTAGCGGGTGCCGAGGACGAGGCCGGCGAGCGCGGTCTTGTCCGGCAGTTCGGCGAGGAAGATGACGCCGAAGACGAGCGCCGTCACGGTGATGCTGATCAAGGGTCCTCAATCGGTCGGGGCCGCCCCGCCGAGAGTGTGCTGCTTGCTGCGAGAACACCTCGGCACGGCAGCGCACTCGGCGTCCGCGCCGGGACGGGCGGACGTGCACTGCTTGCCGAAGGTCTCGCTGGGCGGTACCGAGGGTCCGCCTCCGGGCGCCGGCTCAGGCTGGCTGAGCAGTATGTCGACGGTCCGGCGAAGAGCTACTCCCCTTCTGCGGCTCCCATGATACGGGACGGCAAAGTCCGGTCCGGAAACCTTGCCTTGACATGCCCACGTCACTAACTTCTTACCGGGCGCTCACCTTCCGGAAAGACCACGCCGCGAGCATTCCCTGACTCGTGGCCCAATACCCCACCCCCACAAGGGAGTTCTCCGCATGTCCAAGTTCTACGCGCGTCGACGCCTCAGCGTACTCGCCGGCGTCACCGGAATGATCGCCACCGCCGCGCTCTTCAACTCCCCCACCGCCTCCGCCGCCCTGCCCACGCCGGTCTCCGGGGCGACCGCCCGCAGCTACCTCTCCCAGCTCACCGTCGCCACCGAGGACCGCACCGGCTACAGCCGCGACAAGTTCCCGACGTGGATCACGATCGAGGGCACGTGCAACACCCGCGAGTGGATCCTCAAGCGGGACGGCTCCAACGTCGTCACCGACTCCGCGTGCACCGCCACCAGCGGCAGCTGGTACTCGCCGTACGACGGCGCGACCTGGACCGCCGCGTCCGACGTGGACATCGACCACCTCGTGCCGCTGGCCGAGGCCTGGGACTCCGGGGCGAGCAAGTGGACCACGGCCCAGCGCCAGGCGTTCGCCAACGACGTCACCCGCCCCCAGCTCCTCGCCGTCACGGACAACGTCAACCAGTCCAAGGGCGACCAGGACCCGGCCACCTGGATCCCGTCCCGCACCGCGTACGTCTGCACCTACGTCCGCGCCTGGGTGCAGGTGAAGTACTACTACAACCTGTCCGTCGACCCGGCGGAGAAGACCGCGCTGCAGAACGACCTCGCGAGCTGCTGAGCCGAGCACCGTCGGCATCGCCGAGAAGAGCCCGGCCGGCTCCGGCCGGGCTCCACGGCGTCCCGGCACCTCGCGGCCGGACGGGGATCACGGCGGCCCCGGGGGACCCGGCACCGCCGCCGCGCCCTCAGGCGACCGGACGGCGTCGCATCAGATACCCCGCCGCCGCGCCCGCCCCGAACAGCGCGGCCAGCGACACTCCCGTCGCCAGCCAGGTGGCACCGAGCCAGCGGGCGCCGAAGTAGCCGAGGGCGACGCTGTAGGCGGCCCAGGAGAGGCCGGCCAGGGCGGACCAGGGGAGGAAGTCGCGGGCCCGGCGGTGGGCGGCGCCGGCACAGAAGGAGACGACCGAGCGCCCCGCGGGGGCGAAGCGGGCGAGGACGACCAGCGCGCCGCCGCCCCGGGCGAGGGCGTCGCCGAGACGTTCCTGCGCGGTGGTCAGCCGCCGGGAGCGGGCTATCGCGCGGTCGAGCCGCTCCCCGCCCCGCCAGGCCAGCCGGTAGGCCACCAGGTCACCGAGGACCGAGGCCGCCGCCGCCAGGAGGACCAGGGCCAGCAGGTCCGGCACCCCGTGCGGGACCCGGCCGGTCGCCGCGGTCGCCGCGCCCGAGCCCGCCGCCGCTGCCGTGCCCGCCGTGATGACGAGCACACCGCTCGGCAGCACCGGCAGGAACACGTCGAGCAGCACGGACAGGGACACCACGGCATAGATCCACGGTCCGGCCGCCAGCGACCCCACACTCTCGAACACGTCTTCTCCTGACACTTCCCCCGATGACAGCCGTACAGCGTACGCCGAAGGTGTGACAGGAGGTGCGCGGGGGGCTACGGAACCGGCCGGACACGACGGTGCCCTTCCCCGGTCCGACCGGGGAAGGGCACCGGGGGGAACGTCACGCGGCCACCGGGGCCTGCTCCGCGACGGGCTCACCCTGGCCCGTCGCACGCCGGGCGAAGAGCCGGTCGAGACCGAAGGCGCCGGAGCCGGTGAACACCAGCAGCAGGAAGGCCCAGCAGAACATGACGGCCGGCTCGCCGCCGTTCTGGATGGGCATCAGCGCGTGCTGCTGGTGGATGTCGAAGTAGGCGAACGCCATCGAACCCGAGGCGATCAGCGCGGCACCGCGGGTGCCGAGGCCGACCAGCACCAGGGCGCCGGCCACCAACTGGATCACGGCCGCGTACCAGCCGGGCCAGGTGCCGGCCGCGACGGTGCCGCCGTGGGTGCCCATCGCCCCGCCGAGGACACCGAAGAGCGAGGCGGCGCCGTGCGCGGTGAAGAGCAGGCCGACGACGATGCGGAACAGTCCGAGGACATAGGGCTGCGCGGTGCTGAAGCGAGCGGAAGGCATGGGGAGGTGACCCTCTCGGTGTCGGACGAGCCCGCCGGGGACAGGCGGGCCGGTGGGGGCGGCGGTACCGAATGGAAGCCCCAGGTTAGGAGTGCCTCACCAATACTTGCAAGTTCAACTTTTGGCCAACGTTCCGCTTCTGGTGAGGGCCCCGCCCCTGACCCGACGGCATGTAGGGTCGCATGCGGAACCGCGCCGCAGCCCGAGAACATGACCGAATCCGCCCTTGGCCGACCGGCCCGATCGCCCACCCGACGCTACGGACGCGGTGTTACGGCCGTTCTTCCGCCGCCTCAACGGCGGGTGACGCGTGCCCGCGCACCCGCAACCCGCCGAGCAGTTCGGCGGTGGCGCGGGCCACGGCCTCCACGGCGGCGTCGAAGACCTCACGGTTGTGGGCGGCGGGGGCACGGAAGCCCGAGACCTTGCGCACGTACTGCAGCGCGGCGGCGTGGATGTCCTCCTCCGTGGCCTCACCGGGCAGCACGGGCGGACGCAGCGTCTTGATACTCCGGCACATGCCCTCAGTCTCACGCGGCGGCCGGAGCGGCGAGAGGGCACCAGGGGCGGGCGGCAAAAAGAAAGGGCAAGGAAGTCACCGGACTCCTCGCCACTCTCAACGTATAGCGCACGGGGGGCCTTGCGGCAAGGCCCCCCTGATGGCGCAGAATCGCCCGCCTGGCCCGGAAGCCGCCGAAACGGGGAGCTGCGAGACGTGCGTGTGCTGTTGTCGACCTACGGGTCGCGTGGAGATGTCGAACCGCTGGTGGGGCTCGCGGTGCGGCTGCGGGAGCGCGGCGCCGGGGTGCGGGTGTGCGCCCCGCCCGACGAGGACTTCGCGCGCCGCCTGGCCGAGGTGGACGTCCCCCTGGTCCCGGTGGGCCGCTCGGCCCGCGCCCTCACCAAGGCGGCACCCCCGCCGTCCTCCCTGCCCGAGCGAGCGGCCCTGGTGATCGCCGACCAGTTCGAAACCGTGGGTGCGGCGGCGGAGGGCTGCGCCGCGGTGGTGGCCACGGGCATGCTGCCCGCCGCGGCCGGCGCCCTCTCGGTCGCCGAGCGGCTCGGCGTCCCGGCCGTGTCGGTGACCTTCCAGCAGCTGACCCTGCCGTCCCCGCGGCGCCGGCCGCTCGCCTACCCGGGCCGGCCGTTCCCGCCGGAGGTGACCGACCCGGGCGAGCTGTGGGACCTGGACGCCCGCCACATCAACGAGTTGTTCGCCCCGGCGCTCAACGCACAGCGGACGGCGCACGGTCTGGCCCCGGTGGACGACGTACGCGCCCATGTCCTCGGCGCGCGGCCGTGGTTGGCGACGGACCCGGTGCTCGATCCCTGGGAGCCGACGCCGGGACTCGACGTCGTACAGACGGGCGCGTGGTTCCTGCCGGACCCACGCCCGCTCCCCGAAGGGCTGGAGGCGTTCCTGGCGGCCGGTCCGCCCCCGGTGTACGTCGGCTTCGGCAGCATGCCGATGCACGGCTGCGCCGACATCGCCCGGGTGGCCGTCGACGCGGTCCGCGCCCACGGCCACCGCGCGGTCCTGTCCCACGGCTGGGCCGACCTCGCGGCGGCCGACGGCCATCCCGACTGCTTCACGGTGGGCGAGGTCAACCATCAGGCGCTCTTCCGGCGGGTGGCGGCGGTCGTCCACCACGGCGGCGCGGGTACGACGACGACGGCGGCGCGCGCGGGAACGCCGCAGGTGGTGGTCCCCCAGCTGGCGGACCAGCCGTACTGGGCGAGCCGGGTGGCCGCCCTGGGCGTCGGCGCGGCTCACGACGGCCCGGTGCCCACGTACGCGTCCTTGTCGCAGGCGCTGGGAAGGGCCCTGGCCCCGGAGACGGCGGCTCGGGCGGCGGAACTGGCCGCGAGGGTCGGCACGGACGGGGCGACGGTGGCGGCGGAGTCGCTTGTGCCCTTAGCCCGCTGAGGCGGCGCGGGGCGGGCACGCCCGTCCACCACCGCCCCGCCCCGGACCGGACCGACCATCCACCTCTCCCTCCTTCCCCCCTTCTCTCCCCCTTCTCTCTCCCCCTTCTCCCCCCGTCCCCTCCCCCCTCCCCCCTCTCCCCCCGAACCGGAGTCCCCCATGCCCGCCGCCACCAGCGCCTTCGACCTCCCCTCCCGCCTCTCCCCGAAGGCCACCCCCGCGCTGATCGCCGCCGACGACCACCACTTCACGGCGATCGCGCAGTGCCTGGAGCGGACCATCGCCGAGGTCTCCGACCAGCTCGACGACGAGCGCAGGGCCCCCGGCGGCCTGGGCCGGCAGGCACTGGACCGGGACGTCGAGGTGCACCGCCTCACCGCGCGCCTGCGCGCGCTGCGCCGCTTCGGTCTCGACCTGTGCCTCGGCCGCATGGTGACCGCCGAGAACCCCGACGAGCCGGTCTACGTCGGCCGCCTCGGCCTCACCGACCCCACCGGGCGCCGCCTGCTGCTGGACTGGCGTTCCCCCGCCGCGGAACCCTTCTTCGGCGCCACCCACGGCAACCCGATGGGCCTGGCGAGCCGCCGCAGGTACCGCTGGACGCAGGGCCGTATCAGCGACTACTGGGACGAGGTGTTCGCCTCGGACGCGCTCGACGGACACGCCGCGCTGGACGACCAGTCGGCGTTCATCGCGAGCCTGGGCGGCGACCGTTCGCCGCGGATGCGCGATGTGCTCGGCACCATCCAGGCCGACCAGGACGCCATCATCCGGGCGGGTTCGCGCGGCGCGCTCGTCGTGGACGGCGGTCCGGGCACCGGCAAGACCGTCGTCGCCCTGCACCGCTCCGCTTACCTCCTCTACTCCGACCCGCGCCTCGGCCACCGGCGCGGCGGGGTGCTGTTCGTCGGCCCGCACCGGCCGTATCTGGCGTACGTCTCCGACGTGTTGCCGAGCCTCGGCGAGGAGGGCGTGCAGACCTGCGTCCTGCGGGACCTCGTCGCCGAGGGCGCCACCGCGCGGCCCGAGACCGACCCGGAGGTGGCCCGGCTGAAGTCGTCCGCGCGGCTGGTGGGGTCGGTCGAGAAGGCGGTCCGCTTCTACGAGGAGCCGCCCACCGAGCCGTTGACGGTCACGACCCACTGGGGCGACCTCGAACTGACCGTCGCCGACTGGGAGTCGGCGTTCGACGCGGCCGAGCCCGGCACCCCCCACAACGAGGCGCGCGAGCAGGTCTGGGAGGAACTGCTCACGATCCTGGTCGACCGGCACGACGGCGGCGCCCCCGAGCAGCTCCTGCGCAGGTCCCTGACGGGCAACCGGGAACTGCGCGCCGCCTTCGACCGCTCCTGGCCGCTGCTGGAGGCGGCCGACCTCGTCGGCGACCTCTGGTCGGTGCCCGCGTACCTGCGACTGTGCGCCCCCTGGCTCACCCCCGAGGAGGTACGACGGCTGCGGCGCGCGGACGCGCAGGCGTGGACGGTGTCCGACCTGCCGTTCCTGGACGCGGCACGGCAGCGGGTCGGCGACCCCGCGGCCGCGGTGCGCGAGCGCCGCCGCAAGGCGGCGGTCGCGGCCGAGCGCGCGCGCATGGACCGGGTCATCGACAACGTGCTGGAGGCCGACGAGGACGGCGAGGGCGCGGTGACGATGCTGCGCGGACAGGATCTGCGGGAAGCACTGGTGGACGAGATGGTGCTGCCCGGCGTCGAGCCGGACGCACTCGCGGGGCCGTTCGCGCACATCGTGGTGGACGAGGCACAGGAACTCACCGACGCGGAATGGCAGATGCTGCTGTCGCGGTGCCCGTCGCGCAGCTTCACCATCGTCGGGGACCGCGCGCAGGCCCGGCACGGGTTCACGGAGTCCTGGCGGGAACGGCTCGCCCGCATCGGCTTCGACCGCGTCGAGTTGGCCGACCTGACCGTCAACTACCGTACGCCGCGGGAGATCATGGCGGAGGCCGAGCCGGTCGTACGGGCCGCGCTTCCGGACGCCAACGTGCCGACGTCGATCCGCAGCAACGGCGTGCCCGTGCGCCACGGCTCGACGACCGGGCTGGACGCGCTCCTCGACGGCTGGCTGGCCGCCCACCCCGAGGGCACCGCCTGCGTCATCGGCGCCCCGTCCTTCCGCCCCGCGAGCCCCCGCGTCCGCTCTCTCACCCCCGGCCTGTCGAAGGGCCTGGAGTTCGACCTGGTCGTCCTGGTGGATCCGGAGCGGTTCGGGGAGGGCGTGGCGGGCGCGGTGGACCGCTATGTGGCGATGACCAGGGCCACCCGGCAGCTGGTCGTCCTCACGAGCCCGGCCCCGGTGTCCACCCCCTGCATGTGAACCCCCGTTCGGATGAACATCCCGATCGACCTCGCGACCGTAAATCGAACAGGCGTAGCATTGAGCCGTGGCTACGACCTATGAATTCCCCAGTGACCTCCTCGCCGGCCAGGAGGAGCTGCATCAGGTCAGGGCCGAGCTGTCGGCCCTGCTCAGGCGGCTGCCCTGGTCGGTCGAGCCGTCGGACGGCTTCAGCGACGACAACGGCTGGCGCAGGACGGAGCGCCCCGCCTCCCCCGGCTGGACGGCCGACGAACAGGCCGAGGTGGAGAAGCTCCGCCGCCGTGAACACGAACTCGCGGTGTTCATCAGCACCCACCGCTTCTGGGCCGAGGTCGCGGCCGAGAAGCGCATGCAGGCCCGCAGCGCGCTGAAGCACGCCCACGAGGAGTGACCGCGGCCCTCCTGAGGAGCAATCTGGTCCAACCAGTTGACCACCGCCCCCGGTGCCTCCACCCTGATCGCCATGGCTGAGGGACACATACCGGAGCGAGGCGGCCCAGGACCGGCTCTCCGTCCGGCGCGGGCGGCCGGGGCGCCGCCGCTGATCGTGGTCTTCGCGGTGCTGTGCGCCGTCGAACTCATCGGCGTGGCCGCCGGGAAGCATGCCGTGGAGTGGGTCGCCAAGCCCTTCCTGGCCCCGCTCCTCGCCGCCCACCTGTGGCGGCTGACCGGCACCCGGCACGCGTACGTCCTGGCCGGACTGGGCCTCGCAACCGCCGGGGACGTGGCCCTGCTGATCCCGGGCACCCCGGCCTTCGGCGCGGGCCTCGCCTTCTTCCTGGGCGCCCAGCTCTGCTGGATCACGGCCTTCCTGCGCGCCGGCGCCCTGGCCCACCTGCGCGCCCGCCGCCTGGTCTGTGCCGCCTACCTCGCGGTCTGGGCCGCCGCCGTCGCCGCCCTCGCCCCTGCCCTGGGCCCCGTCCTCGGCTCCGCCGTCGCCGTCTACGCCCTCGCCCTCCTCACCATGGCCCTGACCGCCCGCGTCCTCGGCCCCAAGGCCCTCTGGGGCGGCCTGGTCTTCGTCGCCTCCGACTCCCTGATCGGCCTCGGCTCCGCCGGCCTCGACTTCCCCGGCCGCTCCACCCTGTGCATGGCCACGTACATCGCGGCCCTGGCCCTCCTGGTCACGTCCTTCACCACGCAGGTCTCACCCCACGGGAACGCCCCCGCGCGGGAGGCGACGGCCTAGCACTCCCGCCGTAGATTGCCGCTGATCCGCCGCCCCTGACTAACGAAGATCGACGGATGTGCCCAGCGGGATGCGCGCGTAGTCGATCCCCGCCTCTTCCTCCAGCCAGCCGTCGAAGTTCTCCTGCCCCAGCTCACTGAGGTTCGCGTCATGGATGGGAAACACCCGAACCGGGCGGACCGCCCGGACGAACTCGATGGCCTCGCCGGTCTTCAGCCACGGCCCGGACGCCGGGACCAGCAGCGTATCGACGGCTTGCTCGGGAACGACCAGCGAATCCCCGGGATGATAGACGCCGTCCACGATGAAGCCGATGTTGGGACAGCCCGGCAGACCATCGATGATCTCGGCGTGCTCGCCACCGACGACGTCCACCGTGAACCCGGCCGCAGTGAAGGTGTCACCAGGTGCCACCGCTGCCACGCCCTCGCCCAGGGCCGCGGCCAGCGCAGGATGCGTATGGACAGTCAGCCGAGGATTGCCGTCACGGGCCGCCTTCAGCTTGTCGACGTCGATGTGATCGTCGTGCTCGTGGGTGATGAGAACGGCCGCGGCGCCGGACAGCGCCTCCGTCTCCGAAAACGTGCCGGGATCGATCACCAGCACACGATCGCCGGCTTCGAGCCGGACGCAGGCATGGCCAAACTTCGTCAGACGCATTCGATCAACCTATCGAGCAGCGCCGGGCGAATCCACGCGGAGAACACAGGAGCCCCCGACCGCTCACGGCCGGGGGCTCCTCTTGTACGTGGGCGCGGACGGTTTCGAACCGCCGACATCCTGCTTGTAAGGCAGGCGCTCTACCCCTGAGCTACGCACCCGTGTCCCGGGCGTGTGCCCAGGTCGAGTCGACAGCCTACCCTGCCCGGAGCGGTACACGGCAATCCCGAACGGCGGGGCGGCGGGGGGCGAACCCCCGGTTCCGGAAACGACCCGGACGGCACGCGCGCGGCGTGGTCGTCGGCTCCGCCCGGGGGGAAGGTCACGGTACGTACGGTGAACTGACCGGCCCGTGTATTCGTCTGTATCGGGTGGGAGAATGGCACCACCCAGGGCGGATCACAGCACGGGAGAGGGATGTGACGGCGAGACCGGGCACGCCAGTGGCACAGCCGTACCCACCGTCGTCCACCGCGGGGACCCGGCACGGGGCCGCGGGCGCCCTCCGCGACGGTCTCACCCTGGTGGCCCTGCCGGCCCTTCTCGCGCTCGCGCTGCCCGCGGCCTTCGCGGGCGGTGGTACGCGGCGTTGGTTCGGGGGGCGGGCGGAGAGTCAGCGGGCGGAGGCACAGGAGGCCAAGGACGCGGCGGCGGCGGCGTTCTACGAGCTGGACACCGCGCAGCGGGATCTGCGGATCTCGATCGAGACCATCACGGCCGTGGACGACTCGCCGGCCGCACGGCGGGCCGCCGCCGACTTCGAGGGGCTCGGCCGGCGGATCGACGAGGCCAGCCGGCGGTACATCCAGGCGGTCGACGCCCATGACCTGGACCGGGCCGACCTGGAGTCCGGGGCGGCGGCGCGGGCGCGGGGGGAGCTGACGGCGGCGCGGGACGAGCTGGTGCGGGTCAAGCAGGAGCTGGACCGGTTCGGCAGCTCGCTCGGTCCGCTGCTGGGCTCGGCCGAGACCCTGCTCGCCCGGGTCGCGCCCGCCGTGGAGCGGGCCCGGCAGGCGCTGCTGGCCGCGAGCGACGCGCTGGACGGCGCCCGGGGACAGGGCCTGCGCGCCGACGACCTCGCGGGCCGGCTCGCCGCGCTCGCGCCCGAGCTGACCAAGCTCAACCAGGGCGCCGGCCGGCACGGGGTGCAGCAGACGCTGGAGCGGGCCGAGCGGGTGCAGCGGGAGGCCGGGGCGATCCGGGCGGAGGCCGAGCGGCTGCCGGAGCAGGCGGCCGAGATCGACCACCGGCTGGTCTCGCTGCGCACCCGCGCCCAGGCGCTGACCACGCGTGCCGGTCAGGTGGAGCCGGTGCTCAGCGAGTTGCGGCGGCGGTTCGCCGCGGCGTGCTGGCAGGACCTCCAGCAGGTGCCGGCGCAGGCGGTGGAGAACGTACGGCAGGCCGAGCTGAAGCTGGGCGAGGCGCGGTCCGCGCGGGACGCGCAGCGCTGGCCGGACGCCACCTCGCTGCTGTCGACGGTGCGGGCGCTGCTGAACGCGACCGACGACGCGGTCTCGGCGGCCGGCGACCGGCTGACCCGGCTGAACGCCGTACAGAAGGATCCGCGGGCGGAGGTCGAGCGGACGCGGTTCGCGATCCGGGACGCGCAGCGGCTGGCGATGACGGGGCGTACGACGCCGGACCCGCGGCACGCCCGGCCGCTGGACGACGCGGTGGCGCGGCTGGAGCGGGCGGTTGCGGGCCTGGAGGGCGGCCGGCATCCGGACTACTGGCACTTCCTCACCGAGACGGAAGCGGTGCGGCAGACGGCGGCGCAGGTGGTGGCGCGGATCCGGGAGGAGCGCGGGGGCGTCGCGCACTGAGGGCGACGATGGGTCGCCATGTTGCCGTATGCCCCGGTTCGGGCTGATATTGAGGAGAGCCACGTTCTGGGATGGCTGGGATGGATGGCCGCCGCTAGCGCCCGAGGGAGGCGGAGATGGCCACACATGCGCACACGCGCGAGAAGCAGCGGATCCGGTTCGATCAGCATCTGCCGACGGATCACCGGCTGAACCTGGTGTACCGGATCGGCGCGGGGGTGATCGGCGCGTTCCTCGTCGTCTTCGGCATCCTGGGCCTGATCAACCACATCGGGTTCTTCGACATCGGCGGTGCGACCGTCGCCGGGCTGAACACGAACGGCACGCTGAGCGTGCTGTCGATCTGCATCGGGGCGTTGCTGCTGGTCGGCATGGTGATCGGCGGGAACGTCGCGTCCACGCTGAACATGGTGCTGGGGGTCCTGTTCCTGCTGAACGGGTTCCTGTTCCTGGCGCTGCTGGACACCCCGAACAACTTCCTGGCGTTCCGGATCCAGAACGTGCTGTTCAGCTTCGTGGTGGGGCTGTTGCTGATGACCTTCGGGATGTACGGCCGGGTCGGTCACGCCCTGCCGCACGACAACCCGTACTGGCGGGCCCGCCACCCCGAGCCCTCCGCCCGCGAGTCGCGCGACACACGTGAGTTGCGCGAGGGGGAAGGACCGGGGCGGCAGGACCGGCGCGGTCAGGTCCTGTAGGCGTAGTAGTACGCGCTCGGGTAGGACGCGACCAGGCTGGCCACCGACCTGTTGTAGGTGTTGGTGGAGTGGTACGTCACGTACGGCACGCCGGAGCCGCTCCGGTAGGTGACGACCATGGAGTGGTCCTTGGACCCGTCGCGGTTGAAGTCCATCTGGATCACGTCACCGAGGTCCGCCTGGTACACGTTGGCGAGCGGGGTGACGCGCTGGGAGGACAGCGCGAACCAGGAGAACTCGTTGACGCCGACGAAGGAGTCGGACTGGATGTCGGCGTTGCCGAACCACTTGGTGTAGTCGTCGGTGTAGCCGGGGACGTGCTTCCAGCCGCCCGCCTTCAGCACCTGGCTGACGAAGTTGGTGCAGTCGCCACCCGCGCCCTCGCCGTTGTAGTCCGGGTACGCGGTGTTGTAGTGGTTCCAGTACGTCTGCGCGTACGTGACCATCGCCTTGTAGTCGTACGTGCCACCGGTGAGCTTCTTGGGGTTGGCCGGTGCCGGGTAGCTGGTCGCCGCGCGGGGTGCGGTCGGCGGGCCGTCGGAGGCGGCCGCGGCCTTGTCGTCCTTGGGCGCGGAGGGCGTGGCCACCTGGTTGACGGCGAGGTAGCCGTCGTCGGTGTCCTTGATGCCGGTGAGCTGCCAGTCCCCGTTTCCGCCGGCCTTGAAGGTCAGCTCGTGGTGGGCCTGGAATCCCGTGGTCGTCGGGCCCTTGGCCGAGGTGGTGCCCGCCTTGTAGGTCAGCGTCGTGGTCTCGGTGACGGCGACCTTGGCGTTGCGGCCGTGCACCTCGGTGGCGTCGAGCGTCACCTTGGTGCTGCCGGCGCTGTACTTCTCGCCCAGCTCGGCGAGGCGGTCCTTGCGGGCGCGCAGCTGGCCGATGGCGGAGGACTGCTCGCGGGTCTGGCCGCCGGAGAGGCGGACGGACCCGGAGAAGCCCTTGGTGTGCTGCGTACGGGCGCTGGTGGAGCCGTCCACCAGGGCCTCGGTGCGGTCGGTGAAGACCGCGTCGGCGAGCTTCTGGAAAGTCGCCTTGGTGGCCGCGTCCACGGTCGGGTCGTCGGTGACCGCCGCGCCCGCGCTCCAGTTGGGTATGAGCGCCACGCCGGCGACCACGGCGGCGGCCGAGGCGCCGATGATGGTGGTGCGACGCCCCTTACGGCTGAGTTTTCTCGACTTCAATGATGTTCCCCTCTACGCCGGTACACCTACCGGGATGGGGCATCTTCGCATGGCGTCGGCGGCGGATGTGTAGGGGGTTGCACAAGTGGAACCTGGCCTGCGTTTACGTCACTTGACGACCGTGGACCAGTCCGGGGACTGGGCCGGGTCGAGGCTGCGCAGCGCGGCCAGCGTCGAGGGCTTCTGGACGTCCATCCAGTCGGCCAGTTCCTTGAAGGACACGCATTTGACGCCCTTCTTGGTGCAGATCTTCGGGATGACCTGGTCGATGGCCTTCATGTAGATGCTGCCGTTCCAGTGCTCGAAGTGGTTGCCGATGAACAGCGGTGCGCGGCTGCCGTAGTAGACGCGGTTGAAACCGGCCATGTAGGAGTCGACCGTCTGCTGTTCCCACTGCGGGTACTTGGCGGCATCGCCGTCGGTCTCGCCGCCCGACTGGTTGTAGAGGAAGTTGAAGTCCATCGACAGGCCCTGGAACTTGCCGTTCTCGTAGGGGAGCATCTCCAGCGGGAAGTCCCACACGCCGTTCTTCTTGGCGGGCCATATCTGGAAGTCGCCCGGGGAGCTGGCGTCGTAGCGCCAGCCGTAGCCCTTGATGGCCTTCAGCAGGTTGGGCTGGCCCTCCAGGCAGGGGGCGCGGCCGCCGACGACCTCCTTCTTGAAGTCGAAGGGCAGCGGCGGGATGTCGGTGTAGCCGGTGTTGGTCTTCCACTTCTCCACGAACGAGTAGAACTGGTCGATCTCGCTCTTCCACTCCTCGACGCTCCAGTCGCCGCCGCCCTTGGCGCCGCAGAAGTGGCCGTTGAAGTGGGTGCCGATGTCGTTGCCCTGCTCGTAGGCCAGGCGCAGCTGTTCCAGGGTGGTGCGGATGTGCGCGTCGGTGGGGTAGTCGATGGCGGCGTCGCCGGGCTCGTGCATCGGGCCGTGGTAGAGGTCCTTCTTGCTCTTGGGCAGCAGGTAGATGCCGGTGAGGAAGAAGGTCATGTGGGCGTTGTACTCCTTGGCCATCTCCCGGTAGTGCGAGAAGAGATGGTCGTCGCCCTCCAGCGCGCCGTCCCAGGAGAAGACGACGAACTGGGGCGGCTTCTCACCGGGCTTGAGCGGTACGGGCTTCAAGGTGCCCTGCTGCGGGCCGGTGTAGGAGGTGGAACCGTCACCGATGACGTGTGTCCTGCCGTCCCACTCGGGGGTCGCGGAGGGCTTGGGCCCGGCTCCTGTGCGGGCGTTCTTGCCCGAGGCGGCGGTGGGCGCGGTGTCGTCGGGGCGGCTCAGTGCGAGGTAGCCGGCCACCAGGGAGGCCACGACGAGGAAAGCGGCGAGCGTGAAGATCTGCGGGCGGGTGGCGGCGGGGACGCGGCGGCGGCCGGGGGCGCGGCGGCGGCCCGTCGGTTGCTTCTTGCGAGTCATACGCGGCTCAATCTCCGTGTGGACGAGGTGGCGGGGCTGGGCGGTCAGTCCAGTCCCATGGCGGCCGACCAGAGGGCGTAGGGCACGGTGTCCGGCGAGTCCCCCGCGAGGCCCTTCAGGGGCAGCGGCTCCAGGGACTTCGCCAGGTCGATGCGGTAGACGACGACCGCCGTCGCGACGGAGTCGGCCGTGCCGGCGTACCAGGCGGCGGTTTCCTCGTCCGCGGCTCCGGCGGTCCCGGCCTTCCCCGCCACGCCCGGTGTCGTCACGCCCGGGTGGGCGGCGCGGAAGGAGTCGGCGAGCGCCTCGTCGACGTCTTTCGCGACCTGGGCGCCGACCGCGCGGGTGGGTTGCGGGGTGGCCAGGGCGACGGGGGCACCGTTGCGGGTGACGCGGCGCACCGAGTACGGCTCCGTGTGGGTGCCGTCGGCGGCGAAGGTGGCGTATCCGCTGGCCATCCGGATGGCGCTGGGCGTGGAGCTGCCGAGCGACAGGGCGGGCACCTGGCGGCCGATGCTGGAGGACAGCAGTCCGGATGCCTGGGCGGTCTGCCGCACCTCGCTGAGGCCGGTGTCCATGCCGAGCTGCATGAACGGGGTGTTCACCGACTTGGCGAGGGCCTCGCGCAGGGTGATCCTTCCGTAGGACTTGTTGCCGTCGTTGTGCGCGGAGACCTTCTTGCCGCTGCGGTCCCAGTAGGGGCCCTCGGGGGTGGTGACGGGGATGTCGTCGTCGCCGTCGTAGACCGACTCGGGGGTGACGGGGGTGGCGGGCCCGCCGCGGGTCTTGTGGACGCCGTGTTCGAGCCCGGCGGCGTAGACGAAGGGCAGGAAGGCGGTGCCGGCCGGGACGGTGGTCGCGTTCGACTCGTTGTAGCCCTGGGTACGGTGGTCGGGGCCGCCGTAGACCGCGAGGATCCGGCCGTCGGTGGCCACCGAGGCGGCTCCGTAGTGGCCGTTCTTCGCGGCGTCGGGGTTGTCCCGCTTGGCCTGCTTGCGGGCCTTGGTGACGGCGTCGGTGAGCGCCTTCTCCCGGGTGCGGTCGAAGGTCGTGTAGATCTGATAGCCGCCCAGGTCGAACTGCTGGTCGGTGAGGTGCGCGGACTTCTTGGCGTACTGCGAGGCCAGCTCCACCAGATAGTCGCTCTGCTCGCCGGTGTTGTACAGCGGGTTGGACTTCAGCGGCTCGGGAAACGTCTTGTACCGGGCGCGCTGCTGCGGCGACAGCTTGCCGATCTTGACCATGCGGTCGAGGATCCAGGACCAGCGTTCCACGGCCCGCTGGTGGTTGGCCTTGCTCAGGGTGGGGTCGTACAGGCCGGCGCCCTTGAGCAGTGCGGCGAGCATGGCCGCCTCGGACGCGTCGAGCTTGCTGACGTCCTTGCCGTAGTAGGCCTGGGAGGCGCGCTGGATGCCGTAGGTGCCCCGGCCGAACCAGCTGGTGTTGAGGTAGCCCTCAAGGATCTTGTCCTTGCTCATCTTGTTGTCGAGCTTGAGGGAGATCATCGCCTCGGTGAACTTGCGGCTGACCGTCTGGTTCTGGTTCAGGTAGACGTTCTTGACGTACTGCTGGGTGATGGTGGAGCCGCCCTGGGTGTCCCCCTCGCCCACGGTGCGGAACAGGGCCCGGCTGATGCCCTTCACGGAGATACCGGGGTCCGAGTAGAAGGTCTCGTTCTCCGCCGCGAGCACCGCCCAGCGGACGTCCGGCGGGATGTCCTTGAGGGGCATCGCCTGCCGCTGCACCCAGCCCGTACGGGCCATCGGGGTGCCGTCGGACCAGAAGTAGACGTTGTCCTGCTGGGTCGCGTACGAGTTCAGGTCGCTGGGTATGTCGGTGAGCGCGTACGCGGTCACCAGGAAGGTGCTGAGCAGGCCGAAGGAGGCCAGGGTCGCGCCGAGCCACTGCCGAAAGGACGGCATCCAGCGCCGCCAGCCGGTGCGGCCGGGGCGGGGGTAGGCGGGCCTGAGGCGGCGTGCGTAGGGCGCGAGCCGGCGCGTGTACGGCGCGAGGAGCCGTGTGACGGGGGCCAGCGGGCCCAGTATTCGGGCGGTCGCGGTCCCGGTGCGCTCCCGTGCCGAGGGGCGCGTGCTGCGCCTGCGCTCGGCCCGGCCGCCGGTGGGCGGCGGCTCGGGTGGCGTGGGCACACGCAACTGCATGGTCTCGTCAGCCCTGAGAGCGTCCACCCTCAGATGCAGGGTCCGATCGGAGTCGAGCGGCTGCTCGCTCTGGCCGGAACGGCCCTCCCCCTGCGACGCATCGGTCACTATGCGTCTCCCCTCCGCACTCGCTCCTGCTCGTGCGGTGAGCTGAGCGTCCTCGCAACGGCCTTCACAAGTTATCAGCGAAGTTTTCGATTCCCCCGCACACGTGTCGGGTGTATCCCAACACTCATCAAACATTGAGACGCCTCGTTCGCCCCCACGGTTACCCTGACCCCATGCCTCGTTATGAATACCGCTGCCGGAGCTGCGGCGACACGTTCGAATTGAGTCGGCCGATGTCCCAGTCGGCGGCCCCGGCGGTATGCCCCGCCGGGCACGAGGACACGGTGAAGCTGCTGTCCACCGTGGCCGTGGGTGGTACGGCCGGCACGTCCGCGCCGGCCCCCCGGGCGGCGGGAGGCGGCTGCTGCGGCGGAGGCTGCTGCGGGTGACGGGAGCGCTACCGCCTCGCCTCTTTCAGGAACTCCCGCAGGATGCGCTCCCCCGCCAGGACGCCCCGTTCCGGTAGCGCGCTGATCCCCGGTGCCAGCCACCCCGTGTCCGCCAGCTCGCCGTGGCCGGGGCGCCAGCCCCGGTCGGCGGCCAGGAGGAGGTCGGCGTCCAGGAGGGAGTCGCCGGCGGCCAGGGTCGGGTCCGCTCCGGTGCGGCGGGCGACCTCATGGACCGCGGCGCTCTTGGTGAGGGGCTTGGGAACCGCGTAGAGCTTGCGGCCCTGGAGGGAGACCGTCCAGCCGCGGTTCTCCGCCCAGGCCGCCAGTTCCTTGACCCAGTCCTCGGGGAGCAGCTCGCGTTCGACCACGAGGTAGGTGAAGAGATCCTCGGCGACCCGCTGCTTGCGCACCCACACCGGGTCCGCGGTCCGCGTCAGGTGTTCCCGGACCTCCGCCAGCGGTGCGCACTCGTCGGCGAGGCGGGCCAGCACCCGGGCGTGCCAGTCGCGGTCGGTCACGCCGTCGACCAGCAGGTGGCCGCCGTTGGCGCAGATCGCGAACGCGGGCTGCGGGCCCGGCAGGCTGATGCGCTGGAACTGCTTGCGGGTGCGGGTCGTGGTGGGCACGAAGACCGCCGCGTCCCCGAGGTCGGTCAGCAGCCGGGCCGCCGTCTCCGTCATGTAGGACAGCGGCTTGCTCTCGTGCACCTCCACGCACAGCAGCCGGGGCGCCCGGGCGTCCGGCATGGTCAGCGCGAGGGCCGCCGAGGAGTAGATCAGCGTACGGTCGAGGTCGCTCGCCACCAGCACCGGCATCAGACGTTCACCGCCCTGCCGTCGGCGCCGGTCGCCCCGCGCGTGTACCGGGGGTGGATCAGCCCGACGCAGGTGTACGGCAGTTCGTCCACCTCCTCGACCGGCACCCCGCGCTGTTCGGCGAGCAGCCGGACGTGGTCCAGGTCGGCGCCCGCGCCCTTGCGGGCGAGGATCTTCCAGGGCACCCTGCGCAGCAGCACCCGGGTGGTCTCGCCGACGCCGGGCTTGACGAGGTTCACGTCGTGGATGCCGTACTCCTCGCTGATCCGCTCGACGGCCCGCCAGCCCGCCCAGGTCGGGCTGCGGTCCTCCGCCAGCAGTTCCTTGACCGCGCCCGCCACGCTGTCGGCGACCTCCGGGAAGCGCGCGGCGACGGCGTCGAGGAAGGCCACGGAGACGTCGGCGCCGGCGAGTTCGCGGTAGAACTTCGCGCCGTGGAAGTCGTCCGGGCCGACCAGGTCGGCGCGCAGGACCGTACGGGAGATCAGCCCGGAGACGGTCGAGTTGAGGCAGGCGGAGGGGATGAGGAAGTCCTCGCGGGTGCCGTAGGTGCGCACGCAGGAGCCCGGGTCGGCGAGGACGGCTATCTCCGGGTCGAAGCCGGCGACGCCCTCCTTCTTCTCGAACTCCTCGATCGCCTGGGCGAGTTCACGGGTGATGGCGCCCTTGCCGGTCCAGCCGTCCACGAACACGACGTCCTGGGGGTCGTGGTGGGCGCAGAGCCAGCGCAGCGCGTTGGCGTCGATGCCCCGGCCGCGCACGATCGACACGGCGTAGTGGGGCAGTTCGAGCCCGTGCCGCAGCCGCGCCCAGCGGCGCATCAGCACGCCGACCGGGGTCCCGGCGCGGGCCAGCGAGACCAGCACCGGTCGGGGTGACCGCTCGGTGAGGACGGTCTCGGTCACCACGCCGACGGCGCGGGCGATGCGGGCGGCCGAGGTGTCGAGGGCCGCGTGGAACAGTTCCTGGTACTGCGCGCTCGGCTGGTACTCCACGGGCAGCGACTCGGCGTAGTGCGCCCCGCCGCTCTGGATGGCCTCCTCCCGCTCCTCGGTCGGCGCCTCCAGGGCGGCGTCGGAGAGGTCCTGGAGCAGCCAGCCGACCTCCTCGGGCGCGTACGAGGAGAATGCGGGGCCGCGGAGGGGCTCGGGCAGCATGGCCGGCCTTTCGGGAGCGTGCGGGGGCTCGGGAACGCGGGAGGGGACGACCGCGAGCAGGACGTGCGGCACCTGCGCCGCGAGCCGCGCCAGCAGGCCGTCCGGCGCGTGCAGCAGGGGGGTGTCGCCGGTCGAGTCGACCACGGCGACGACGGCGTCGAAACCACCGCCCGCCACGTTGTAGGCGTACCGATCCCCCGGCCCGTCGGCCGGGTCGTCGTGCGCCGGGAAGACGATCCGGCTGCGGATCGCGTACCCCGGGTCGTCCACCGCGAGCACGGGCGACCGCGTGGTGGTCGAGAACCGCACCTCGCCGTCGAGGGTCCGCTCCAGCTCACAGGCGAGCCGGAGGGGGGCGTACATCAGCTCTTCGAAGCCGAGGACGAGGACGCGGCGGGCGTCGGCGGGCAGCGCGTCGGCGATCCGCCCGGCCATCGCGGGAAGGGCGGCTTCGAGCCGGGCGCGGTGCGAGGGGGTGAACCCGTGCCGCCCCCCGTCGGGAAGGCCGGCCGGCCAGCCGAGGTCCACCCGCCGCGGAGCGCGGAGGGCGGCGGCGGCCGCGTCCGGCCCGTGGCCCGACTCGTACCGCGCGACCAGCCCCTGCCCCTTCTCCAGCACGCCCTCGGGCAGCCGCACGACCCCGGACGCCGCGGCGACCAGATCCACCCGCGCCCCGATCTCCCGCGCGAACCGCTCCAGCCGTTCGGCGTCCTCCGCCGACCGCATGTCGACCAGCGCGACCACCACGTACCGCCGCCGCGGATACCGCGCGTGCAGGTCTCGGATCGTGTTCAGCACGGTGTTCCCGGTGGAGAACTCGTCGTCCACCAGCACCAGCGGCCCGTCCCCGGCCAGCAGGCCGGGGTCCGAGGGCAGCAGCAGATGCGACGTGGCGTGGGAGTGCGACTCCTCGAAACCGCCCGCGGGGGTGACCCCGGCGACCGGCCGCCGCGTGGAGTGCAGGTACGGCGTCGTCCCGAGCCCGTCGGCCACCGCGTGCCCGAGCCCCGTCGCCGTCTCCGCGTACCCGAGGACGACCGCACGGGCCGCCTCCGCCTCGCCGAGGAGCGCGTGCACGCGACGGCCGAGCCGCACCCCGTGGCCGTACACCACCGAGGGTGTCTGCGGGACGTGCTTGCCGAGGACGTTGGAGACGAGCAGGTGGGCCCGCTTGGGGTTGCGGCGCAGGGCGAGGCCCAGCATGGCGGGCAGGCCGTCGTCGCCCTCAAGTCCGACCCCGAGCCGCTCGGCGACCCAGCTGCCGGACCAGACCCCGTCGTTCACTGCGTTGTTCATGCGTTCCTTGGATGCGTTCCTGGGACAGGAGAAGGTCAGCCGGGTATCCCGGCGGCGAGCAGTTCCACGAAGCCGACGTCCTCGTGGGCGACGCCGAACACCTCCGCGCGCAGCAGGGTCCGCTCGGCCCAGGCGCGGTGGGGTTTCACCTCGTTCATCTTGTTCGTGTAGGCGGACCTGAGGACACCCCCGCCGCCGCGTTCCGGCCGCAGGATGTCCTGGGCGTCGCTGTACTCCTCGTGGCTGACCACGGACAGCGCGTGCACGGGCAGCACGTGGGAGGGGTGGATGCAGGTCTTGCCGAGCAGGCCGTTGGCCTGGTCGAGGGAGATCTCCCGCAGCAGCCCGTCCATGGCGTGCTCCAGCAGCTTCTCGCGCAGCTCGACGGCCTGCACCTGGAGGAAGGGGCTCTGCCTCAGCTGGGGCTTGAACATGCGCTCGGACAGGCGGAAGTACTCCCACACGGGCCCGGTGACCGTGAACCCGGTGCCGTCGGCGCGGCCCAGCATGTTCACGACGTCGGCGATGACGGACGCGACGACCTGGACGTCGTACGCGGTCATGTCGGGGGCGCGGCGCAGCCCGTAGGAGGAGCAGAAGTCGGTGACGCCGAGGCGGAGCGCGAGGACGCGGTCGCGGTACTTGTCGACGGTGCGGAAGATGCCCTCCAGGGTCTCCACGCGCGACTCCCGGTACAGCAGTTCCGGGGATTCCAGGACCGGCATGGCGAAGAGCCGGCGGCCCGCGGCGGCCTCGGCGGCGGTCAGGGCCTCCAGGAAGGGCAGGCCGCGCTCCCCGGTGAACTTGGGCAGCACGAACCCGGACAGCAGCCGCCCGGAGGGGCCGAGGCGGCGGACGAGGTCGGGGATCTGTTCGGGGAAGCGGACCCGGACGAACAGCAGCGGGGGCTGCGCGCCGGGCCGGGAGGCGAGGTCGGCGAACTGCCGGACCAGGTTCTCCTCACCGGCGAGGACGTCCTCGTCGCCGATGGAGTCCTCCAGGCACAGCACCATGGAGACCACGCCGTTGCCCGCCTGCCTGAGGATGTCGTCGGCGAGCCGCGGCCGGGTGGCCGGGCTGTACAGCGTGGCACCGAGCGCGGCGGAGAGCAGCCGGGCGGGCGAGTCGGCGGTGAACGCGCAGGGCTCCCGGTGGAAGAGGCGCTGCCGGGCCTCGGGGGCGATGTGCCCGAAATGACGCATTGGACTCCCCCAAGAGTGCAACCCGGGTCTGTGGATTCGGTAAAGGGTGGCCGGTAATAGTACGTAGAGGGACGTGTCCGGGGTTCCCGCCCGGCGTGAATTTCCGGTAACCCGGCCGTGTCGGCCGCCGATACCCCCCGCATTGTCGTGGCCAGGGCCGAGAGGGCAGGATGACGGCATGACGCACGCGATGCTGAAGGGGTCGAACGTCCCGCTGGAGGCCACCACGGTGCGCGCCGTGCTGCGCTGGACGCCGGGGACGTCGGTCCCGGACGTGGACGCCTCGGCGCTGCTGCTGGGCCCCGACGGTCGTGTGCGCTCGGACGAGGACTTCGTCTTCTACAACCAGCCCCGGCACCCGTCGGGGAAGGTGTGGCGGCTGGGCAAGAAGCGGGTCCCCGAGGGGCTGACCGACACGATCCAGTCGGAGCTGGTCGGGGTCGAGCCGGAGATCGGACGGATCCTCCTGGTGGCGTCGGCGGACGGGGTCACGTTCGACCGGGTGCCGGGCCTGAGCATCACGCTGTACGACGCCGCCGTCGCCGACGGTGAGCCGTGGGCGGTGTTCGACATCAAGCCGGAGACCGGCGCGGAG
This sequence comes from Streptomyces sp. NPDC001056, assembly GCF_053598955.1. Lineage (NCBI taxonomy): Bacteria > Bacillati > Actinomycetota > Actinomycetes > Kitasatosporales > Streptomycetaceae > Streptomyces > Streptomyces sp. NPDC001056. The sequence goes on along the minus strand of NZ_JBSFLI010000019.1, from coordinate 21,844 downwards.
ACGGCGATGATCTGCGGCGAGCTGTACCGCCGCGGCGAGGGCTGGAAGTTCCGGGCGCTCGGGGAGGGCTACTCCAACGGCCTCAAGGGCCTCGCCACGGACTTCGGCATCTCGGTGGACGAGTCGGAGGAGTCGGCGGCGGACGAGGGCGTCACGGTCTCCCAGCCACTGCCTCCCGAGCAGCCGACGTCGGCGGTACCCCAGCAGTCGGGCTACGCCTATCCCCAGCCGGCCCCGGCCACGACCTCCGCCGCCCCGGCCTACGGCTACCCCCAGCCCGTACCGGCCGTCCCCGTCGTGCTGGACCCGAACTTCCGGCTGCCGCCGCAGGGGCCGCAGTTCATCGGCCGGTAGGAACCGGACCCTCAGGCGGAAGGCGGACCGCCGACGGCGGCTAGACCTTCGTCTTGTAGCCCCGGCCCCACTGCAGGCCCCACCCGTACAGCCGGTCCAGCTCCGCCTGGAAGCCGTAGACGAACTTGACCTCGCGGCGGACCACGAGTTCGCCCCTGACGTTCTCGATGAGCAGGACGGCGCAGGAGCGGGCCTCGGGGTGGCGTTCGTCGAGGCTGATCTCCAGGCGGGGGCCGCTGCTGGGGTACAGGGTGACGAGGGCGTGCGTACGGTCGAACGCGGGCGTCTGGTCGTAGATGTACACGAAGACCAGCACGCGCTTGATGGACTCGCGGTGGTCGAGGTTGATGTACATCGTCTCGCCGGAGCCCGAGCCGAACCGGTCGTCGCCGCTGATCTTGATGTACGGCGCCGCGTTGATGTCGCCCAGATAGTCGCCCAGCGGCTGGACGACCCCCTTGGTGCCGTCGGTCAGCTCGTACAGGCACCCCAGGTCGAGGTCGACGTCGACCATGCTCTGCCCGTGGCCCAGGATCTCCGGCGGCTTCAGGGCCTTGAGGGGGTGCCGCAGCAGGCTGGGCCGCTGGTCGTCGAAGTCGGAGGTGCGCATCCGCCAGGTGAGGTTGACGCGCAGATGGCCGGTGGCCGCGCCCTGTTTGGTGAGGGACACCGAATGGCGCCGCTTGGTGAGTTCGATGGAGTTGGTGGCGTTGCCGGAGTCGAAGTCGACCGCGCGTGCGCCCAGCAGTCCGTCGAAGAAGCCCATTTTCCCGCCCCCAGGTACTCGTCCTCATGCGTTCGGGGCGGCCGGCCGTGCCCGCCGCCCCGAACAGAGCGTTCCTCATCGGTCAGGGTGTCACACCCCGGAGGAGACCTCGGCCTTCTCCCCGGCGCCCGGCTCCTGCGCCGCGAGGGCGCGGTTGCGGCGCACGGAGGACCAGAAGGACAGGGCGATCAGGACGACGCCGACGAGGCCGGTGATCACCTCGTTGATCTCGTACTGGATGGTGACCATGAGGATCACGGCCAGGGCGCCGATCGCGTAGTGGGCGCCGTGCTCCAGGTAGACGTAGTCGTCGAGGGTGCCCTGGCGGACCAGGTAGACGGTGAGCGAACGGACGTACATCGCGCCGATGCCGAGGCCGAGGGCCATCATCACGATGTCGTTCGTGATGGCGAAGGCGCCGATCACGCCGTCGAAGGAGAAGGACGCGTCCAGGACCTCCAGGTAGAGGAACATGAAGAACGCGGCCTGGCCGGCCAGCAGGACGGCCGACTTCTTCTTGCCGCTGCGGGCGGCCTCTTCCTCCGCCTCGTGCTCGCGCTCCTCCTCTTCCTCCAGCCGGTCCTCGAAGAACCCGGAGAGACCGCCGACGATCATGTAGGTGACCAGGCCGGCGATGCCGGAGATCAGGACCGTCTGCGCCTTGTCCACGTGCGCGCCGCCGTGCTGGTGGGCGTGGGTGGCGAAGGTGAAGGAGGTGATCAGCAGGACGATCAGGGCGATGCAGACCGACAGCATGTCGACCTTGCCGAGCTTGGCGAGCGGCCGCTCGATCCAGCGCAGCCACTGTATGTCCCGGTCCTCGAAGATGAAGTCCAGGAAGATCATCAGCAGGAACATGCCGCCGAAGGCCGCGATCGCCGGGTGGGCGTCGGTGACCAGCTGCTGGTAGCGGTCCTTGTCCGCGAAGGCCAGGTGCACCGCGTCGACCGGGTTGAGCTTGGCGGTGATGGCCACGATGACGACGGGGAAGACCAGTCGCATGCCGAAGACGGCGATGAGCACGCCGACCGTGAGGAAGATCTTCTGCCAGAAGGCGTTCATCTTCTTCAGGATTCCGGCGTTGACCACCGCGTTGTCGAAGGACAGCGAGATCTCCAGGACGGCGAGGATCGCCACGACCCCGAAGGCCTCCCAGCCCCCGTAGAAGACGGCGGCGACCAGGCCGAGCGCGGTGACCGCGAACGACCAGCCGAAGGTTTTCAGTAGCACTGGATACCCCATCGTGTTGTGGGGGCGCCTCCAAGGAGAGTTTCCCCCGCGCCGAGCACGGCTTTACGAAACGTTGACTCCAAAGTCTAGAGCGATTCCGCGCAGTCCCGAGGCGTACCCCTGACCGACCGCCCGGAATTTCCATTCACCCTGGTAGCGGTACAGCTCGCCGAAGATCATGGCCGTCTCGGTGGAGGCGTCCTCGCTGAGGTCGTAGCGCGCGAGCTCCTGGCCGTCGGACTGGTTGACCACGCGGATGAACGCGTTGGAGACCTGTCCGAAGGTCTGGCCGCGCTCGTCGGCCATATGGATGGAGACCGGGAAGATGATCTTCTCGCACTGCGGCGGCACCTTGGCGAGGTCCACCAGGATCGACTCGTCGTCGCCGTCGCCCTCACCGGTGAGGTTGTCGCCGGTGTGCTCCACCGAACCGTCCGGACTCTTGAGCTGGTTGTAGAAGACGAACCACTCGTCGCCCAGCACCCGGTTGTTGGCGCCGCACAGCAGCGCGCTGGCGTCCAGGTCGAAGGGGGCGCCGGTGGTGGAGCGCGCGTCCCAGCCGAGCCCGATCATGACGTTGGTGAGGTTCGGTGCGGCTTTGGAGAGGGAGACATTGCCTCCCTTGGCGAGCGTCACGCCCATGATTGCTGGTCCTCCCCTGACGGTGCTTCCCTGTTTCCTACGCGTCCGGCGCCGGCCGTAAACGGCTCGGCGCCGGACGTTTCCCCAGTTCCGACAGGCGTCAGACGTTGACGCCGAAGTCCTGGGCGATGCCGCGCAGCCCGGAGGCGTAGCCCTGGCCGATGGCACGGAACTTCCACTCCGCGCCGTTGCGGTACAGCTCGCCGAAGACCATCGCGGTCTCGGTGGAGGCGTCCTCGCTGAGGTCGTAGCGGGCGATCTCGGCGCCGCCGGCCTGGTTGACGACGCGGATGAACGCGTTGCGCACCTGGCCGAAGGACTGCTGGCGGTTCTCGGCGTCGTAGATCGACACCGGGAACACGATCTTGTCGACGTCGGCGGGGACGCCGGCCAGGTTGACCTTGATCTGCTCGTCGTCGCCCTCGCCCTCACCGGTGAGGTTGTCACCGGTGTGCTCCACGGAGCCGTCGGGGCTCTTGAGGTTGTTGAAGAAGACGAAGTGCTGGTCGCTGACGACCTTGCCGGAGTTGTTCAGCAGCAGCGCGCTCGCGTCGAGGTCGAAGTCGGTGCCGGTCGTGGTGCGCACGTCCCAGCCCAGTCCGACGATGACGGCGGTCAGGCCCGGGGCCTCCTTGGTCAGCGAGACGTTGCCGCCCTTGCTGAGGCTGACTCCCACGAGTCCTCCATGTGGTGTCGAGGGGCGGGGAGCCCCGTCGTGCTTCGGATATGGGATCAACGAGCCGATCCTAGTGACGAGTTCCCGCCCCCCGCAGACCCTGGACCCGAAGGTTCCCAGGTTCGGCCGACCGGCCGACTACAGGGTGTCGAGCGCCTTCACGTACTCGTTCAGGTCGCGCGCGTCCGGCAGGCCGTTGACCACGGTCCAGCGCACGACGCCGTCCTTGTCGATGATGAAGGTGCCCCGCACCGCGCAGCCCTTGTCCTCGTCGAAGACGCCGTAGTCGCGCGAGACGTTGCCGTGCGGCCAGAAGTCGCTGAGCAGCGGGTACTCCAGGCCCTCCTGCTCCGCGAAGACGCGCAGGCTGTGGATGGAGTCGTTCGAGACGGCGAGCACCTGGGTGTCGCGGTCGGCGAACTTCGGCAGGTTGTCGCGCAGCTCGCAGAGCTCGCCGGTGCACACGCCGGTGAAGGCGAAGGGGTAGAAGAGCAGGACCACGTTCTTCTCGCCGCGGAAGTCGGCGAGCCGCACGGTGCGGCCGTGGTTGTCCTTGAGCTCGAAGTCGGGTGCCTTGTCGCCGACCTGGATCGCCATGTCGTGCTTCCCTTCGGTGGGCTGTTCGGGTGAGAGCACAGCAAACGCTCGGGTCCACCCTACGCAGCGATCACCTGGGTTCCGGACGGGCCGGGGCGAGATCCGGCCCGTCCGGATGCGGTCACCGCTTCGACTTGGCCGCCTTCGGCGTGGCCAGCCGGCTGCCGCTCCAGTCCTTGCCGACGCTGACGCTCTTCGCTGCGGTCAGGCCGGCCGTCGTCGCGGCTTCCGAGATGTCGCTCGGTTCCACGTATCCCGAACGGCCGGTCTTCGGCGTGAGGAGCAGGATCGCGCCGCCCTCTTCGATGTACGTGGTGGCATCCACCAGCGCATCCGTCAGGTCGCCGTCGTCGTCACGGAACCACAGCACAACGGCGTCGGCCACGTCGTCGTATTCCTCGTCCATCAGGTCGCCCTCGACGGCTTCCTCGATGGCCTCGCGGAGTTCCTGGTCGACGTCGTCGTCGTAGCCGATCTCCTGGACCACCTGTCCGGGCTGGAACCCCAGCCTGGCGGCAGGGTTCGTCCGCTCCTCCGCGTGGTCCGCGGTCGCGCTCACGGGGTGCCTCCTGATCATGTCTTGGTGAGTATCTCAGCCACGCGCGTGCGCGAAGCATTGGCCGTAGTCCACACGGGCGGGGCGGATAGCGCAAGTACCCGGCCCTCCCGACCGTCGAAACGGTGACGATACCGGCCGTGTCGTGGCAACTTCTGGCACCGTATCCCGATTCCGCGCCACCCACATCACCCGCATGTGCCCGGTTTGCCCTCAATGGAATCATCCACGGATGGAACCATCAAACAACTTTGCCAAGCGCGTCACACCCCGGGCGTATCGTTGCGTTTTGACCGGCGGTGTGCTCCGGGCGGTACGGCGGGGTGGCGACGGTGGAGATGACGGACGTCTCCCCGCGGTACACGATGGGGAACGGCGCGGGCACTGACAGTAGGCACGAGCAGCGCCTACGCGCAGTAGGCACGAGCAGCGACAACCGGCCCTCCGACAGGTAAGGAACAGCGTGGCTTCCGGATCCGATCGTTCCCCGATCATCATTGGCGGCCTTCCGAGTCAGGTTCCTGACTTCGATCCCGAAGAGACCCAGGAGTGGCTCGACTCCCTCGACGCCGTCGTGGACGAGCGCGGCCGGGAGCGGGCGCGCTATCTCATGCTGCGGCTGATCGAGCGGGCCCGTGAGAAGCGCGTGGCCGTGCCCGAGATGCGCAGCACGGACTACGTCAACACGATCCCCACCAAGAGCGAGCCGTTCTTCCCGGGCAACGAGGAGATCGAGCGCAGGATCCTGAACGCGACCCGCTGGAACGCGGCCGTGATGGTCTCGCGTGCCCAGCGCCCCGGCGTCGGCGTGGGCGGTCACATCGCCACCTTCGCCTCCTCCGCCTCGCTCTACGACGTGGGCTTCAACCACTTCTTCCGCGGCAAGGACGAGGGCGACGGCGGCGACCAGGTCTTCTTCCAGGGCCACGCCTCCCCCGGCATCTACGCCCGCGCGTTCCTGCTCGACCGGCTCACCGAGAACCAGCTGGACGGGTTCCGCCAGGAGAAGTCGAAGTACCCGAACGGCCTGTCCAGCTACCCGCACCCGCGCTCCATGCCGGACTTCTGGGAGTTCCCGACGGTCTCCATGGGCCTCGGCCCGCTGGGCGCGATCTACCAGGCGCGGATGAACCGCTACATGGAGGCGCGCGGCATCGCGGACACCTCCAAGTCGCAGGTGTGGGCGTTCCTCGGCGACGGCGAGATGGACGAGCCGGAGTCGCTCGGCCAGCTCACGCTCGCGGCCCGGGAGGGCCTGGACAACCTGACCTTCGTGGTCAACTGCAACCTCCAGCGCCTGGACGGCCCGGTGCGCGGCAACGGCAAGATCATCCAGGAGCTGGAGTCGGTCTTCCGGGGCGCCGGCTGGAATGTGATCAAGCTGATCTGGGACCGCTCCTGGGACCCGCTGCTCGCGCAGGACCGGGACGGCGTCCTGGTCAACAAGATGAACACCACCCCGGACGGGCAGTTCCAGACGTACGCCACGGAGTCGGGCGCGTACATCCGCCAGCACTTCTTCGGCGACGACCACCGGCTGCGGGCGATGGTCGAGAACATGACCGACGACCAGATCCTGCACCTGGGGCGCGGCGGTCACGACCACCGCAAGATCTACGCGGCGTTCAAGGCGGCCAAGGAGCACAAGGGCCAGCCGACGGTCATCCTGGCCAAGACGATCAAGGGCTGGACGCTGGGCCCGAACTTCGAGGGCCGCAACGCCACGCACCAGATGAAGAAGCTGACGGTCGACGACCTGAAGCGCTTCCGGGACCGGCTGCACCTGCCGATCTCCGACCGGGAGCTGGAGTCCGGCCTGCCGCCGTACTACCACCCGGGGCGGAACTCGGAGGAGATCCAGTACATGCACGACCGCCGCAAGGGCCTCGGCGGGTACGTCCCGACGCGCGTCGTGCGTTCCAAGGCGCTCGCGCTGCCGGACGACAAGGCGTACGCGACGGTGAAGAAGGGCACGGGCCAGCAGTCCATCGCGACCACGATGGCCTTCGTGCGCCTGCTCAAGGACCTCATGCGGGACAAGGAGATCGGGCGGCGGTTCGTGCTGATCGCGCCGGACGAGTACCGCACGTTCGGCATGGACTCCTTCTTCCCGAGCGCGAAGATCTACAACCCGCTCGGGCAGCAGTACGAGTCCGTGGACCGCGAACTGCTCCTCGCCTACAAGGAGTCGCCGACCGGCCAGATGCTGCACGACGGCATCTCCGAGGCGGGGTGCACGGCGTCGCTGATCGCGGCGGGTTCCGCGTACGCGACGCACGGCGAGCCGTTGATCCCGGTGTACGTCTTCTACTCGATGTTCGGGTTCCAGCGCACGGGTGACCAGTTCTGGCAGATGGCCGACCAGTTGGCGCGCGGCTTCGTCCTCGGTGCGACCGCGGGTCGTACGACGCTCACCGGCGAGGGCCTTCAGCACGCCGACGGGCACTCGCAGTTGCTGGCCTCCACGAACCCGGCGTGCGTCGCGTACGACCCGGCGTACGCCTACGAGATCGCGCACATCGTCCAGGACGGCCTGCGCCGGATGTACGGCGGCTCGGAGGAACACCCGCACGGCGAGGACGTGTTCTACTACCTCACCGTCTACAACGAGCCGATCCAGCACCCCGCGGAGCCGGCCGGCGTGGACGTCGAGGGCATCGTCAAGGGCATCCACAAGCTCTCCGACGGCCCCGGCGGGGCGATTCCGGCGCAGATCATGGCGTCGGGCGTCGCGGTGCCATGGGCGCTCCAGGCGCAGCGGATGCTCGCGGAGGACTGGAACGTGCAGGCGTCGGTGTGGTCCGCGACGTCCTGGAACGAGCTGCGGCGCGAGGCGGTGGCGTGCGAGGAGCACAACCTGCTGCATCCCGAGGAGGAGCAGCTCGTGCCGTACGTGACGCGCAAGCTGAGCGGGTCGGAGGGTCCGTTCGTGGCCGTTTCCGACTGGATGCGCTCGGTTCCGGACCAGATCGCTCGCTGGGTTCCCGGCCCCTACCAGTCCCTCGGTGCCGACGGCTTCGGCTTCGCCGACACCCGCGGGGCGGCCCGCCGCTTCTTCCACATCGACGCGCAGTCGATCGTCGTGGCGGTCCTCACGGAACTGGTTCGCGTCGGCCGGATCGACCGCTCGGTGCTGAAGCAGGCGATCGACCGGTACCAGGTGCTGGACGTGACGGCCGCGCATCCGGGGGCGGCGGGGGGCGACGCGTAACGGCGCCGGAGGGCGCGGGTCGGCCGCGGCGGGCCGGGCGTCGGGTCGCGTACCGGCGCTGACCGGGTACTGCCCGCGCCCACCCGTGCCGCCCCGGCGGCACGACCGCCCGCAGTACGGACGACACGTCGGCAGCCGACGGAACCGCGGTTCCCCCAGGCGCGGGGAACCGCGCGACCAGCCACGACGGTGCACCGGGCACACGCCCGGCACCCCCGCGGCGAACCGCAGACGCGACACCGCTCCCCTCCTGCGCGGTGCGCGTCTGCGGCCGGGCTGCCGGTGCAGAACTCTGTCCCGCGCCCACCACGCCGCGCCAGTGAACGCCGATCACGTCACCCGGCCGGGCGACCGCAGGTCAGATGTGGCCCACGCCCGCCCCCGCCTCCGCGTTGCCGCCCCGCTTGGTGAGGAAGGCCACCAGGACGGCGACCACGGCGACACCCGCGGCGACGAGGCACGCGAGGCTCATGCCGGAGATGAACGTGTCGTGCGCCACGGACGTGATCTTGGCGGCTATCGGCGCCGGTATCCCCTTCGGCACCGGTGCCACACCGGCCTGCACCGCCTCCGACGCCTGATCCAGCTGCGCCGGCGTCAGCGGCGGCAGCCCCGCGCCCTTCCAGTTCCCCGGCAGCGAGCTGTCGACCTTGGACGCCATCACCGCGCCCAGCACCGCCGTACCGAGGCTGCCGCCGATCTGCATGGCGGCCTGCTGGAGACCGCCGGCCACGCCGGACAGCTCCATGGGCGCGTTGCCCACGATGACCTCGGTCGCGCCGACCATGACCGGCGCGAGGCCGAGGCCGAGGAGGGCGAACCAGACGGACATCACGCCGCTGCCGGTACCGGCCTTGAGCGTGGACATCCCGTACATGGCGACCGCGGTCGCGACCATGCCGCCGGCCAGCGGGATCCGCGGGCCGAGCTTGGTGATCGCGGCACCGGCGAGCGGCGAGGCGACGATCATCATGCCGGTGAGCGGCAGCAGGTGCAGGCCCGCGTTGACCGGCGTCATCCCGTGCACGTTCTGGAGGTAGAAGGTCACGAAGAACAGGCCGCCCATGAAGGCGATGGCCATGAGGACCATCAGGACCACACCGGCCGACAGCGGCACGGAGCGGAACAGGCCGAGCGGGATGAGCGGTTCGGCGACCCTGGTCTCCCAGAACGCGAAGAACGCGAAGAGCAGGACCGAGGCGACGATGAAGCCCCAGGTCTCCCCCGCGCCCCAGCCCCAGGTCGGCGCCTTGATGAGTGCCCAGACGAGGCAGAACATCGCCCCGGACAGCAGGGCGATGCCGAGCACGTCGAAGGAGCGCGGCGCGTTCTTCGCGCGGTGGTCGAGCAGGATCAGCAGGCCGAGGACCAGGGCGATCGCGCCGACCGGCACGTTGATGAAGAACACCGACTGCCAGTTGACGTGCTGGACGAGCACGCCGCCGAGGATCGGGCCGCCCGCGGTGGACGCGCCGATCACCATGCCCCAGATGCCGATGGCCATGTTGAGCTTCTCGGCCGGGAAGGTGGCCCGCAGCAGGCCGAGCGCGGCCGGCATGAGCAGCGCGCCGAACAGGCCCTGGAAGACCCGGAAGGTGATGACGGCGGCGATGCTGTGGGACAGCCCGATCGCGCCGGACGCGGCGGCGAAGCCGGTCACGCCGATGAGGAAGGTCTGCCGGTGGCCGAAGCGGTCACCGAGCTTGCCCGCGGTGATCAGGGTGACCGCGAGGGCGAGGAAGTAGGCGTTGGTGATCCACTGCACGTCGGCGAAGGTCGCGTGCAGGTGGTCGCGGATGGCCGGGTTGGCGATGGCCACGATGGTGCCGTCCAGGGCCACCATCATGACCCCTACGGCGACGGTGATCAGGGTGAGCCACGGGTGGCCGCGCATCCCCGTGACCGGGGCTTGCTCCGCCGGGGCCGGCGGGGCTCCGTCACCCGGCTCCGTCGTGTCGATGGTGGTCTGACCAGTCATGTGTTCGAGCCTAGTGACAGCCACTGACAGTTGACAAACATTTTCATAAGTCGGTAACTGACAGGGCACACTGCCATAGGGCTGAGCTGGCCGAATGTTCAGGAAGGGGCCGTCGAGGGGCCATGGAGACGCTGCGCGAGCGCAAGAAGCGGCGTACCCGGGAGTCGCTGCTGCGGGCCGCTCTCGAACTGTTCACCACCCAGGGGTACGAGCGCACCACGGTGGACGAGATCGCCGCGGCCTGCGAGGTCTCGCAGCGCACCTTCTTCCGCTACTTCGCGGGCAAGGAGGACGCGGCCTTCGCGGTCCAGGAGATGACGGAGGCCCTGTTCCTGGCCGCCCTGCGCGCCCGGCCGGCGCACGAGGCGCCGATGGAGGCGCTGCGGCAGGCGGTCCTGGAAAGCTGGGACACGCTCCGGGAGACCGTCGAGTCGGCCGTGCCGATGGAGCTGTACCTGCGCATGTACCGGACCATCGAGTCGACGCCCGCGCTGCTCGCCGCCCACCTGCGCCGCTCGACCGCCGTCGAGGAGACCCTCGCGCGACTGCTGGCCGAGCGGGAGGGCGTGGACGTGGACACGGACCCCCGGCCGCGGCTCGTGGTGGCGGTGTTCGGCGGGGTGATAAGGGTCACGGAGCGGCAGTGGTGCACGGGCGGGGACTTCAGCCTGGAGGCCGTCAGATCGCTCACCGCCTCCTACCTCGATCAGGTGGCTTCGGCCCTCCGGGGGAACTGGCGCACGAGCTGAGGCCGTTGCCCCGGCGCCGGAAAGATCGCCGGACGTGCGCCCGGGGGGCCGCCGACGGCGTGTCCGGCGGATCGGCCGGGGCGCACTCGAAAGATCGTTCACCGGGTGTTCGATCTCCACCGAAACGTGATCCCGGTCACTCGGTTACCGCGAGACCGTCTCGTTCTCCTAGTGTGTCCTCCCAGTGACTTCCTTCGACACCTCCTCCCCGCAACTCAACGTCTGGCGCGCGATGCTGGCGCTGGCCGTCGTGTTCGTGATGCTCGCCACCACCGGCTGGACCGCCCTGCGCACCCACCGGGAGACCGGCGAGCTCCAGGCCTCGCTCGACAGCTGGAAGCACGGCAGCATCCACGGACTGCGGCTCCCGGACCCGGGGGCGGGCCCCGCGCGGCTCACCGGGTTCTTCACCTCGCTCTCCGCGCAGGACCGCGCCCGCCTCGCCCGCCACTACCCGCTCGCGGTGGGCAACATGAACGGCGCGCCGGTCTCCCTGCGCTACCGGGCCAACCGCATCGCCCTGGAACAGCAGCGCGCGGTCGAGCGCAAACGCATGCACGACAGCCGGCTCAGCGCGGCGGGCCAGCAGGACGCGGGCCGTCGTATGCACCGCTACGCGTCGCTGCTGGCCCCCGGCCGCCAGATCCTCTCCTTCGACCCGGAGGGCACCGGCCGCATCGCCGAGGTGTTCGGGAACCTGGCCGAGGCGCAGCGGATCTCGGTCGTCGTGCCCGGCGTCGACACCGACCTGCTCACCTTCCAGAAGACCAACCGCCCCTACACCGCCCCGGTCGGCATGGCCAAGGCGCTGTACGCGGCGGAGCGCACGGCCGCCCCCGGGACCCGTACGGCCGTGATCGCCTGGGCCGACTACACCTCCCCCGACGGCCTCGGCGTGGACGCGGCCACCGGAGCGCGCGCGGCGGAGGGCTCCCTGCGGCTGAACGCGCTGCTGCGCGCCCTGCCGGGCCGGGCCCCGGTGTCGATGTTCTGCCACAGCTACGGCTCCGTGCTGTGCGGGGTCGCCGCGCACGACATGCCCCGGCGGGTCGCCGACATAGCGGTGGCCGCCAGCCCCGGCATGCGGGTCTCCCGGGCCGCGAACCTGCGCACCACCGCCCGGGTGTGGGCCATGCGGGACGCCACCGACTGGATCCAGGACGTGCCGTACCTGGAGCTGGGCGGGCTCGGGCACGGCGCCGATCCGGTCGCCGCGGGCTTCGGGGCCCGGGTGCTGTCCGCGCGGGACGCGCAGGGCCACGCCGGGTACTTCACGCCGGGCACGGACAGTCTGCGCAACCTCGCCGACATCGGCACGGGCGCGTACGACTCGGTGGAGTGCGCCGGCGGAAGTGACGCCTGCCGGGCAGGTCTGCCCGCGGCGACGACGCTCCAACGCGCGTAGAAACAGCAGGAAGTGCGGTCTGCGCGGGTGGCGACGGAGGGGCACGTGCCGCATACGATGAGCCGCATGGGTGACGTACTGGCGGGATTTCATGCCGTCTGGGAGTTCGAGTCCGACTCCGTGCTCATCCGCTACGAACGGGGGATTCGAACACCGAAGTTGTTCCAGGCGCTCGGGGAGCGGCGGATCCCGCTGTCCGCCGTCGAGGAGGTCACGCTCGCTCCGGGCAAGCGCGGCACCCTCGTACTGCGCCTGGTGCCCCGTTCCGGTGCGGATCCGCTCATGGATGCGGCGGACGGACAGCTGAAGGAGGGTTCCGACCCGTACCGGCTGGTCCTGCCGGCCGAGCGGGAGCCCCAGGCGGCGTCCTGCGCCGAGGAGCTGGCGGCGCGGCTGACGGAGTCGGGGCCGGCGGACCGCTATCTGGTGGCCGCGCCCGCGGCGCCGTTGCAGTTCAAGGCGTACGACGGGAAGGCGACGTTCGACGGGACGTCCGTGCAGTTCCGGTGGTCCTGGACCGGCGCGTCCACGGCCAAGTGGAAGGCCGGCGACCAGAGTTGGGCGGTCGCCGACCTCAGCGGCGTGGAGTGGCGCTCCCCCGAGGCGCTGGACGGGTACCTACGGCTCCGCGCCTCGGGTGCGGACCCGGTCGCCGCGCCCGACCAAGACCCGGCGGCGGTGGTGTTCGGACTCGGCTACGGCCCGGTGCACGAGTCCCTGCCGTTCGCCGCGGCGGTACTCGCGGCGGTCCGCTCACGCAGGCCGGTGCCGACGGTGCCGCGGTGCCGTCGTGACCCCGCGGACATCGCCGAGCGCATCCGGCATCTGGGGGAGCTGCATCAGGCCGGGCTGGTCACCGACGAGGAGTTCTCCAGCAAGAAGGCCGAGTTGCTGGCCGAGCTCTAGAACTGCTCGCGGCCCGCCGAGGTGAACGTCATGTCCGCGTACCGGTCGCCCGCCACCTTGCCCGCGATCGGCTCCAGTCGGGCCAGCTCGGCCTCGGTCAGGGTGATCCGGGTCGCGGCCACGTTCTCCTCCACCCGGTTCGCCTTGCGGGTGCCCGGGATCGGGACGACCGGCAGGGAGTCGACCGCGGCGCGCTGCTGGACCCAGGCCAGGGCGATCTGGGCCGGGGTGGCGCCGTGGGCGGCGGCGATGGTGTGCAGGGGCTGGAGCAGGGCCGCGTTGGCGGCGGCGTTGTCGCCGGTGAAGCGGGGCTGATGGCGGCGGAAGTCGTCGGCCGTGAGGTCCTTGTCGGCGTCGGCGAAGGACCCCGTGAGGAAGCCCCGGCCGAGCGGCGAATACGGCACCAGGGCGACGCCCAGCTCCCGCGCCGCCAGCACGACATGCGCCTCGATGTCCCGGCTGAACAGCGACCACTCCGACTGCACGGCCGCGATCGGGTGCACGGCGTGCGCCGCGCGCAGCTCCTGTGCCGTGACCTCGCTGAGGCCCAGGTGCTTGACCTTGCCCTCGCGCACCAGCTCCGCCATCGTGCCGACGGTCTCCTCGATGGGCACGTTCACATCGCGCCGGTGCATGTAGTAGAGGTCGATCACGTCGACGCCGAGCCGCTGGAGGCTGCCCTCGACGGCCTCGCGGATGTACGGGGCGTCGTTGCGGATGATCCGCCTGGTCGGGTCGTCCTTGGGGATGGACAGGGCGAACTTGGTGGCGATCACCACCTCGTCGCGGTGGGCCCGGAAGAACGGGGCGAGGAACCGCTCGTTCTCGCCCGCGCCGTACGCGTCGGCGGTGTCGTAGAGGGTCACGCCCAGCTCCAGCGCCCGGTCCAGGGCGGCGCGCGCCTGCTCGGTGTCGGTGGGGCCGTAGCCGAAGCTCATGCCCATGCAGCCGAGTCCCTGCACGCCGACCTCGGGCCCCTGCGCTCCCAGGCGTGCCGTCGGAATCCTGGCGTCGGTCATCGATTGTTCCCCTCTATAGCGTAAAAACTGATCTTGCGGTCGAGCACGGCGAGCGTGTCCCGCAGCTCCGCGATCCGGCCGAGCACGTCCCGGCGGGTCCGCTCCAGCAGTTCCTGCCGCTCCCGGTAGGTACCGGTCCCCTCGCGCACCAGTTCCGCGTACCTGACCATGTCCGCCACCGGCATGCCGGTCAGCCGCAGCTTGGTCACCAGGTCCAGCCAGTCCAGGTCGCGGTTGCTGTAGCGGCGCTGCCCGGTGTGCGAGCGGTCGACGTGCGGCATCAGACCGATCCGTTCGTACCAGCGCAGCGTGTGCGCGGTCAGTCCGGTGAAGGCGGCGACCTCACTGATCGTGTAGTGGTCCTGCCCGTCCGGGCGCGGGTGGCGCGCAGGGCGCGGGGAGCAGATGTCGGCGGGGTGGGAGTCCTCAAGGGTCGCAGGCGTGGTCCGCATCACCGTCATGGCTCAACGCTATGGCCTTCGAGTGCACTCCAAGCAAGCGGAGCCGGTAAGAAAACCGAAGGACCGGGCGGGGACCGCTGGGTAGCGTGCGGGGCATGAGTCTCGCACGACGGGCCACGCCCGAGGACGCCACCGAGGTACTGCGACTGCGCCAGGTCATGTTCGATTCGCTGGGTCGGCTGGGCGCGTCCGGAGCGACGGGCTGGCAGGCCGAGTCCCTGCCGCTGGTGCGCGAGCGGCTGGCCGAGGCCGACGGGGACTTCGCGGCGTTCGTCGTCGAGTCCTCGGAGCGGCCGGGCGGGCTGGCCGCGCTGGCGGCGGGCACGGTGGACTACCGCGTCGGCAGCCCCCGCGACCCGCGGGGCCGGGTCGGGACCGTCTTCAGTGTGGCGACCGACCCGGGCGCCCGGCGCCGCGGCTACGCGCGGATGTGCATGGAGGAGCTGCTGGCCTGGTTCCGGGCCCGGGGCGCCGGGCACGTCCTGCTCACCGCCTCGCCGGACGCCCAGCCGCTGTACGAGGCCCTGGGCTTCACCCGGGACCCGGACCCTTCGATGCGGCTTCTGCTGTGAGCCGCATAGGCTCGGCCGCATGTCGTTGAACAGCCTGGCGTCGATCGAGAACTGGCCCGTGCCCACCGCGGCGGCGGGTGTCGTACGAGCCGACGGGACCGTCCTCGGGACACACGGCCCCGTCGGCCACCGCTTCCCCCTCGCCTCGGTCACCAAGCCGCTGGCCGCGTACGCGGCGCTGGTGGCGTACGAGGAGGGGGCGATCGAGCTGGACGAGCCGGCCGGACCGCCCGGGGCGACGGTGCGGCACCTGCTGGCGCACACCTCGGGCCTCGCCTTCGACGAGCACCGGGTGACGGCGCCGCCCGGGGAGCGGCGGCTGTACTCCAACGCCGGGTTCGAGCAGCTCGGCGACCACATCGCCAGGGCGACGGACATCCCGTTCGCCGAGTACGCGCGGCAGGCGGTGCTGGACCCGCTGGGCATGACGTCCACCTCGCTCGCGGGCTCCCCCGCGAAGGACGGCGTCTCGACGGTCGAGGACCTGCTGCGGTTCACGGCCGAGGTGCAGGCGCCCCGGCTGCTGGACCCGCGTACGGTCGCGGAGGCGATGACCGTCCAGTTCCCCGGCACCAAGGGCGTGCTGCCGGGCTACGGCCACCAGAACCCGAACGACTGGGGCCTCGGCTTCGAGATCCGCGACGCCAAGTCCCCCCACTGGACGGGCCGTTCCTCCTCCCCGCGCACCTTCGGCCACTTCGGGCAGTCCGGTACGTTCCTGTGGATCGACCCCGACGCGGACCTCGCCTGCGCCGCCCTGACCGACCGCGCCTTCGGCCCCTGGGCCGTCGAGGCGTGGCCGGTGTTCACGGACGCGGTGCTGGGCGAGACGCGCGGAGTGCGTTGATCGTCGGTCCGACAGCCTCCCCCGTGTGTGTGAGCCGTCAGCCGGTCATCTCCCACACGAGCAGCTCGGCCGGGGTCACCGCCACCGCCGCGAGAGCGCGGGCGTCGGTGATCCGGGCCGCGTCCCCCGCCCCCAGCTCCTCGCCGTCCAGCCGCACCTCGCCGCGCACGACGTGGACGTACAGGCGGGCCGCGTCCGGTACGGCGGTCCGCTCGCCCGCGGCCAGCCGGCGCACGTGCAGCATGGCGCCCGCGGCCGGCACGGCGTAGGGCGTGGCGTCGGCGATGCCCGGGACGACCTCGTACGACGGCTCGCCGCCCGGCTCCAGCGGGGCCAGCCACATCTGGAGGAAGGTCAACGGGCCCTCGCCGTCGTTGCGTTCGACGTGCCGCACGCCCGCCGCCGCACCGAGGTGCTGTACGTCACCGGGACGGACCCGGGATTCGTGGCCCGCGGAGTCCCGGTGGGTCAGCTCGCCCTCGACGACCCAGGTGACGATCTCGGTGTGGCTGTGCGGGTGCTCGTCGAAGCCGGCGCCGGGCGCGAGCCGTTCCTCGTTGCAGGCGATCAGCGGGCCGAAGCACAGGTTGTCGGGGTCGTAGTGCGGGCCGAAGGAGAAGGCGTGGCGGGTCTCGATCCCGTCCGCCGGGTCCCCGCCCGGGTAGCGCTCGGCGGCGCGCCGTACGTCGATCACGATCCCCACCGTAGACCCGTCCTCGACGCGGACGGGCGCCGGGTTCCGGACCCGCGACGCATGCTCCCGTCCGGATAAGGCACTCTTGTCCCCGTGCCCGAACCCGAATCCCACCGCGGCGATCCCGCGACGTCCGCCGTCCATACGCACACCGCGACCCTGAAGCGGCTGGAGAGGTCCTCGGGGAGTCTCGCCGCGCAGGCCATCGCGCGGATGGACGAGACCCTGCCGTGGTACCGGGCGATGCCCCCGGAGAACCGGTCCTGGATCGGGCTGGTCGCGCAGGCGGGCATCGCGGCCTTCACCGAGTGGTTCCGGCACCCGGACGCCCCGCAGGCGATCTCCACGGACGTCTTCGGGACCGCGCCGCGCGAGCTGACCCGGGCGATCACGCTGCGTCAGACCGTGGAGATGGTGCGCACCACCATCGAGGTCATGGAGAGCGCGATCGACGAGGTGGCCGCCCCGGGCGACGAGCGCGTGCTGCGCGAGGCGCTGCTGGTGTACGCCCGGGAGATCGCCTTCGCGACCGCCCAGGTGTACGCCCAGGCCGCGGAGGCACGCGGTGCCTGGGACGCGCGGCTCGAATCGCTGGTGGTCAACGCCGTGCTCAGCGGCGAGGCCGACGAGGGCGCGGTCAGCCGGGCCGCCGCGCTGGGCTGGAACTCGCCCGAGCACGTGTGCGTCGTCCTCGGTACCGCGCCGGACGGGGACAGCGAGCTGACCGTGGAGGCGATCCGGCGGGCCGCGCGGCATGCCAAGCTCCAGGTGCTCACCGGCGTTCTCGGGAACCGCCTTGTGGTGATCGCGGGCGGCAGTCCCAACCCGCTCGCGGTGGCGAAATCGCTGATCGGGCCGTACGCGGCCGGTCCGGTGGTCGCCGGGCCCGTGGTACCGGACCTGCAGGCCGCGACCCGGTCCGCGCAGGCCGCCGCGGCGGGGCTGAAGGCGTGCACGGCCTGGCAGGACGCGCCGCGGCCGGTGCTGGCGGACGATCTGCTGCCGGAGCGCGCCATCGCGGGCGATCCGAGCGCCCGTGACCAGTTGGTGGAGGAGATCTACAGACCGCTGGAAGAGGCCGGATCAGCGCTGCTGGAAACCCTGAGTGTCTACCTGGAGCAGGCGAGCAGCCTGGAGGGCGCGGCCCGGATGCTCTTCGTTCACCCGAACACCGTGCGCTACCGGCTCCGACGTGTGACAGACGTCACCGGTTGGTCGCCTTCGGATGTACGATCCGCGTTCACGCTGCGGATCGCGCTGATCCTGGGGCGCCTGGTCGACGGCGACCCCCAGGCATAGGGTTTTGTCGGAGGTCAACAAAAGCCCTTCGTGTTCTTCGTCCCTGTCCCCACGGGCGGCCGTGCCCGTACCCAAGAGAGAGTGTGAGAGTGCTCGTACTCGTCGCTCCCGGCCAGGGCGCCCAGACGCCCGGCTTCCTGACTCCCTGGCTCGAACTCCCCGGTGCCGCGGACCGTGTCGCCGCGTGGTCGGACGCCATCGGCCTCGACCTGGTGCATCACGGCACCCAGGCCGACGCCGACGCGATCCGGGACACCGCGGTCGCCCAGCCGCTGCTGGTCGCCGCCGGAATCCTGTCCGCCGCGGCACTCGGTGCCATGTCGGAGATCGCGCCGGGCGCGGTGGCCGGGCACAGCGTCGGCGAGATCACCGCGGCCGCCTTCGCGGGCGTGCTGACGGACGCCGCGGCCCTGAAGCTGGTCCGCACGCGCGGTCTGGCCATGGCGGAGGCCGCCGCGATCACCGAGACCGGCATGTCGGCGCTGCTCGGCGGCGACCCGGAGACCTCGGTCGCGCACCTGGAGAAGCTGGGCCTGACGCCGGCGAACATCAACGGCGCGGGTCAGATCGTCGCGGCGGGCACGCTGGAGCAGCTGGCCGCGCTGAACGAGGACAAGCCCGAGGGCGTCCGCAAGGTCGTCCCGCTGAAGGTCGCCGGCGCCTTCCACACCCGGCACATGGCCCCCGCGGTCGAGACGCTGGCCAAGGCCGCCGCCGACCTCGCCCCGGCCGACCCCAAGGTCACCTACGTCTCCAACAAGGACGGCGCGGCCGTCACTTCCGGCGCCGAGGTCCTGGAGCGCCTGGTCGGCCAGGTCGCCAACCCGGTGCGCTGGGACCTGTGCATGGAGACGTTCAAGGAGCTGGGCGTCACCGCGCTCATCGAGGTGTGCCCCGGCGGCACGCTGACCGGACTGGCCAAGCGGGCGCTGCCCGGCGTCAAGACGCTGGCCCTGAAGACCCCTGACGACCTCGACGCGGCCCGTGCGCTCATCACCGAGCACGTCGACGCCTGACGCCTAAGGAGCCGTAGATGGCGAAGATCAAGCCCAGCAAGGGCGCCCCGTACGCGCGCATCCTCGGTGTCGGCGGCTACCGCCCGACCCGTGTGGTGCCCAACGAGGTGATCCTGGAGAAGATCGACTCGTCCGACGAGTGGATCCGCTCCCGCTCCGGCATCGAGACCCGGCACTGGGCGGGCCCCGAGGAGACGGTGGCCGCGATGTCCGTCGAGGCGGCCGGCAAGGCGATCGCCGACGCCGGCATCGACGCCTCGCAGGTCGGAGCGGTCGTCGTGTCGACGGTGTCGCACTTCGCCCAGACCCCGGCCATCGCCACCGCGATCGCCGACCGGCTCGGCACCGACAAGGCGGCCGCCTTCGACATCTCGGCCGGCTGCGCGGGCTTCGGTTACGGCCTCACCCTGGCCAAGGGCATGATCGTGGAGGGCTCCGCCGAGTACGTCATCGTCATCGGCGTGGAGCGGCTCAGCGACCTGACCGACCTGGAGGACCGGGCCACGGCCTTCCTGTTCGGCGACGGCGCCGGCGCGGTCGTCGTGGGCCCCTCCAAGGAGCCGGCCATCGGCCCGACCGTGTGGGGCTCCGAGGGCGACAAGGCCACGGTCATCAAGCAGACCGTCTCGTGGGATCGCTTCCACGTCGGCGACGTCAACGAGCTTCCGCTGGACAGCGAGGGAAACATCAAGTTCCCCGCGATCACGCAGGAGGGCCAGGCGGTGTTCCGCTGGGCCGTGTTCGAGATGGCGAAGGTCGCCCAGCAGGCGCTGGACGCGGCCGGAATCAGCCCGGACGACCTGGACGTCTTCATCCCGCACCAGGCCAATGTGCGGATCATCGACTCGATGGTGAAGACTCTCAAGCTGCCGGAGCATGTCACGGTCGCCCGCGACATCCGCACCACCGGCAACACCTCGGCCGCCTCGATCCCGCTCGCCATGGAGCGGCTTCTGGCGACCGGGGAGGCGAAGAGCGGCGACACCGCGCTCGTCATCGGATTCGGGGCGGGTCTCGTCTACGCCGCCACGGTCGTTACCCTCCCCTAGGCACTCCGTGCCGGATCATGCGATCCGGTGGGGGGAAAAATGCCACAAACCGTCTGGAATATCGAAGAAGGAGCGCCTCACATGGCCGCCACTCAGGAAGAGATCGTCGCGGGTCTCGCCGAAATCGTGAACGAGATCGCCGGCATCCCGGTTGAGGACGTCCAGCTGGACAAGTCCTTCACCGACGACCTGGACGTCGACTCGCTGTCCATGGTCGAGGTCGTCGTCGCCGCCGAGGAGCGCTTCGACGTGAAGATCCCGGACGAGGACGTCAAGAACCTCAAGACGGTCGGCGACGCGACCGACTACATCCTCAAGCACCAGGCCTGAGCCATTCGCTGAGGCCCTACTGCCCGTCAGGCCGCAAGGCCGTCAGGCTGCAAGGCCCCGCCACCCGGCGGTGGCGCCGTAGATTCCCGCATCCGTTGGAGAAAGAATTCCCGTGATCCCGACCAATCGCACCGTGGTCGTCACCGGTATCGGCGCAACCACACCGCTGGGTGGCGACGCAGCTTCATTCTGGGAGGCCCTGGTCGCCGGCACGTCCGGTGTCCGCCTCCTGGAGGAGGAGTGGGCGGCGGACCTCCCGGTCCGCATCGCCGCCCGCGTCGCCGTCGAGCCGGGCGAGATCATCCCCCGGCCGCAGGCCCGCAAGCTCGACCGCTCGGCGCAGTTCGCGCTGATCGCCGCGCGCGAGGCCTGGAAGGACGCCGGCTTCACCGCCAGGGCCGGTGAGGACGCCTCCGTCAACCCCGACCGTCTCGGTACCGTGATCGCCTCCGGGATCGGCGGTGTGACGACGCTTCTGGACCAGTACGACGTGCTGCGCGAGAAGGGCGTCCGCCGCGTCTCCCCGCACACCGTGCCGATGCTCATGCCCAACTCCCCGGCGGCCAACGTCGGTATCGAGCTGGGCGCGCGCGCCGGCGTGCACACCCCGGTGTCGGCCTGCGCCTCCGGCGCGGAGGCCATCGGGTACGCGATCGAGATGATCCGCACCGGTCGTGCGGACGTGGTCGTGGCCGGTGGCACCGAGGCCGCGATCCACCCGCTGCCCATCGCCGCGTTCGGCAACATGATGGCGATGTCCAAGAACAACGACGACCCGGCGGCCGCGTCCCGGCCGTTCGACTCCGGTCGTGACGGCTTCGTGCTCGGCGAGGGCGCCGGTGTGATCATCCTTGAGTCCGAGGAGCACGCGAAGGCCCGCGGCGCGCGGATCTACGTGGAGGCGGTCGGCCAGGGCATCTCCGCCGACAGCCACCACATCACGCAGCCGGAGCCCTCGGGCAACGGCATCGCGCAGGCGCTGCAGAACCTGCTGGACAGCACGGACCTGAAGCCGGCCGAGGTCGTCCACGTCAACGCGCACGCCACCTCCACCCCGCAGGGTGACGTCGCCGAGATCAAGGCGCTGTGGAAGGTGTTCGGCGACGACGTCGAGCACATGGCGATCTCCGGCACGAAGTCGATGACCGGTCACCTGCTCGGTGGCGCCGGCGGCATCGAGACCGTGGCGTCGATCCTGGCGCTGGTGAACCGCACGGCGCCGCCGACGATCAACGTGAAGGACCTCGACCCCGAGGTGAACGCGGACGTCGTCGTGGGCGAGGCCCGTCAGCTGCCGGAGGGTCGTATCGCCGCGCTGAACGACTCGTTCGGGTTCGGCGGGCACAACGTGGTGCTGGCGTTCCGCACCATCTGAGGACACGCGGAAGGGCCCCCACCGGCCGGTCCCGCTATCTGCGCGTGGTGGACGACGAGCGGCTGGCCGAAGCGCTGCCGCGCCTGCTCGCACCGCTGCCCACCACCTTCAC
>NZ_JBSFLI010000018.1:0-174974 GCF_053598955.1 Streptomyces sp. NPDC001056 | reverse complement strand
GGCGCCTCTCCGGGGTTAAACCCCAGGTCAGAGCCGGTTTCCCAGAGCCCCCTGTCGGCGCCTCGTTCACCGGGCGCTCGCGTGCGTCCGGCGTCAGGCGTTCGCGTCCACGGCGCTGCGCACCGCGGGCCGGCGCGACGCGATGACCCGCTTCGCCAGCGACTTCGGGCTGGTCAGGAAGCCCCAGCCCCAGGACATGTGCATGGTGGCGAGGGCCACGGGGATCTGGAGGCGGGCCTTGAGGGGCAGGCCCTTGCCGGCGGGGAGGGAGCCGGCGGTGATCGCGGCGAGGTAGCCGCCGGGGATCACCAGGCCCCAGGGGGTCAGGGCCACGCCCACCACGAGGCCGGCCGCAATCGCGCAGACCGCGGTCGGCGGGGCGAGGTAGCGCAGGTTGATGGAGCCGGAGTGGTAGCGGGCGACGACGTGGCGCCAGCGGCCGTAGTCCTTGTACTGCTTGGCCAGCGCCCGCACCGAGGGGCGGGGGCGGTACGAGACCTTCAGTTCCGGTGAGAACCAGATCAGGCCGCCCGCCTCGCGGATGCGGAAGTTCAGCTCCCAGTCCTGGGCGCGGATGAACTCCTCGTTGTAGCCGCCCTGCTGCTCCAGCGCCTCGCGGCGGAAGACACCGAGGTAGACCGTCTCGGCGGGGGCCGCGTCGCCGCCGGTGTGGAAGGCCGCGTTGCCGACGCCGATCCTGGAGGTCATCGCGGCGGCGACCGCGTGCTCCCAGTCGTTCTCGCCCTCGGCGTGCATGATGCCGCCGACGTTCTGCGCGCCGGTCTCCTCCAGGAGCCGTACGGCGGTCTCGATGTAGTTCGGCGACAGCATGCCGTGGCCGTCGACGCGGACCACGATCGGATGCCGGGAGGCCTTGATGGCCGCGTTCAGCGCGGCGGGGGTGCGGCCGGTCGGGTTCGGGACGGTGTGGACGCGGGAGTCTTCGGCCACGAGCGCGGCGGCGATCTCGTCCGTGCGGTCCGTGGACGGACCGAGGGCGATCACGACCTCCATGTCGCCGCCGTACTCCTGCGCGAGGATCGCTTGGACGGCCCCGCGCAGATGCCGTTCCTCGTTGAGGACGGGCATGATCACGGATACAGCGGGGAACCGCACGTCGGGCTTGGCGTTCATAGGGCCCTCACGTTACCGCGAACGGGGGACACCGGTGCGCGCCGCCGGGGCTCCGACGCGGGATGGAGATCGTATCGGCCTACTGTGCTCACGGATCCCACGTACGGCCTCGTCCGGAGGTGTCCCTTGGCCAGCCCGCCCCGGTCCCCGGCGCGACCCCAACGCCGCCCGCAGCCGCCCCGCCGGCTGCCGCCCCCGCCCGAGCGGCCGGTGCGCGCCCCGCGCCGACGGCGACGGCCGCGCTGGGCCATGCGGGCGATGACCACGCTGTCGGTGGTGGTGCTGGCCTCCGCCGGCATCGGGCACGCGGTGGTCACCAGCCTGGACGCCGGTATCAGCCGGGTCGACGCCTTCAAGGACATGAAAGACCGGCCGCAGGCGGGCCACGGCATGAACATCCTGCTGGTCGGCACCGACGGCCGGGACAAGATCACCGAGCGGCAGCGGCGCGCCTTCCACCTGGGCGGACAGCCCTGTCACTGCACCGACACGATGATGATCGTGCACATCTCGGAGGACCGGGAGCGGGCCACGGTGGTGAGCCTGCCGCGCGACTCCTTCGCCGAGGTCCCGGCGCACCGGGACCGGACCACCGGCCGGCAGCTCGGTCCGCACCCGCTCAAGCTGAACGCGGCGTACGCCGAGGGCGGTCCCCAGCTGACCGTGCGCACGGTCGAGAACATGACCCGGGTGAAGATCGACCACTATCTGGAGATCGACTTCACCAGCTTCATGAGGACCGTGGACGTCCTCGGCGGGGTGCGGATCTGTACGGCGACGCCGCTGAAGGACAGCTACAGCGGGCTCGACCTGGCGCCCGGCACGCACCTCATGCAGGGCGGGCAGGCGCTCCAGTACGTGCGCTCACGGCACCTGGACGGCGCCAGCGACCTGGGCCGGATGAAGCGGCAGCAGCGTTTCCTCGCCGCGCTGATCGAGAAGGCGACCTCGTCCGGGGTGCTGCTGAACCCGATGCGCTTCCGGGACGTGACCCGGGCGGTGCTCGGCTCGGTCCGCGCCGACGAGGGCTTCGGCACCGACGAGCTGCTCGACCTCGGCCGCGCGATGCGGAACTTCTCGCCCTCGTCCTCGGAGTTCACGACCGTCCCCGTCGGGCGGATGGACTACCCGGTCAAGGGCATCGGCTCGACCCTGAAGTGGGACCCGGCCCGCTCGGCCCAGCTGTTCCAGGCGCTGCGCAACGACAAGCCCCTCACCCCGGCCCGCCCGCACCCCGCCGCCCCCGCCGCGACGCCCGTCGACACCGACCCGCGCCGCATCCGGGTGCAGGTGGCGAACGGCACCACCACGACCGGGCTGGCCAAGCGGATCGACACCGAGCTGGCGGCGACCGGCTTCGCCACCACCCACGAGCCGGTGACCGCGCCCGCCCGGCTGCCGGCCACCGTCATCACGTACGACCCCCGCTGGGACCGCTCCGCGCGCGCCCTGGCCGCGGCCCTGCCGGGCAGCGAGCTGCGCGCGGTGCCGGGGCAGGGACCGCTGCTGAAGGTGACCGCGGGAACCGGCTTCCGGGGCGTGCGCACGGTGCGCTTCGAGGACCCGGGGCGCCCTGCCGAGGGTGCCGACGCCGTGGTGCGGGGCAACGAGGTGGTGTGCTCGGGGGACGCGTGAGCGCCCGCGCCCGGACCCTTTCCCCGGCCCCGCGCGGCCTTGCGGCCCCTCAGTCCTGGAAGCCCTCCGCCGTCCGCTGCTCGCGCAGCTCGCGGATGGCGCGGCGGCGGGCCAGCCGGTGGGTGCGGCGGATCTGCGCCTCCTGGTAGCGGCGGCGGTCGCGGTCGGTCTCCGGTATCACCGGGGGCACCTGGCGCGGCTTGCCGTCGGCGTCCACGGCCGCGAAGACCAGATAGGCCGAGCCGACCTGGGTGGGCGGGTTCGACTCGTTCCACCGCTCGGCGAGGACGCGTACGCCGACCTCCATGGAGGTCCGGCCGGTCCAGTTGACCTGCGCCTTCACATGGACCAGGTCGCCGACGCGGACCGGTTCCAGGAAGGCCATCTCGTCCATGGACGCGGTGACGGCGGGGCCGCCGGAGTGCCGGCCGGCCACGGCGCCCGCCGCGTCGTCCACCAGCTTCATGATCACCCCGCCGTGCACCGTACCCAGCAGGTTGGTGTCGTTGTGGGTCATGATGTGGCTGAGCGTGGTACGCGAGGCGGACGTGGGTTTGCCCGGAATGTCCGGCTCCACTGCTTCCGAGTCCGTGGCCTGGTCTGTCATGTGCTCTACCTTATGCCGAAGCGACATAGGCGGAATTTGTGTCAGCTTCGCAACAGCGGCGCCCTTATTTTCCGACAGGCCTTGTAAGCCATACGGCGGAGCCCTGCACACTGGTCCGCATGAATGACTGGCCCGAGGCATGGTCCGACGAGAACCGCGGCCCCCGCTATGGACGCGGCAGTGGCGGCGCGCCCGAAGGCGCCCGCGCGATGCGCCAGGTGCGGCGCGGCCCGGCGGCACCGCAGTACGGGGCCGGCGTTCCGCAGCAGCCGTCGTACGCGGACGGCGGCTACGACGACGCGTACGACAGCGGCTACAACACCGGCCAGGTCTACGGCAGCCCCGGCGGCCCCGGCCCCGGCGGCGTGCCGGGTACCGACCCGCGCCCCAAGCCGAACTGGGGGCGGCGGATCAAGTGGACGGCGCTCACGCTGGTGACCGTGCTGATCGTCACCTCGGTCGCGACCTACTTCTGGGCCGACTCCAAGCTGCGCCGCGAGGTCGACCTGTCCAAGGTGATCGACCGGCCGCAGTCGGGGTCGGGCACGAACTATCTGATCGTCGGCTCGGACAGCCGCGAGGGCATGTCCAGGGCGGACGAGAAGAAGCTGCACACCGGCGCCGCCGAGGGCAAGCGCACGGACTCGATGATGATCCTGCACGTCGGTGACAACGGCGACACGCTGATCTCGCTGCCGCGCGACTCGGACGTGGAGATCCCGTCGTACCAGGGCTCGACGTCGGGGAAGGTCTACCCGGCCACGGGCAGACGCGAGAAGCTGAACGCGGCGTACGCCGAGGACGGGCCGACGCTGCTGGTCCGCACGATCGAGTACAACACCGGGCTGCACATCGACCACTACGTGGAGATCGGCTTCCAGGGCTTCGCGAACATCGTGGACGCGGTCGGCGGGGTCCAGATCGACATCGACAAGGGCTTCAAGGACAAGTGGTCCGGCGCCGACTTCCAGGCCGGCAAGCAGACCCTGAACGGCCAGCAGGCGCTCGCCTTCGTCCGCACCCGGCACGCGTTCGCCGCGTCCGACCTCCAGCGGACCAAGAACCAGCAGAAGTTCCTCGCGGCCCTGGCCCACGAGGTGGCGACCCCTTCGACCGTCCTCAACCCGTTCAAGTTCTACCCGACCATGGGGGCGGGCCTGGACTCGCTGATCGTGGACAAGGACATGTCCCTGTGGAACCTGGCCTCGATGTTCTGGGCCATGAAGGGCGTCAACGGCGGCGACGGCACCTCCATGAACATGCCGATCTCCGGCTCCACCGGCGGCAACCTCGTCTGGGACAAGGCGAAGGTCAAGACCCTGGTGAACGAGCTGAACAACGACCAGAAGGTGACGGTCTCCGGCAACTAGCCGGGACGACGGCGAGACAGGGGCGGCCGGGCCGTCGCAGCGGCGAGCAGCGCCACGTGCGGCAGGACCAGCCGCCCTTCGCCGTCCGCCGCGAAACCGGCGCACAGCCGGTCGTACTCCGCCCGGACGCGGACGACGGTACCGGCGTCCTGCGCGCCGAGGACCAGCCCGACGGTGGCGACCCCGGCCGCCGCGCCGCCCCACCACTCCTCGGCAAAGGCCCGGTGCTCCCACTCCAGCTCGGCGGCCTCCGGTTCGGTGAACCCGGCATCGGCGAGCAGCGCGGTCAGCCCCTCGGGCGTACGGGGGAAGTCCTCGGCGGGGTCCAGCCGGGGCAGGTGCGGCGGGGGCACCGCTCCGCCCGCCGCGCAGGCCCGGCCGAGCAGTTCCTGCCCGGCGCCGCGCCGGGCGCTCCACAGGGTCAGCGCGATCCGGCCGCCGGGGCGCAGGACACGGTGCAGTTCGGTGAGGGCGGCGCGGGGCCGGCCGACGTGGTTGATCACGAAGTTGGCCAGGACGGCGTCGAACTCGCCGTCAGGGAAGGGCAGTTCGGGCAGTGCGGCGATCTCGGCGGCGATGCCGTGCCGGCGGGCCCTCGCCACCATGTCCGGTTCGGCGTCCACGGCCCGTACCCGCGCTCCCCGTTCCCGTGCCGCGCGGGCGGCGGAGCCCGTACCGGTGCCGGCGTCCAGCACCCGGGTCCCGGCGGTGACCCGGGCGGCGTCCAGCAGCCGCGGCACCGGGTGGGCGCACAGCCGCCCGAAGCTCGCCTCGTACGCCTGCGCCCGCCCCGCCCACATGGCCCGCTTGGCGGCGTCGAAGGCCGCGGTCGTCCCGGATGCGATCACGCGCCCCAGCCTGCCGTGCTCCGGCACACGGGATCAAGGGCACCCCGGGCCGGGGTGCCCTCGGCCACACGGCGGCGCGCCGTCCTAGGCGCGGACGCCCGCCATCGCGCGGCACATCTCGGCGCAGCGGCGACACGCCTCCGCGCAGCGCATCAGCTGCGGGTCGTCGGGCACGGACATACACGCCTCGGCGGCCATGTCGCACGCCTTGGCGCACATCGCGCACATCTCGCCCGACATGGGCGAGCGGCGCATCATCATGTCGGCGCACATCCGGGTCGTCTCGGAGCAGTCCATGAGCGCGCGCATGATCTGCATCTGCGCCTGTCCGCCCTGCTGCATGCAGGAGCTCATGGTCTCCTCGCAGACGCCGTGGCAGTTCATGCAGGCCTCGATGCAGTCCTGCATCTGCTTGGTCATGGCGGGCATCGTGGTACCGGGCTGGACCATGGCTCCTCCTCGGAGCGCGGGGACCCCGGAGCGGGTCCCGTGTGTCTCCGTCCTACGTCGCCCCGCCCGGCCCCGCATGTGACCGACCGGTCGTAAGGACCGCCCGAACACACGGAAGGCGCCCCGCGGGACGCCTTCCGGTACCGCCAGGGGGGGGTTACGGCAGGTTGCGCGCCATGACGATGCGCTGGACCTGGTTCGTGCCCTCGTAGATCTGCGTGCTTTATAGGCCATACGGCTCTGACCTGTACGAACACCCCTCCGGGAGGAGGGTTCCCCAGCATTTCCCCATAATCGTCAAGGGTCTCCGCAGGCAGGGGGTGCGCTGGAGGCACCTCCGCCAGTCGCGCGGTGTACGAACAGGCCCGGCGCAGGTTACGCGGTTTCCCGTTCCGTCAACCGTGATCGCTTGACCGCTACGCACAGCCCTCGGGAGCATCAATCCAGATGCGGGGTACTGGCAGCGGCACGGGAGAGGGGAACCCAGACCATGAAGGTCACCAAGCTGGTCAGCACGTGCGACATCAAGGACTGCCCGACGATCTACGCCACGGATCGTGGCACCTTCCTGGTGCAGGGCGAGACGCCGACCGACCACGGGCTTCAGATTCCCGCGCACGAAACCCTGGTCGAGATCCCGATGGAACTGATCCAGAAGGCCATCCGTGACAACCTCATCTAGGACCCTCGGCGACCTCTTCGAAGCATTCGAGCGCGAGGCATTCCGGCTGGAGACCCTGGACGACTACAGCAAGTCCGGGAGCGTCGACGCCTATCGGGCATTCCTGGCCGGGGAGCCACAGCCAGACGACTACAACGCAGGCTGGATCGAAGAACTACGCTCGCACACCGAGAAGGGGAAGCGGGTATACCGGGTCCATATCCTATCCCGCCCGCTCACGGACTATCTTAGGTTCGAACTCGGCTGGGGCTACCACAAGAATGTGAGCGGGGGCGAAGAGTTCTTCATCCTCGACATCACCGACAAACCCAACCCCTTGGAGAACGTTCCGGATTTCTGGTTCTTCGACTCCGAATCCGTGGCCGTGATGAACTACGACGGAAGCGGAAAGTACCTGGGATCGGAAGTGCTACCGCCGGAACGAACAGCGGAATTCACGCGGTACCGTGATGCGGCTCTCGCGCACGCGGAACCGTTCACCGAATGGTGGGCCAAGTACGGGACGTGAACAGAGCACAGCTTGGAGCCGCGCTGCGGACGCTGCGAGTGGCATCCGGCAAGGAAGCCAAAGCGGTGGCCCGCAGCGCCCTCATGTCTCCGTCCAAGCTGTCCAAGATCGAGAATGCGAAGCTGGCACCCAGCGCGACGGACGTAGAGCGCATCCTGACCGCCATCGGCGTCTCGGACGAGGTCAAGGCGGAGTACGCGGAAGCCGCACGCGCGTCAGCGACGGAGGCGACGGCATGGCGCCTACTCAAGCGCATCGGGGTCCACAAGGGCCAGCAGGCCGCCAAGGCTCTGGAAGCCCAGATGTCTGTACTGCGGCTGTTTCAACCCGCGCTCGTTCCGGGCCTGCTCCAGACTCCCGAGTACATCCGGGCCATTCTCCAACGCCACAACCTGAGTGAAGACGCACTCACGCGAACGATCAATGGGCGACTCGAACGGCAAGCGGTTCTCTACGACAACGCAAAGTCACTCCGGTTTATCATCACCGAACCTGTTCTGCGCTGGCGCATCGTGCGACCGCAGATGATGGCTGCTCAGCTTGATCGCATCGTCTCTATTTCACGACTGTCCCACGTGGACATCCGGATAGTCCCTCTGCGGGTTCAGCAACACGACATCGCGAATCATGCCTTCGTCATCCGTGACGACCGCATGGTGACCGTTGAAACCGTCCATGCCGAAGTCGTCGTTACGGACCCGCGAGATGTGAGTCTCTACGTTGACAAGTTCGAAGGATTCGAGCGATCCGCGCTGGCCGGTGACGAAATGCGGGATCTGATCGAAGGTATCCGCAACGAATTCTTGCGGGAACAGGAAACAGGCTAGAGGCGCGATCGTGGGCCGCCGAAGATAGGGGCCATGGTGAGCGACAGCAAGGCACATGGAACCGAAGCGGCTGATCATCTGGGCAGCAGTGAGGCCCGACAGTTCCTCTCCCGTCTCTCCGGTGCATTCGGCGTCGGCGGCGTGCTCATAGTGCACAAGAGCGACCCTGGCCCCGAAGGCGCGGACCTGGCGCCGAGCAACTACTCAAGCGCTATCGGGAAGTGGTGGCGGAGTTCCCGACATCTGACCTACCGCCCATCGAAACGGCGTACTGGCTGATCAAGCCGCGTTCCTTAGTTCGTGGCACGTGGGAGGAGGCGAAGGAGGCCGCGTCATGGCTTGGCGAGCGGCTGGCCGAGTATGCGCCTCGGTTCGCGGCAGAGAGGGACCGTGACACTACGCGCCTGGCCCGGCTGGTGAACGCTGCTGTCGAGCAACTGCACTCGGGGGCCGATGTGTCGTACGGCTTCTACCTGGAACGCCCCTCGTATCTGTCCCTGGCAGTGGTGACGTGTTCCCCGAATCGGGCGAACGCTGAACTGGCCTGCCCAGTCGCATAGTCGAAGCAACGAAGAAGCCCCGGCCACAAAGGCCGGGGCTCGTTCGGTTGATCAGAGCAGGGCGCGGAAGGGGTTGAAGTCTCCGAGCGGTTCCGGCCGCTTCGGTTCCGGGGCCTGCCTCGGTCCCGGGCCGTAGGCGTCCAGAGGGACGACACGTGCACGGTTCTCCTCACGCTCCGCGCCGGCCGGCTGCGTCTCTGCGTGACTGGAAGTGCGTCGGTTCTTGTTGCTGTCCGTGCTGGCCGGCTGCGGCGCAGAGTCACCAGAATTGACACCGCGGATTGTGAAAACGGTGGACGGACGACCGCTCTTCCCTGACCGTTCCACGGTCACGACGATTCCGGACAGTTCCTTGACCTCGGCAGCGGTCGCCCCGACGAACGGGAGCACCTGGGAAGACGTTGCCCGCCCGCCGTGCATTTCGATCCGGGCCCGCACCTTGTCCTCAAGGCTGAGCGGCTGCCGCGTCACCTTCGGGGAGGTTGCTCCCTTCGTGATACGCACGGCGTCCTGTACGGACCGACGAACGAGGGTGAAGGCAGCAGACAGCATCTCTTCCTGGCGTTCCGTCCCCCTCCCGCCGAACGTCGCATTCGAGCTGCGGCGGCACATCAAGAACCACGGCGTATGGGGGCCGGAGCGGCTTCTCTTCCCCAACGTGACGCGGACCGGCTACCTCTACGCGTCGTACTTCTACCCGAAGATCTGGATGGAGGCTCTCGGCAAGGGACAGGTGAAGTACTGCAAGGCGCACTCACTCCGGCACTACTACGGGTCGCGGCTGCTGTACGCCGGAGTCCCCGAGAACGATGTGGCCGACTGGATGGGCCACAGCAGTACGGACGTGCTGAGGGAGCACTACCACTACATCTTCGAAGGGGTCGAGCAGCGCGGCCGGGCCGCCATCGCGACGATGTTGACGCCCGGCGCCGACGACCCGACGGAGGCATCAGAGGTCGCCTGATACGCGTACGGCAACAGCCCCCGGCGTCGCGCCGGGGGCTGTGTTGTTTGTGCAGGTCAGTGGCTGTTTTCAGTCCGGCATCTGCCCAGGATTCCCCCAGCGTGACGCCCAGGAACGGTCCTGATCGGGCCGCAACGGGCAGAAAGCCGAGGGTGTCCCTCCGGACCTTCGAAATAGCTTCTGACCTGCAAAAACCCTGCTAGGGAAGGTTCCTTGCCATCACGATCCGCTGAACTTGGTTCGTGCCCTCATAAATCTGGGTGATCTTGGCGTCGCGCATCATGCGCTCGACCGGGTAGTCACGGGTGTAGCCGTAGCCGCCGAGGAGCTGGACGGCGTCGGTGGTGACCTCCATGGCGACGTCCGAGGCGAAGCACTTGGCGGCGGCGCCCAGGTAGGTGAGGTCGGAGTCGCCGCGCTCGGAGGCGGCGGCGGCCTGGTAGGTCAGGGCGCGCGCGGCGGAGATCTTCATCGACATGTCCGCGAGCATGAACTGGATGCCCTGGAAGTCGGCGATCGCCTTGCCGAACTGCTTGCGCTCCTGGACGTAGCCCTTGGCGTAGTCCAGGGCGCCCTGCGCGACACCGAGCGCCTGGGCGGCGATGGTGATGCGGGTGTGGTCCAGGGTCTTCATGGCGGTCATGAAGCCCGTGCCCTCCTCGCCGATCATGCGGTCGGCGGGGATGCGGACGTTGTCGAAGTAGACCTCGCGGGTCGGGGAGCCCTTGATGCCGAGCTTCTTCTCGGGGGCGCCGAAGGAGACGCCCTCGTCCGACTTCTCGACCACGAAGGCGGAGATGCCCTTGGAGCGCTTGGCCGGGTCGGTGACCGCCATGACCGTGTAGTACTCGGAGACGCCCGCGTTGGTGATCCAGCGCTTGACGCCGTTGAGGACCCAGTGGTCGCCGTCGCGGACCGCCTTGGTCTTCATGCCGGCCGCGTCCGAGCCCGCGTCCGGCTCGGAGAGGCAGTACGAGAACATCGCGTCGCCCTTGGCCAGCGGGCCCAGGTACTTCTTCTTCAGCTCCTCGGAGCCGGAGAGGATCACCGGGAGCGAGCCCAGCTTGTTCACCGCGGGGATCAGGGAGGAGGACACGCAGGCGCGGGCCACCTCCTCGATCACGATGACCGTGGCGAGCGCGTCGGCGCCGGCGCCGCCGTACTCCTCGGGGACGTGCACGGCGTGCATGTCGTTGGCCACCAGGGCGTCGAGCGCCTCCTGCGGGAAGCGGGCCTCCTCGTCCACCGCGGCGGCGTACGGCGCGAT
This sequence comes from Streptomyces sp. NPDC001056, assembly GCF_053598955.1. NCBI lineage: Bacteria > Bacillati > Actinomycetota > Actinomycetes > Kitasatosporales > Streptomycetaceae > Streptomyces > Streptomyces sp. NPDC001056. The sequence goes on along the minus strand of NZ_JBSFLI010000018.1, from coordinate 164,122 downwards.
CTTCGCCTCGACCAGGGAGCGGACGGCGTCGCGGAGCATGTCGTGCTCCTCGGACGGGCGGTACAGGTCGAAGTCAGCCGATCCGGCCAAGGTCTCTCACGCTCCAAAGACGCAGTGATAGTGACGCATCACGGACATTACAAACGCTAATTACCGTTAAGTAACTCAAATTTTAGGCCCCTCGCCCCACCGCGCCTACGTGAGGTTGGCGACAGCGGGAAAGTTGCCCCCCGACCGGCCCGGCTATGCTCGGGCCCGCACGAGAGAATCCCCGAGCTGGAGCGCGTCCATGAGCCTGAAGATCACCGTGATCGGCACCGGGTATCTCGGCGCCACCCACGCCGCGGCCATGGCCGAGCTGGGGTTCGAGGTGCTGGGCCTGGATGTCGTCCCCGAGAAGATCGCCATGCTGGAGCGCGGCGAGACCCCGATGTACGAGCCGGGACTCAAGGAGCTGCTGCGCCGGCACGTGGCCGGGTTCGCGGGTTCCACCGGACGGCTCGGGTTCACCACCGACTGGGCCGAGGTCGGCGCCTTCGGCGATGTGCACTTCGTCTGTGTGAACACCCCGCAGAAGCACGGCGAGTACGCCTGCGACATGTCGTACGTCGACTCCGCGATCGCCTCCCTCGCCCCGCACCTGCGCGGCCCGGCCCTGGTGGTCGGCAAGTCCACGGTGCCGGTGGGGTCGGCCGACCGGCTGGCGGCCTATCTCGCCGAGCACGCCCCGGCGGGCGGCGACGCCGAGCTGGCCTGGAACCCGGAGTTCCTGCGCGAGGGCTTCGCCGTCGAGGACACCCTGCACCCGGACCGGATCGTGGCCGGTGTGCGCAGCGAGCGGGCCGAGAAGCTGCTGCGCGAGGTGTACGCGACGCCGATCGCGGAGGGCACCCCCTTCGTGGTCACCGACTTCCCCACCGCCGAACTGGTGAAGACCGCCGCGAACTCCTTCCTCGCCACCAAGATCTCCTTCATCAACGCGATGGCGGAGGTCTGCGAGGCGGGCGGCGGCGACGTGGCCAAGCTGGCGGAGGCGATCGGGCACGACGACCGGATCGGGCGCAAGTTCCTGCGGGCCGGGATCGGTTTCGGCGGCGGCTGTCTGCCCAAGGACATCCGGGCCTTCATGGCCCGCGCCGGCGAGCTGGGCGCGGACCAGGCGCTGACCTTCCTGCGCGAGATCGACTCCATCAACATGCGCCGGCGCGGCCAGATGGTGGAGATGGCCCGCGAGGCGCTGGGCGGCGGCTCCTTCCTCGGCAAGCGGGTCGCGGTGCTCGGCGCCACCTTCAAACCCGACTCGGACGACGTCCGCGACTCGCCCGCGCTGAACGTGGCGGGCCAGATACACCTCCAGGGCGGCCAGGTCACGGTGTACGACCCGAAGGGCATGGACAACGCCCGCAAGGTCTTCCCGACCCTGGGCTACGCCGACTCGGCCCTCGACGCGGCGCGCGGCGCGGACGTCGTGCTGCACCTGACCGAGTGGGGCGAGTTCCGCGAGCTGGACCCGGCGGAGCTGGGCGCGGTGGCGGCGGCCCGGGTGATGCTGGACGGGCGCAACACCCTCGACCCGGAGCTGTGGCGGCGGGCGGGATGGACGTACCGGGCGATGGGGCGTCCGACCGCGTAGGACGCGCGGAAGCACCGTCCGGCGCAACGGCGCCGGTTCGGCCGAGGCTCAGTCGGCCGAACCGGCGCCGCCCCGCATTCTGCCCCGGCTCCCTGTGACCGGGGGACCCGACCCGTCGCGCCTTACGCCCCCTTGGCCCGGTACCGCCGCATCTTCTCCCGCGCCCCGCACACCCGCATCGAGCACCAGCGGCCGCGCCCCGCCGGGCTGCGGTCGTAGTACGCCCAGTGGCACGTCACGGCCTCGCAGGCCTTCAGCCGGCTCCAGGTGCCGGCCACCAGTGCCTCGGCGACGGCGGCGGCGACCCGGGACAGCAGCGGGCCGTCCGCGGCCGGGGCGAGGGTCGCCGAGCCGTCCCGCTCGTCCACGGCGACGTAGAGCGGCGCGCGGGCCAGCAGCTCGCCCAGCGGGGTGACCGCCCGGTGTGGTGGATGCCCGGCGTGGGCCAGCAGCACGGCCCGTAGCGACTCCCGCAGCTCCCGAGCCTCGGCGAGGTCCTCCTCGGAGATCCCGAAGCGCTCGCGCCCCTCCGCCGTGTCCAGCGAGTCGGCGCCGTCCTCCAGGTCCACGGTGTTGACCAGGGACTCGACCAGGGCCAGGCCCCCGGGAGCGGCCGATCTCTCACTCATGGTTGCGACGTTACCTCTTGTCCGGGAGTATGAGGTCACCGTTACCGGTTACCCGCTCTTACGGGTAACAGAAGGAGGTCGTCATGGCTCTCGCCAAGCTCGGTGTGGTGGTCCTGGACTGTCCCGATCCCAGCGCGCTGGCCGGCTTCTACGCCGGACTGCTCGGGGGCACGGTGGAGGTCGCCGAGGACGGCGACTGGGTGACCCTGAAGGTGCCCGACGGGCAGGCGCTGGCCTTCCAGCGGGCCGAGGGGCACACCGCGCCGCAGTGGCCGCGCGCCGAGAGCAACGGCCAGCAGTTCCACCTGGACCTGACCGTGCCGGACCTCGACGCGGCCCAGGAGGGCGTGCTCGCGCTGGGGGCGACGCTCCTGGACGCCGGGAAACCCGGCCGCTCCTGGCGGGTGTACGCCGACCCGGCCGGGCATCCGTTCTGCCTGTGCGCCTGCTGAACCGATCCGAGGAGGACACATGACATCCGTCGCCCGTCTGCGCAACGTGGTGCTCGACTGCCCCGACCCGCACGCCCTGGCCGCCTTCTACGCGGCGGTGGCCGGGGGCACGCCCGAGCCCGAGGACGACACCTGGGTCACCCTCCAGGTCCCCGGCGGCCCCCGGCTGGCCTTCCAGCGGGCCGAGGACCACACGCCGCCGGAGTGGCCCCGCGCCGATCGCAACGGCCAGCAGCTCCACCTGGACTTCGACGCGGGCAGCACCTGGGCGGAGATCGACGCGGCCCATGAGCGGGTCCTGGCGCTCGGCGCCCGCCCGCTGGACCTGGGGGACCGGGAGAAGAAGGACTTCCAGGTCTACGCCGACCCGGCCGGGCATCCGTTCTGCCTGTGCCGGATCGAGCACGTGTAAGAACGTGCGCAGGGCCCACGCGTGAGGCAAAAAACGCGAGGCCGAAAAAGGGGGCGGGGCAGCCGATCGGCCGCCCCGCCCCCTCTGTCCGAGGTCAGCCGTCCAGCGACTCGATCGTCGCGTTCGACGGCCCCCGCTTCGACCGGAGGTCGCGGGCCACGTCCTCCGCCGCGCCCAGCACCCGTACCGCGTTCTGCCAGGTGAGCTTGGCGAGGTCGGCCTTGGACCAGCCCCGGTCCAGCAGCTCCGCGAGCAGGTTCGGGTAGCCGGAGACGTCGCTGAGGCCGTCCGGGGTGAAGGCCGTGCCGTCGTAGTCGCCGCCGATGCCGAGGTGGTCGATGCCGGCGACCTCGCGCATGTGGTCCAGGTGGTCGGCGATGACCGGCACCGTGGCGACGGGGCGCGGGGTGCGCTCCTCGAAGGCACGGTGGACCTTCATCGCCTCGGCGGTGGTGTCCAGGTGGTGCAGGCCGTGGGCGCGCATGTTCTCGTCGGCCGCGGCCGTCCAGTCGACGGCCGCCTGGAGCACGAACTTCGGCACGAAGGTGACCATCGCGACGCCGCCGTTGGCGGGCAGCCGCTCCAGGACGTCGTCCGGGATGTTGCGCGGGTGGTCGCAGACCGCGCGGGCCGAGGAGTGCGAGAAGACCACCGGTGCGGAGGTCGCGTCCAGCGCGTCGCGCATGGTCGACGGCGCCACGTGCGAGAGGTCGACCAGCATGCCGAGCCGGTTCATCTCGCGGACCACCTCGCGGCCGAACGCGGTCAGGCCGTTCGCCTTCGGCGCGTCGGTCGCCGAGTCCGCCCAGTCCACGTTGGAGTTGTGGGTGAGCGTCATGTAGCGCACGCCGAGCGCGTACAGGCCGCGCAGGGTGCCCAGCGAGTTGGCGATGGAGTGGCCGCCCTCGGCGCCCATCAGGGAGGCGATACGGCCCTCACCGCGCGCCGCCTCCATGTCGGCGGCGGTCAGCGCGGGCGCGAGGTCCGCCTGGTAGCGGTCCAGCAGCTGCCGTACGCAGTCGATCTGCTCCAGCGTCGCGGCGACCGGGTCGGGCTGCTCGGCCGGGACGTACACCGACCAGTACTGCGCGCCGACGCCGCCGGCGCGCAGCCGGGGGATGTCGGTGTGCAGGTGCTCGTGCTGGTGGCCCGCGATGTCCAGACGGTCCAGGTCGTAGCCCGCCTTCTCGCGCAGCGCCCAGGGCAGGTCGTTGTGCCCGTCGACCACGGGGAACTCGCGCAGCAGGGCCCGCGCCTCGTCCAGCGTCGTCACGGCGCTCACTTCCCGAAGCCGAAGCCGCCGGCGCCCTCGACCTTGGCCCGCAGCCGCTTGCCCTTCTCGGTGGCCTGGTCGTTCAGGTCGTGCTGGAAGTCGCGCATGCGGTGCAGCAGGTCCTCGTCGTGCGCGGCGAGGATGCGGGCCGCGAGCAGCCCGGCGTTGCGGGCACCGGCGACGGAGACCGTGGCGACCGGGACGCCGGCCGGCATCTGCACGATCGACAGCAGGGAGTCCATGCCGTCGAGGTACTTCAGCGGCACCGGGACGCCGATGACCGGCAGCGGGGTGACGGAGGCGAGCATGCCCGGCAGATGGGCGGCGCCCCCGGCCCCGGCGATGATCACCTTGAGCCCGCGGTCGGCAGCCTGCTCGCCGTACGCGATCATCTCGCGGGGCATCCGGTGCGCGGAGACGACGTCGACCTCGTACGCGATCTCGAACTCGTCCAGGGCCTTGGCGGCGGCCTCCATGACGGGCCAGTCGGAGTCCGACCCCATGACGATGCCAACAACAGGGCTCATTCGGTGATGGTGCCTCTCAGATAGCCGGCTGCGTGACGGGCGCGCTCCAGCACGTCGTCCAGGTCGTCGCCGTAGGTGTTGACGTGTCCGACCTTGCGGCCGGGCTTCACGTCCTTGCCGTACATGTGGATCTTGAGCTTCGGGTCACGGGCCATGCAGTGCAGGTACGCGGAGTACATGTCCGGGTAGTCGCCGCCCAGGACGTTGACCATCACGGTCCACTTCGCGCGCGGGCGCGGGTCGCCGAGGGGCAGGTCGAGGACCGCGCGGACGTGGTTGGCGAACTGCGAGGTGATCGCGCCGTCCTGGGTCCAGTGGCCGGAGTTGTGCGGGCGCATCGCCAGCTCGTTGACGAGGACGCGGCCGTCCCGGGTCTGGAACAGCTCGACGGCGAGGTGCCCGACGACGCCCAGTTCCTTGGCGATGGTGAGGGCCATCTGCTCGGCGTGCAGCGCCAGGTCCTCGTCCAGGTCGGGGGCCGGGGCTATGACCGTGTCGCAGACGCCGTCGACCTGCCGGGACTCCACCACCGGGTAGGCGACGGCCTGGCCGTGCGGGGAGCGTACGACGTTGGCGGCCAGCTCGCGGACGTAGTCGACCTTCTCCTCCGCGAGGACCGGCACGCCCGCCCGGAACGGCTCGGTGGCCTCCTCGGCGGTCTCCACGACCCACACGCCCTTGCCGTCGTAGCCGCCGCGGACGGTCTTCAGGACGACGGGGAACCCGTCCCCTTCCGCCGCGAACCGGACGACATCCTCCGGGTCGGCGACGATCCGGTGCCGTGGGCACGGGATGCCGATCGCGTCGAGCCGCGCCCGCATCACGCCCTTGTCCTGGGCGTGCACGAGCGCGTCGGGCCCCGGGCGCACGGGGATGCCGTCCGCCTCCAGGGCCCTGAGGTGCTCGGTGGGCACGTGCTCGTGATCGAAGGTGATCACGTCACAGCCGCGCGCGAACTCACGCAGCGTGTCCAGGTCGCGGTAGTCGCCGATGACGACTTCGCTCACGACCTGTGCCGCGGAATCCTGAGGGGTGTCACTGAGGAGCTTGAACCTGATGCCCAACGGGATGCCCGCTTCGTGCGTCATACGCGCGAGCTGGCCCCCGCCGACCATGCCGACTACCGGGAACGTCACGCCTCTAGCGTATCGGCCACCGCGGACCGGCCGGATCGCGTCCCTGCGCGGCGGCCCCTCGCGTGTCCGTTCCCGACCGCTCCCCGCCCAGTCGGCGGCTCTTACTCACCGCTTTCCGGCCTCTTTCCGACCTGTTTCCCGGTACTGGCCTGGTCCTCAGGCGTCGGGCGGTTTGCGCCGATAGCATGGCGGAGTTGACGAAAATCTACCGACGGGAGCTGCAACGCCATGGAACAGCGTTCCTCGGGGCTGCAACGGCTCGTGGGCGAGGTGGCCAAGTTCGGCGCCGTCGGCGGCGCCGGAGTCCTGGTCAATCTCGGCGTCTTCAACCTGGTCCGGCACGTCTCCAGCCTGCCGGTGGTGCGCGCCAGCATCATCGCGACCGTGGTCGCCATCGCCTTCAACTACGTGGGCTTCCGTTACTGGACGTACCGGGACCGCGACCGCAGCGGCCGCACCAAGGAACTCACGCTCTTCCTGTTCTTCAGCGCGGTCGGCCTGGTGATCGAGAACGGCGTGCTCTTCCTGGCCACCTACGGCCTCCGCTGGGACAGCCCGCTGGAGAGCAACGTCTTCAAGTTCCTCGGCATCGGCATCGCCACCCTGTTCCGGTTCTGGTCGTACCGCACCTGGGTGTTCCGCGCGCTGCCCGCGCAGGAGGCGGAGTCGATCCTGGCGGCGGAGTCCCGCCGCTCCCCCAGTGAGCCCGCGCCGAAGACGCAGCGGGTGCCGTAGCGCTCAGCGGACCGTCGGCAGTTCCTCGTCCGGCTTGCGTGCCGGGGGTGTGCGGGAGAGGAACAGACCGAAGACCGGGGGCTGGGACTGGAGCAGTTCCAGGCGGCCGCCGTCCGCCTCGGCGAGGTCCCGGGCGACGGCGAGGCCGATGCCCGTGGAGTTGCGGCCGCTGATGGTCCGCTCGAAGATCCGTGCCCCCAGGTCGGCCGGCACCCCGGGCCCCTCGTCCGTGACCTCGACCACGGCCTGGTTGCCGGTGACACGGGTGCGCAGGGCGACGGTGCCGCCGCCGTGCATCAGCGAGTTCTCGATCAGCGCGGCCAGCACCTGGGCGACCGCGCCCGGGGTGCCGACGGCCTGGAGGTGCCGCTTGCCCGAGCTGACGATGGCCCGGCCCACGCCTCGGTAGGCGGGCCGCCACTCGGCGAGCTGCTGCTGGATGACCTCGTCCAGGTCGAAGGTGACGGCGGAGCCGGTGCGCGGGTCGCGGGAGTTCGTCAGCAGCCGCTCGACCACGTCGGTGAGCCGCTCGACCTGCGTGAGCGCGACGTTCGCCTCCTCCTTCACGATGTCCGGGTCGTCGGTGAGGGTGATCTCCTCCAGGCGCATGGACAGCGCGGTGAGCGGGGTGCGCAGCTGGTGGGAGGCGTCGGCGGCGAGCCGCCGCTCGGCGGTCAGCATGCGCGCGATCTTCTCGGCGGAGGAGTCCAGCACGTCGGCGACCCGGTCCAGCTCGGGGACGCCGTAGCGCTTGTGCCGCGGGCGCGGGTCGCCGGAGCCCAGCCGCTCCGCGGTCTCGGCGAGGTCGGTCAGCGGGGAGGCGAGCCGGTTGGCCTGGCGCACCGCGAGCAGGACGGCCGCGACCACCGCGAGCAGCGCCACCAGGCCGATGATCAGCAGGGTGCGGCCGACCTCGCGGGTCACCGCGGAGCGCGGCTCCTGCACGGTGACCGTCTCGCCCTCCTCGCCGTGCTGGGTGGCGTGGATGACGTCGCCCACGGGCCGGGTGCCGATCTCGATCGGCGGCCGGCCGGGCATCTCGATCACCGCGTACTGCTCTTTGCTGACCGGGTTGCGCAGCGCGTCGGCGTTGACGTTCTCCGCGGCCAGGATCCGGCTGTCCACGATGCTGGCCAGCCGCGCCGCCTCGGACTCCACCCGCTCCTGGGCGCTGTTGGTGATCGTCCGGGTCTCGACGATCACCAGGGAGACGCCGAAGACGGCGATCACCACGAGGACGACGGCGAGGGTGGACTGGATGAGACGTCGGCGCATGTTCCGTTACCTGAGGTGATCACTGGCCCCCGGCGCGGGGCTCAGCTCTTCTCGAAGCGGAAGCCCACGCCCCGGACCGTGGCGATGTAGCGGGGGTTGGCCGCGTCGTCGCCGAGCTTCTTGCGCAGCCAGGAGATGTGCATGTCAAGGGTCTTGGTGGAGGACCACCAGGTGGTGTCCCAGACCTCGCGCATCAGCTGGTCGCGCGTCACCACGCGGCCGGCGTCGCGCACCAGCACCCGCAGCAGGTCGAACTCCTTGGCGGTGAGCTGGAGTTCCTCGTCGCCCATCCACGCGCGGTGCGACTCGACGTCGATGCGCACGCCGTGCGTGGCCGGCGGCTGCTGCGGCTCGGCGGCACCGCGGCGCAGCAGCGCCCGTACCCGGGCGAGCAGTTCGGCGAGCCGGAAGGGCTTGGTGACGTAGTCGTCGGCGCCCGCGTCCAGGCCGACGACGGTGTCCACCTCGTCGGCGCGCGCGGTCAGGATGAGGATCGGCACGGTGTGGCCGTCGGCGCGCAGCCGGCGGGCGACCTCCAGGCCGTCCATGCCGGGCAGGCCCAGGTCGAGCACGACCAGGTCGACACCGCCCTGCATTCCGGCGTCGAGCGCGGTGGGTCCGTCCTCGCGCACCTCGACCTCGTAACCTTCCCGGCGTAGGGCGCGGGCCAGCGGCTCCGAGATGGACGCGTCGTCCTCGGCGAGCAGTACACGGGTCATGAGGTGATGGTAGACCGCCCGCGTGCGGTGCTGGGGTGTGATCGGTTCCAGGGATTCTTACCTGGCGCGCCCATTGGTACGAACCATCACCTGTGGGATGCGATCGTAGATGTGACCTTCGAAATCCGTTGCGTGGTTCCCCCGACACCTGTGATCCGTGTCTCAAGTCCTTCCATACCGGGCGGTGTCCTGACGTAGAGTGACGTGAACGCCTGTAGTGCACCCGGGGACCTTTGGCGGGATATGACGCTGAAGGTCCTTGTTGTGTGCGGGCCGGTCAGGCATGACCGGCCCTGAAAGGAATGACCTCTGGCCGGGCTCCGAACGCACTGTCGCGTCACGGAGCGTGGATCCCGGTGGTCGCCGTCCACCGCTTCGCGATCCGGAGCGGACTCCCCCCGGGCGTTGGGGGCGGACGGACGACCCCGCCGGTGCCGGCCGCTACCCCCACCGGGCGCGCAACGCTCCACCGCGCGTCCCGACCAGCAAGGAACGACCATGGCGTCCAGCCTGACGAAGGACTCGGTCCACCCGGGCACCCCCGGCACCGAGAAGACCTTCTTCGGCCACCCCCGCGGCCTGGCCACTCTGTTCATGACCGAGATGTGGGAGCGGTTCTCCTACTACGGCATGCGGGCCCTCCTCCCCCTCTACCTGGTGGCCCCGAGTGGACTGCACCTGAGCGCGGGCACGGCGACGGCGATCTACTCCGTGTACCTGTCGCTCGTGTACCTGCTCGCCCTGCCTGGCGGCTGGGTCGCCGACCGGTTCCTCGGCCCGCGCAAGACGGTCGCGATCGCTGGTCTGATCATCATGCTGGGCCATCTGTGCCTGGCTCTGCCGGCTGCCGTGAGCTTCTTCGTCGGCCTGGGTCTGGTCGCCATCGGTTCCGGCCTGCTCAAGGCCAACATCTCCACGATGGTCGGTCACCTCTACGACGGCCCGAAGGACCCGCGCCGCGACGGTGGCTTCACGCTCTTCTACATCGGCATCAACCTGGGCGCGTTCGTCGCTCCGCTGGTCATCGGCACCATCGGTGAGAACGTCAACTGGCACTTCGGCTTCGCGCTGGCCGCGCTCGGCATGGCGCTGGGTCTGGCCCAGTACCTGCTCGGCGGCCGCCACCTCAGCGAGCAGAGCAAGGTCGTCCCGACGCCGATGACGGCCCAGGAGAAGTCGGCCACCCTGCGCAAGGGCCTGATCTGGCTGGTCATCGCCGTGGTCTTCTACGGTCTCGTCGGCTTCACCGGTCACTTCACCCTCAACTGGGCGCTGATCCCGCTGACCCTCATCGGCCTCATCGTGCCGATCCTGGTCATCGGCCGGATCCTGCGCGACAAGGACCTCGACGGCGAGGAGCGGTCGAAGGTCCGGGCGTACGTCTGGTTCTTCGTGGCCGCCGCGGTGTTCTGGATGATCTACGACCAGGGTGGTTCGACCCTGTCGCTGTTCGCGGACGCCTCCGCCAAGAACACCATTTTCGGCTGGAACTTCCCGGTCTCCTGGTACCAGTCGGTCAACCCGGTCATGATCATGGCCCTCGCGCCGGTCTTCGCCTGGCTGTGGCTCGCGCTGAACCGGCGCGGCAAGGAGCCGAGCACGATCGTGAAGTTCTCGTCCGGTCTGGTGCTGGTCGGCGCCTCCTTCTTCGTGTTCCTCGCGCCGCTGTCCATCGCGCAGGACGGTCACAAGGCCGCGGCGATGTGGCTGGTCGGCATCTACTTCCTCCAGACCGTCGGTGAGCTGACGCTGTCTCCGGTGGGTCTGTCCGTGACGACGAAGATGGCGCCGAAGAAGTACGCCTCGCAGATGATGGGCGTCTGGTTCCTCGCGGTCACCGCGGGCGACTCCGTCACCGCGCTGCTGTCGAACCCGGCGATCGGCGGGGTCAACCTCGACAGGATGGGCTTCGTGATGCTGGAGGCCGTCCTCGCGGTGGTCGCCGGTGTGGCGGTGTGGATGTACCGCGGCAAGGTCAACAAGCTGATGGGCGACGTGCGCTAGTCGCCGGTACTCGGCCGACGAGGGCCGTCGCACCCCGGGTGGGTGGGGCGGCCCTCGTCGTCTCTGTCCGCCGTACTTCTCCTTCGCGTGCTCACGTGGGTCCCTTCCTGGTGGGAGTCGTACGACTCGTCGGGCTGTCGTCATGCGGAGCGCGGGCGGCCGGGCGGCGTGGCCGTACCCGGTCCACCACCGCCGTCCCGGCGCGGAACAACGCGGCCGGTACGACCAGGCAGAGCAGGAGCCAGAAGAGGGTCACGCCCCAGGGGCGCCCCGGCGGACAGTTCGACCGGCAGCTCGATCCGCGCCTTCCTGCCGGGCGCGAGGGTGCCGTGCCACTGCTGGTCGTCCCACTGCGGGGCGAACACGCCGTGCGCGGTGCCGAGTTGGAAGACCTCGGCGCGGCCGTCGGCGTCGGCGCAGGAGTTGGTGCCGCCGATGACGCCCCGGGAGGGTGTGGCCCGGCCGCAGACCAGGAGCATCAGCAGGGTGTTCGGGCGCCGGCCGGTGCCGTGGACGGTGACCGAGCCGCCGGTGCCGGCCCGCGCCGCGGACAGCCGTACGGCAGGGCCGTCCGCCGCGGCGGGACCCGCGAGGGGCAGCAGGAGCAGCGCCGCCACCGCCAGGACCACGGTCCAGGTACGCCTGGGGGCCCGAGGAGGGAAGACGCGTACAGGCCGGGGTTGCGCCGGCCGTCCGGGGCGGCGGTCACGCGGCCCCGGGGCCGGGGCCGTTCGGCGCCGTCAGGCCGGAGCGCCCAGTTCCGCCCACACCGTCTTGCCGGGGCGGTCCGGGACCCGCAGGACACCCCAGTCCAGGCACAGGCGCTGGACGATGAACATGCCGTGGCCGCCGGGGCGGCCGGCGCGGTGGGGGGTGCGGGGGGCCGGCTGCCCGGTGCCGCGGTCGGTGACCTCCAGGCGGATCACCTTGTTGTCGCAGGCGAGGGCGAGTTCGTCGGGGCCCTCGGCGTGCAGGCAGGCGTTGGTGACGAGTTCGGAGACGACGAGCAGCACGTCCTCGGCGGCGGCCCGCTGGTCCGCGGTCGCGGCGGGCAGCCAGCCCCAGTCGTACAGCGCCTGCCGGGCGAAGTCGCGGGCGAGCGGGACGACGCCGCTGGCCCCCTGGAGACCGAGTCTGCGGACCTGCCGGCCGCGTGCCGCCCCCGTGGCGTCCGCGGCGGACCCGGAGGGCGGCGCGGACGCCACGGAGCCCGAGCCGACGCCGGCCGGCGTGTCCTCCCCCGATGCCTCGGACACCGCGGAGGTCCCGGGCGCCCCGGAAGCGCCGCTGGGCTCGTGGCCACGGTCGCCCGGCGAGCAGGGCCGGGTGGTGCTCATCAGCGCTTCACCTCACCGAATCACCAGTTCACGATTGAAAAGTCCGGCGCTCTCCGGCACCGGCCGGTCCGTCCACGCCGGCGCCGCCGCCCGCCGTACGTCCCGTCGTTCGCACATCAGTCCCGTCCGCCGTTCGCTCGGCGCCCTGCCCGCGGCCGGTCCGTCCGGGCAGGTTCCTGCCCGTTCGAGACCGTCGCACGCCCTCGGATACGTCACACCCCGGAGCCCGGCGACGCCGCCTCGGTGGTGGACGGCCGTCCGCATGTCTCCTGCCCGACCCGGGCGCCGGAACACCCTCTTTCCCGTGGGAAACACGGGACCCCGGAGTCCGGACGGGAGGGGCGGGGAAGCCGTGCCGCACCCGGCCGCGCCGATCGCGGGCTCAGCCGGTGCCGTCATCCTCCCCGGCCAGGGCGTCCGTCACGGAGTCGTGGACGGTGAAGACCGCCTCGGCCCCGGTGATCTCGAACACGCGGGCGACTACGGGCTGCATTCCCGCGAGATGGACGCCACCACCGGCGGCCTCCGCCTTCAAACGGGCCCCGAGCAGGACGTTCAGCCCCGTGGAGTCGCAGAACTCCAGGCGCGAGCAGTCCACCACGAGTCGCGAGAAACCCTTGCCCAGGAGGTCGTCGAGGGGATCGCGCAACAGATCGGCGGTGTGGTGGTCGAGCTCACCCGCCGGTGTGACCACCGCGCTGGAGCCCTCTTCACGCACCTCCACCAGAAGCCGGCCCGACTGTGCGCTGCCGACCATCCCGTGGTCCATGCCGTCTCTCTCCCGAGGTCGTGGCCGCTGATGCCCTCGAACATTACGCCTTCCACACGCACCGCGACACCCGAACAACCGCACATAATCGGACATAGAAGAACAGAACGCACTTGCGATCGCTCCGGCAAAGCCGATAGGGCTAGTAAGGACACGTACTTCTACACGCCGGCTTTGGAGGCGCCGCACTCCGTAGTGCACCTGATGGCTTCGGCAGCCATATGCCGAGAACGATGGAGGACACCCATGTCACCCCGGCTCGACGCCTCGCCCACCCCGACCGCGACGTCGACACCCCCACCGGAACAACTGGATCATCCCATCGATCTCCACGACCCCTTCGAGGGACTCCCGGAGATCCCCCCGTACGACGAGATCGGCCCCGTCGACGCACGGGCCCTGTCCAAGACCCTCTTCGAGCGCCTTGAGGTGCTGGAGGAAGGGACGCACGACTACGCGTACGTGCGCAACACCCTCGTCGAGCTGAACCTCGCCCTCGTCAAGTTCGCCGCCTCCCGCTTCCGCTCGCGCAGCGAGCCGATGGAGGACATCATCCAGGTCGGCACCATCGGCCTGATCAAGGCGATCGACCGCTTCGAGCTGGCCCGCGGCGTCGAGTTCCCCACTTTCGCGATGCCGACCATCATCGGCGAGATCAAGCGCTTCTTCCGTGACACCTCCTGGTCCGTGCGCGTACCGCGCCGGCTGCAGGAGCTGCGCCTGGACCTGGCGAAGGCCGGGGACGAGCTGGCCCAGCAGCTGGACCGCGCGCCGACGGTGACGGAGTTGGCCGAGCGCCTCGGCATCTCGAACGACGAGGTCGTCGAGGGCATGGCCGCCTCGAACGCCTACACCGCCTCCTCGCTGGACGCCCAGCCCGAGGAGGACGAGACCGAGGGCGCGCTCGCGGACCGCATCGGCTACGAGGACCACGGGATCGAGGGCATCGAGTACATCGAGTCCCTCAAGCCCCTGATCGCCGGGCTGCCCCAGCGCGACCGGAAGATCCTCTCCCTGCGCTTCGTGGCCAACATGACCCAGTCGGAGATCGGCGAGGAGCTCGGCATCTCCCAGATGCACGTGTCCCGCCTGCTGTCCCGCACGCTGGTACGCCTGCGCAAGGGACTCACGGTGGAGGAATGACTCCCGGGACGACCGTCCCCGTCCGTCCCCCACGCGCCGGCGCAAGCGGCCCGGATTCCTCGTCCGGGCCGCTTCGGCGTGTCTGCGCCCCGCCGGGCCGCCCGGCTCACACCACGCGCACGCCGCTCCGCCACACCCCGCTGACCAGGGGCACACCCGGGCGGTAGGCGAGGTGGACGTGGCTCGGGGCGTCGAGGAGGGTCAGGTCGGCGCGGGCGCCGGGGGTGAGGCGGCCGATGTCGGTGCGGCGCAGGGCCGCGGCGCCGCCCGCCGTGGCGGACCAGACGGCCTCGTCGGGGGTCATGCCCATGTCGCGCACGGCCAGCGCGATGCAGAAGGGCACGGAGGACGTGAAGGACGAGCCCGGGTTGCAGTCCGTGGACAGGGCGACGGTGACCCCGGCGTCCAGCAGCCGACGGGCGTCCGGCCACTCGGCGCGGGTGGAGAACTCGGCGCCGGGCAGCAGCGTGGCGACCGTGTCGCCGCCCGCCAGGGCGTCGACATCGGCGTCCGTGAGGTGGGTGCAGTGGTCGGCGCTGGCCGCGTCCAGTTCCACGGCCAGCTGCACGCCGGGGCCGTAGGAGAGCTGGTTGGCGTGGATGCGCGGGTGCAGGCCCTTCGCCCGGCCGGCGGTGAGGATCGCACGGGCCTGGTCGCCGTCGAAGGCGCCCTTCTCGCAGAACACGTCGATCCAGCGGGCGTGCGGGGCGCAGGCGTCCAGCATCTCGCCGGTGACCAGGGCGACATAGGCCGCCGGGTCGTCGGCGTGGTCGGGCGGGACGATGTGCGCGCCGAGGTACGTCACCTCGTCGGTGTGCCTGGCCGCGATGCGCAGCGCGCGGGCCTCGTCCTCGACGGTCAGACCGTAGCCCGACTTGGTCTCGAAGGTGGTGGTGCCCTGGCGCAGCGCCTCGGCCAGGTAGTGGGTGAGGTTGGCCTCCAGTTCCGCGTCGCTCGCGGCGCGGGTGGCGGCGACGGTGGTGCGGATGCCGCCCGCCGAGTAGGAGCGGCCCGACATCCGGGCGTTGAACTCCTGGGTGCGGTCCCCGGCGAAGACCAGGTGGGAGTGGGAGTCCACGAACCCCGGCAGCACCGCCCGGCCGCCCGCGTCGACCCGGTTGTCAGTGGCGGGTGCTTCCCTTGAATCGCCGGTCCACGCGACGCGGTCGCCCTCGATGACCACGGCGGCGTCCTGGACCAGGCCGAGGGGGGAGTTGTCGCCGAGAGAGGGGTCGTTGGTGACCAGTGCCGCGATGTTGGTGATGACGGTGCTGCTGCTCATGGTGTCCTCGTGGGGGGCGATCGGGGTCAGCGCAGGGCTTCGACGGCCGCGGCCAGCGCGCGGGGCACGTCCGGTACGAGCGTGTGCGCGCCGTCGCGCACGACCTGCCGGCCGCCCACGACCGTATGCCGTACGTCGGCCGCGCCCGCCGCGAATACGGCCGTCTCGGCGCCCAGCCGGGGCTCCGGGCCCGCTGTCCTGACCGAGTCCAGGGCGATCGTCGTCAGGTCGGCGAGCGCGCCCGGCTCGATGCGGCCGGCCTCGTCCCAGCCGAGGGCGGCGTGACCGTCGGCGGTGGCGGCCCGCAGCAGGGCGGCGGCCGTCCAGTGGCCCCGGGTGCGGGTGCGCAGCCGCTCGTTCAGCTCCATCGCGCGCGCCTCTTCGAGCAGGTCGACGACGGCGTGGCTGTCGGAGCCGAGGGAGAGCGGGGAGCCCGCCCGCTGGAGGGCGACGGCCGGGCCGATGCCGTCGGCGAGGTCGCGTTCGGTGGTCGGGCACATGCAGGTGCCGGTGCGCGACCCGCCGAGCAGGGCGATGTCCTCGTCGGTGAGGTGGGTGTTGTGCACCCCGGTGGTGCGCGGCCCGAGGACGCCGTGGTCGGCGAGCAGCCGGGTGGGGGTGCGGCCGTGCGCGGCGAGGCAGGCGTCGTTCTCGGCGGTCTGCTCCGACAGGTGCACGTGCAGCGGGGCCCGCCGTTCCTCGGCCCAGCGGGCCACGGTCGCCAACTGGTCGGCGGGCACGGCCCGTACGGAGTGGATCGCCGCCCCGATCCGTGCGTGATCCCGTTCCTTGAGAACCGCACAGCGTTCGGCCCAGGACTCCGCGCTGCCGTCGGAGAAGCGCAGCTGGTGGGGGTCGGGGGCCCGCCCGAAACCGGCCGAGAGGTAGCAGGTGTCGAGGAGGGTGATCCGGATGCCGGCCTCGGCGGCGGCCGCGATCAGCGCCTCGCCCATGGCGTTGGGGTCGGCGTAGGGGGTGCCGCCGTGGGCGTGGTGCACGTAGTGGAACTCGCCGACACAGGTGATGCCGGCCAGCGCCATCTCGGCGTACACCGCGCGGGCGAGCGCGTGGTAGGTGTCCGGGGTCAGCCGGTCGGCGACGGAGTACATCACCTCGCGCCAGGTCCAGAAGGTGCCGGAGCCGGTCTGGACGGTGCCGCGCAGCGCCCGGTGGAAGGCGTGGCTGTGGGCGTTGGCCAGCCCGGGCAGGGTGAGGCCGCGCAGCACCTCGGCGCCGGGCGGCGGGACGGACGCCCCGGTGCGCACGGCACCGATCCGCCCGTCCCCGGTCTCGACCAGCACCCCCGGCTCGACACGGTCGCCGAGCCAGGCGTGCTCCAACCAGTAGGTCGCCTTGGTCACCTGCAGGCCAGCCCTTCCAGTACGTCGGCGAGCGCGCCCACCCCGGCCACGCAGTCGTCCTCGGCCGCGAACTCGGCCGGGGAGTGCGAGACACCGGTGGGGTTGCGCACGAACAGCATGGCGGTGGGGATGCTCCCCGAGAGGATCCCGGCGTCGTGTCCGGCGCCGGTGCCGAGGACGGGCACCGTCAGGTCGGTGTCCCGGCCCAGGATGCGGCCGAGTTCGTCGCGCAGGGCGTGGTCGAACTCCACGACGGGCGTGAAGGACTCCCGTACGACGTCCAGGTCCACGCCGTGCGCGTCCGCGTACTCCCGGGCCGCCTTCTCGATGCCGCCGACCACCGTGTCCAGGGTCTCCTGGTCGGCGGCGCGGGAGTCGAGCCAGCCGCGCACCCGCGAGGGGATCGCGTTGACGCCGCCCGGGTCCACCACGATCTTGCCGAAGGTGGCGACGGCACCGGCGAGTCCGGCCTCGCGGCGGGCGGCGAGCACCGTCTCGGCGTACGACAGCATCGGGTCGTGGCGGTCGGCCAGACGGGTGGTGCCGGCGTGGTTGGCCTCGCCCCGGAAGTCGAACCGCCAGCGTCCGTGCGGCCAGATGGCGCTGGCGATGCCGACCCGGTCGCCGGACAGGTCCAGCGCGCGGCCCTGTTCGACGTGCAGTTCGACGAAGGCGCCGATCCGGGCCAGCCGTTCGGGGTCGGGCCCGATGGCGTCGGGGTCGTACCCGGCGGCCTCCATGGCCCGGGGCAGGGTGATCCCGTCCCCGTCGGTGAGCCGGTGCGCGTCCTCGACCGTCAGCGCGCCCGAGGTCAGCCGCGAGCCGACACAGGCGAGCCCGAACCGGGCCCCCTCCTCGTCACCGAAGTTGACGATGGCGAGGGGCCGGGTGAACCGCGCTCCCCTGCGGAGGAGTTCGTCGAGCGCGGCGAAGGAGGACACCACCCCGAGAGGCCCGTCGAAGGCCCCGCCGTCCGGCACGGAGTCCAGGTGCGACCCGGTGACCACGGCGTCCCCGGCGGCCGGGTCCCCGAGCCAGGCCCACTGGTTCCCGTTGCGGTCGACCTCGTAGGCCAGCCCGCGTCCCTCGGCCTGCTGCCTGAACCAGGCCCGGCACTCGGCGTCGGGCCCGGTCCAGGCGTAGCGCCGGTATCCACCGGAGTCGGCGTTGCGGCCGACGGGCAGCAGTTCGGCCCACATCTCGTGGAAGGAGGAGCCGCTCACGACGCCGGCGCCGCCCGGCTGCGGGCGGGCGTCCCGCAGGGCGGAACGCGCGCCCCGGTCCTGGCTCACGCGCCGTCACCCTCACGCATCGGCACCCGGACGCCCCGGTCCCGGGCGACGTCCTCGGCGATGTCGTACCCGGCGTCCACATGCCGGATGACGCCCATCCCCGGGTCGTTGGTGAGCACGCGCCGGATCTTCTCGCCGCCGAGCTTCGTGCCGTCGGCCACCGTGACCTGACCGGCGTGGATGGACCGCCCCATGCCCACACCGCCGCCGTGGTGGATGGACACCCAGGACGCGCCCGAGGCCACGTTGACCATGGCGTTCAGCAGCGGCCAGTCGGCGATCGCGTCGGAGCCGTCGAGCATGGCCTCGGTCTCGCGGTACGGCGAGGCGACGGACCCGCAGTCGAGGTGGTCGCGGCCGATCGCCAGCGGCGCCGCCAGCTCACCGGAGGCCACCATGTCGTTGAACCGCTCGCCGGCCTTGTCCCGCTCGCCGTAGCCGAGCCAGCAGATGCGCGCGGGCAGGCCCTGGAAGTGGACCCGCTCGCCGGCCATCTTGATCCAGCGCGCGAGGGACTCGTTCTCCGGGAAGAGGTCGAGGATCGCCTTGTCGGTCTTGGCGATGTCCGCCGGGTCGCCGGACAGCGCGGCCCAGCGGAAGGGGCCCTTGCCCTCGCAGAACAGCGGCCTGATGTAGGCGGGGACGAAGCCGGGGAAGGCGAACGCGCGGTCGTAACCGGCGAGTCGGGCCTCACCGCGGATGGAGTTGCCGTAGTCGAAGACCTCGGCGCCGGCGTCCAGGAAGCCGACCATGGCCTCGACGTGCCTGGCCATGGACTCGCGGGCCCGCGCGGTGAACCCGGCCGGGTCCTTGGCGGCGGCGTCGGCCATGTCCTCGAAGGCCACGCCGAGCGGCAGGTAGGCCAGCGGGTCGTGGGCGGAGGTCTGGTCGGTGACGATGTCGATGGGGGCGTTCATCGCGAGCAGTTGCGGGACCAGCTCGGCCGCGTTGCCGAGGACGCCGATGGACAGCGGGCGGCGGGCGTCACGGGCCTCGGTCGCGAGCTGGAGGGCGTGGTCGAGGTTGTCGGCCTTGACGTCCAGGTAGCGGTGCTCGATGCGGCGGTCGATGGCGCGCGGGTCGCAGTCGATGCAGATGGCGACGCCGTCGTTCATGGTGACCGCGAGCGGCTGGGCGCCGCCCATGCCGCCGAGGCCGGCGGTGAGGGTGATGGTTCCGGCCAGGGTGCCGTCGAACTTCTTCGCGGCGACGGCGGCGAAGGTCTCGTAGGTGCCCTGGAGGATGCCCTGCGTGCCGATGTAGATCCAGGAACCGGCGGTCATCTGGCCGTACATGGTCAGGCCGAGGGCCTCCAGGCGGCGGAACTCCTCCCAGTTGGCCCAGTCGCCGACCAGGTTGGAGTTGGCGATGAGGACGCGCGGCGCCCACTCGTGGGTCTGCATCACGCCGACCGGGCGGCCGGACTGGACCAGCATGGTCTCGTCCGGCTTGAGGGTGCGCAGGGTGCGCACCATCGCGTCGAAGGAGCGCCAGTCACGGGCGGCCTTGCCGGTGCCGCCGTAGACGACGAGCTTGTCGGGGTGCTCGGCCACCTCGGGGTCGAGGTTGTTCTGCAGCATGCGCAGGGCGGCCTCCTGCTGCCAGCCCAGGGCGCTGAGTTCCGTGCCGCGCGGTGCTCGTACGGGGCGGGGTCCCGACATCGTCTGCCTCCTGCTGTTGCTACGTCTATTCATATCCTGACTTCCTGAATAGAACTAGTCAACACACCGGGGCGGCCGCGTCCGCGCGTCCCGGGTGTTTGGCTGGAAGCAGCTGACCGCCGACAGGAGGGAAACGCCGTGGACCACGACGTCGAGGCCGAGGCGAGGGAGCGGGCCGCGCGCCGGGACGAGGCGGTGCGCGCCGCCGTGGAGCAGGGCCTGCTCGGCCCCGACGCGGCCGTGGTGGGGCTGCTGGACGTGCGGGGCATCCGGGAGTCGGCGGCGGCGCTGCGGACGGCGTTCGAGGCGGTGCTCGCGCCCGGCACCCCGGTGCTGCACGCGTTCGCGGTGAAGGCGACCCCGCTGGTGCCGGTGCTGCGGCTGCTGCACGAGGAGGGCATCGGCGCCGAGGTGGCGAGCCCCGGCGAGCTGGCGCTGGCGCGCGCGGCCGGCGTGCCGGCCGTGCGGATCGTGCTGGACTCCCCCGCCAAGACCCCGGCGGAGCTGCGCGAGGCGCTGGCACTGGGCATCGCCGTGAACGCCGACAACCCGCAGGAGCTGGACCGCCTGGACGCCCTGGTCCGCGCCCACGGCCCGAGAGGCGCGGGAGGCGCGGGAGGCACGGGAGGCGCCCCCGCCGCGCCCGCCCGGTCCCCGCTCGGCATCCGGGTCAACCCGCAGATCGGCGGCGGCAGCATCGGGGCGACGTCGACGGCGACGGAGACCTCGAAGTTCGGGGTGGCGCTGCGCGACGAGGGGGCGCGCGAGTGGGTCGTACGGGCGTACGCGGAACGGCCGTGGCTGACCCGGCTGCACGCGCACACCGGCTCGCAGGGCGTTCCGCTGCCCTTGCTGGCCCGGGGCGTGGCGGAGACGTACGCGCTGGCGGAGGAGATCAACGCGCGGGTGGGGCGGCGGCAGGTCGACACGCTCGACATCGGCGGCGGGCTGCCGGTGAACTTCGCGGGGGAGGCGACGGCGCCGACGTACGCGCGGTACGCGCGGCTGCTGGCCGAGCGGGTACCGGGGCTGCGCGCGGGGCGGTACGGGCTGGTGACCGAGTTCGGGCGGTCGCTGCTGGCCAAGCACGGCACGGTGGTGGCGCGGGTGGAGTACGCCAAGCGCTCGGGCGGGCGGCGGATCGCGGTGACGCACGCGGGGGTGCAGGTGGCGACGCGGACGGTGTACGCGCCGGGGGCGTGGCCGCTGCGGATCGCCGCGTACGACGCGCAGGGGCGGCCCAAGCCGGGTCCCGAGGTGGTGCAGGACGTGGCGGGCCCGGCCTGCTTCTCGGGCGACCTGCTCGCCGAGGGGCGGGCACTGCCCGCGCTGGAGCAGGGGGACTACGCGGCGGCGCTGGACACGGGCGCGTACTACTTCGCGCACCACTACGCCTACAACTCCCTCACCCGGCCCGGGATCTACGGCTTCGGACCGGACGGCGCGGGAGGCGTCGCCTTCGCCACCGTACGGGAGCCGCAGACGGTCGCGGAGGTGGTGGCGGAGTCCGGGGGCGCGCACGCGTCGGCGCTCACCACCCCGCTTACACCCGGGAGCCGTTGACGCGCCCCCGCCTCACTCGAACAAATGGATCAACTCCGGTGCCACAGAGGCCAGTTGGGAAACACTAGTACGCCGTAAGCATGTTCCACCGGAAAATGCCGAACAGCTCACTCCTCCCCCACACGTTGCGTAGTGTCGGGGTCACTCAGCCGGAGTCCCAGGCGGGAGGGGAGCCACGCGGTGCCCGGAATCGACGAGTGCCTGCTGGAAGCGATGCGATTGCCCGGTGCCCGGGGTGCCGCGCTGGTGGACTGGACGAGCGGCCTCGCGCTCGGCACGGTCGGGGAGGCGCCCGGCGGCGATCACGAGACGGCCGCCGCCGAGGCCGCCGAGCTGGCCCGGCTGGCCGCGGAGCACGGCACGTTCACGGCCCAGGGGGCGGACCGCCCGCCGGTGGAGGACGTGATCGTGAGCAACGCGGACAGCTACCACCTGCTGCGGTTCGTGGACACGTCCTTCGACAGCAGCGTGTTCCTGCACCTGTGGCTGGGCCGCGAGGAGGGCAACCTCGCGCTCGCCCGCATACGGCTCGGCGAGATGGCCTCCCGCCTGGTGCTGGGATGACCATGGTCCGTACGCCGCCGCCGCTGCCGGTGCGGGACAGGTCCGCCACCCGCGCGCTGTCCCCGATGCTGACCCGGCTGGCCGAGGAGCGGGCCACCGGTGTCCTGGTCCGCGAGCACGGCACCCTGTACCTCGCCGAGGGCCGGGTGGTGCACGCCGAGAGTCCCCTCGCCCCGGGTCTCGACGTGCTCCTCACGGCCCACGGCACCCTGGCGACCGCCGCCTGGCAGCGGGCCGCGGCCGCGAGCGAGGGCCCGTTGCACGCGGCCGAACTCCTCCTGGAGTCCGGGCTGTTACCGGCGGGCGCGCTGGAGCTGTGCCATCTGGACGCGCTGTACGACGCCGGGTACTTCGCCCTCGCGCCGAGCAGCACCCCGGGCCGGTTCCACTACGACGGCGCGCCCCGCACCGGCCCGTTGCCCTCGGTCCCGGTGGTCGCGCTCGAACGCGAGACCCTGCGCCGCCGGCTGCAACTGCACCGGCTGTGGCCCGAACCGGCCGCGGACACCGCCCCCCTGATCCGCGCGGACCCGGCCGCGGCGAGCGCCCCGGTGGCCCACCGGGGCCCGGCCACGGGCCGTACCCAGCCGATCGGCCCGGCCCCGTCCGCAGGTCGAGCGCCCGGACCCGGCGGGCGGTCGGCAGGCGCCGCCCGCGCCCGCCCCACCCCCGTCACCCCCCGCCAACGCGCCGTCCTGGACCGCGTGAACGGCACCCGTACCGCCGCCGACATCGCCCGGGAGCTGGGCCGGCAGGCGTTCCACACGCTGGTCGACGTCCGCAGGCTGGCCGCGGCCGGGCACCTGAGGCCCGTGGCTCCGAAGCCGCCCGCCCCCGCGACGGCCCCCGCGACCGCCCCCACGACCGCACCGGAACAGGCCCGGAGCCTTCCCCCGCCCCTGCCCCCGGTCACCGACCCCGACATCGCGCTGCTGAAGAGGCTCAGGGATGCGCTGGAGGCGCTTTGAACGGCCACGCCCCGCCGAGAGGAGAGAGCTGATGGTGTCCGAGGACGACCTCCGGACCGTCCTGGAGGAGCTGCACCGGCTGCGCACCCGGGTGCCGCAGCTCACCGGCGCGCTCACGGCCGGCGTCGACGGACTCGTCGTCGCCCATGACACGCCCGGCGTCGACCCCGAGGGGCTGGCGGCGCTGACCGCGGCCGCGCTCGGCGTCGCCGTACGGGTCGCCGACGCCACCGGCAACGGCGGCCTGCGCGAGCTGCTGGTGCGTGGCGAGCGCGGCTACGTCGCCACCTACGCGGCCGGGCGCAGCGCCGTACTGACCCTGCTCGCGCAGGACCGGGTCAACGTCGGCCGACTGCATCTGGAGGGCCGCCGCTCCGGCGCCCGGATCGGCGAACTCCTGGACGCCGCCGAGGCCGCGGCCGCCGCCCGCGACACTTCCGCACGCCAGACCTCCGCGCCCGCGCGCGCCCGGAGCACCCGGGCGCCGCGCACGACCACCGCACGCACGACAACCGACAGTTGAGAGGACCCGACATGGCCAACACCGAGACCGCCCTCAAAGAGGCGCTGACCTCGATCGAGGGCGCCACCGGCGTCGCGCTCGTCGACTACACCAGCGGGATGGCGCTGGGCACGATGGGCGGCAGCAAGACCTTCGACCTGAACGTGGCCGCCGCCGGCAACACCGATGTGATCCGCGCCAAGATGCGCACGATGGAGATGCTGGGCCTCAAGAGCGAGATCGAGGACATCCTCATCACGCTCTCCGACCAGTACCACCTGATCCGCCTCCTCCAGGGGCGCGGCGGAAACGGCCTGTTCCTCTACCTGGTCCTGGACTCCGGCCGGGCCAACCTGGCGATGGCCCGCCACCAGCTGAAGCGGATCGAGGAGGACCTGGAGGTCTAGGTCCTCCCAGGTCAGACGAGGGCCGCGGTACGGCGGCGGGCCCCGCCCGGGGCCGCGTCGCCGGCCGCGACGCCCGTACCACGCAGGCCCTTGACCGCCTTGCCCGCCGGGCGGCCGCCGCGCCGGTCGAGCCAGTCGACGCGCGCCCAGAGCAGGGTCTCCAGGGCCCGTTCGCGCCGCCCGAGCCACGCGGCCTTCCACCACAGCCCGGTGCCGCACCCGGCCAGCAGCAGCCCGCCCGCGACCGGCACCGCGAAGGCCGAGCCGATCGCGACGGCCCAGGCGAGCACGAGCCACCAGCGGTGCCCGCGGCGCCAGGCACGCACGGTCACCGCGCGGTCCTGGAGGACGTCGTGCCTGCCCGCGCGGACCACGCCCCGGGCGAGCGCGTCGTACCGGCGCCGACGCGCCGACGCGACCACCACGGCGCCGACGACGAAGAGCGCGGCCCCGGCGAGCGCCCCGATCCGGCGCCCCGTCAGTCCCTCGGGCACGGCGCCGACTCCGGCGGCCACCACCCCGAACCACCACAGCGGGGCGGCCCCCGCCCGCACGACGACGGCCACCCGGGCCAGTCCCTGTCCTCCGCGTTCTCCGCGTTCTCTGCGTTCTCTGCCTTCTCTGCGTTCTCCGCGTCCCGCGCGCGCCACGTCGGCCTCCCGTGTCACGAGTCCCCACCGTGTCCGTCCGGCGGAGACGTTAACGGGGGAACGTGAGACGAACCTGAGAGGACGGGGTTCACTCCACGAAGAGCCCCCGCGCGGCGGCCTTCGCGTCGAACTCCTCCAGGCGGGCCTGCGCGTCCGGCAGGTCGTCGCAGACCGCCTCCAGCAGCACCCGGCCCAGCAGCATCGGCGCGCACGCGGTGTCGAAGGCGAGGCCGGTGCCGACGGCTGCGGGCAGCAGCAGGTCCGAGTGCTTGGCGACGGGCGCGAACGCGGAGTCCGCGACGGTGACGACGGTCAGACCCACGTCCTTGGCGTAGGCGAGGGTGTCGACCACCTCCCGCGGATGCCGGGGCAGCGCGAAGCACAGCAGGGCACTGGCGCCCGCGCGGACGGCGGCGTCGATGCGGTCCTGGATCATCGTGCCGCCCTCGTCGAGCAGGCGGACGTCCGGGTGGACCTTGGCGGCGAAGTACGCGAAGCCGTACGCCTGGGAGGCGGCGGCGCGCAGCCCGAGCACCGGCAGCGGGCGCGAGGCCGCGAGAACCCGGCCCGCCTCCCGCACCGGGCGCGGATCGGCGAGCAGCTCCGCGAGGTGCCGCAGGTTCTCGATCTCGGCCTCGACGGCGAGCTGGTACTCGTTGTGCACGCCGTTCTCGGGCGCGGGCTCGGCGGGCACGACCTCGCGCAGATGCCGGCGCAGCGCGGGATACCCGTCGAAGCCGAGGGCGACCGCGAACCGGGTCACCGACGGCTGGCTGACCCCGGCCAGTTCGGCCAGCTCCACGCTGGACAGGAAGGGCACGTCGGCGGCGCGCCGCACCATGCTGTGCGCGATACGACGCTGGGTCGGCGTGAGCCGGTGGCCCTCGAAGAGCGCCTGCAACCGGTTGGCCGGGCTGTCGGTCCCGCTCATCACGTACTCCCCCTCGGATCCTCGACGCCCCGGGAGAGTACAGCGCCGAGGCCGTGCCGGACACGGGCTGATATTCAGACAAGGTTTCGCTGTATACCGTTATACAGCCTGGACCCGCTCCGCCGCGCCCCCGGCCGTGCGGACATCGCCCCTCGGAACGCCGAGGCCGCCGCGCGCACCAGGCACGGATGCGGCGGAAGTCCGGCGCGACGTCGTCCGCGAAAGCGGCGTTCGAGAAGACACCGTCCAGGGGCGTGTCGTTCAAGGGGTGGTATCGCGGTAGCGATGATCAGGCGCGAAAACAGCCAAGTGTCGCTAAACCGCCACCCAGAGTGATGACCCGCCCGCTTACGGTGAACACTACTGGCACGACACCGAGGAAGCGTCATGGCCACCCCCCACCGGGCCTTACGGACGCCGACCGCGCCCGCACCCCGTCCCCACCGTCCCTCCCTCGTCCCCCCACCCGGCGCGGGTGAGCCCCGGCCCGCCGCCGCGGCCGTCCTGGACGAACTCCTCGCCGGCAACGCGCGCTACGCCCGCGGCCATGCCCGGCGGGTGTACGGCCGTCCCACCGGGCGGCGCCCGCACGCGGTGGTCCTCGGCTGCGTGGACGCCCCCGCCCCGCCGGAACTGGTCCTCGACCAGGCGCTCGGGGAGCTGCTGTGCATCCGCACCGCCGGGCAGGTGCTGGACGAGGCCGTGCTCGGCTCCGCGCAGTACGGCGTCCAGGAACTCGGCGCCCCGCTCGTGCTGGTCCTCGGACACGAGCGGTGTGCCGCGGTCGCCGCCACGCTGGAGCGGCTGCGCACCGGGGCGCCGGTGCCGGACCATCTGGAGCTGCTGGTCGAGGAGATCGCCCCGGCCGCCCGGCGCACCCGGGGCCGGCCCGGCGACTGGGCGGAGCACACCCTGCGGGCCCAGACCACGTGGGTACGGGACGCGATCCGGGCCGACCCCGCCTTCGGGGCCGCACGGGTGGTGGCCGCGCGGCTCGACGCCGGATCGGGGCTGGTGTCGCTGCTGCCCTGAGGGGTTCTCGGGGTTCCCACCACGGGGTTCCCACCACCCCGACAGGGGGGCTTTCCCCAGTGCGGCGGAGGCCCGGCGTTTCCTAGGGTGAGTGCATGAGCGCACGTGACCCGCAGGACGTCGGACTCAAGGACGACGCCGAGCTGCGGAAGGACCTCGACGCGACCGTACGGGCCCGCAGGGACCTGGGGGACGACTACGACTCCGCCCTGGTCGAGTCCTTCCTGGAGAAGGTGGAGCAGCGGCTCGACGGCGCGGTGGACCGCCGGGTGCGGCGGCAGCTGGCGGAGCAGCAGATGGCGGCCGCGCGCGGCACCGCCCGGCGCCCGAACCCGGTGGACTCCTGGGGCGAGCGGTACGGCTTCGCCGTGCTCACCCTGGTCCTGGCCGTCCCGCTGTCCGCCATCGCCGGCGCCCTCACGGGACTCGCCGGAATGGTGGTGGCGTGGCTCGGGATCGTCGGTGTCAACGCGGCCCAGGCGATACGCCAGCGCCCGGAGCTGCTGTCGGGGCTGCGGGCCCGGTCCGGCCGGGACGACTGACGGCCCACCGGGGGCGAGCAGCCCCGGCGGACCGTGGATGCCGGGAGGAATCGTGCCCCGCGACTCCTTGGCCGCCGGGCGGAGGCCGCGCCCGGCGGCTCCCTGACCGCCGAGAAGTCTTGCGCGGGGACCGCCGCACCCCCGTTGCCGGGGGGCGGGACGACGGCGGTCCCCGCGAGGGACGCGGGCCGGGTCAGGGCCGAGCCGCGCATCCTGGGCGTCCATGGAGGTCCGGGAGCCGCTCCGGAGGTCCGTGACGCCGACACCCACTAATGTGCCGGACGCGTGTTAAGCGGGTGCTGCGTGCACGTGACGCCTTCGTACCACTTCCGCGTCGATTCGAACGGCCGCGGTCATCCCGGGTTCGCCGAGGTCACGGGCTCGCGGGCGAGGGACCGGGCGATCATGAAGCTGGCCACGGGAATCCGGCGCTCGGCGAGAAGCCGCAACACCATGTCCGCTGTCACGTCGTAGGGGTTGACGGCGTGCGGGTACCGCTCGCGGCCTGGTTCTGCGGTGCCAGGGTGCGCAGGACGCAGAACTCGTTGCCTTCGGGGTCTGCCATGACCACCCAGTTTCGGTCTGAGCCCTGGCCTACATCTGTCTTCGTGGCGCCGAGGCCGAGCAATCTGGTCACCTCGTCCTCGGTGCTGCTGTCGATCGGGCTGACGTCGAGGTGAAGCCGGTTCTTCACGTTCTTGCCCTCGGGCACCTGGATGAACAGCAGGGTGGGCGGCATCTGGCGGGCCCGAACATCCTCGACGGTCGGCACCCAGGAGCCGATCTCGACCTTGCCCTCGCTCCGGTCGATCACCTTGAGGTCCAGGACCTCGCACCAGAAGGCCGCGAGTCTCTCCGGATCATGGCAGTCAACGGCCAGCTCGGTGAACCTACTTGTCATGACTCCCCCAGACTGTGCGGACGGGGTTCAGGGTATGCCGCCGGCCCGAACGGCGCCGATCTCTGGTGGTCCGGGAAACACAAGCTCCGGAGTGGGTTGCCGGCTCACAGGGTGAGGCGGTCGGCCGCCGCCTGGATGGCCGTGTCCTCGGGGTCGGCGTACTGCCACTCGCACCGTCCGGGATGCCCCTTGAAGAGGGTGCAACCCGTGGCCAGGGGGTTCGGCCTGTTCATGCAGCACTCGATGTCCTCGATCCACTGCGCGGACGCCCCGTCGCGCCAGCACACGAAGACATCGGAGTCCGGAGCCGCGCTCGCGCCGGTGCGGAGGAACGCCGCGTGGTGGTCGTGCGGCACGTCTTCGAGCATGCACCGGAGCGACGGCGACGGCGCCCAGTCGATGTCCGCACGCGGGGACGGAATCTGCTGCGCGAGGGCTCGGACGGCGTCGTCCAAGCCGGTCATGGCCTTGCATCGGAACATCGTGGGCTCCCGGGCGCGGTCGCAATGAAGGGCGGTCATGTGGCGGGACGCTGGTCCCGCTGCTGGTTGCACTGGTGGATGTAGGTCCGTACAAATGCGCAGCAGTCCTCGCAGGCGTAGGCCGGCGCGCGCTGTCCGTCGTGCTCGACCGGACCGATCCAGAAGACGTACGTGGTGTGGCGGCACAGGAGGCAGAAGCCTCGCGTCAAAGGCCGGGATCTCATGGGCGGTTGCGGTGGCGGTGCCTCGGGCACTGGCACGGCGGCCAGGCGCTGGAGAATTCCGGCGCCTTGAGGGGAGTCACCTCGTGTTCCTCGCGCACGACGTGCCGGTTCCCCTGGCGGTCCACCCGGTACACCGCGAGAGTCATCGTCAAGCCTTGATCACCCTGGCCCTGACGCCGGCCTGGACCGTCAGGATCAGCTCGTCCGCGTGGTCGAGCCCCAGGCCGTCACGGAAGGCGAGGCGCGGCCCCCAGGCCGTCTGGATGACCTCCAGGTCGACCAGCCAACCGGCCTCACGGAAGGCGGACTTCAGCCGGGCCAGCAGGTCGTCCGGCCTCCGCTCACGCGTCACGGGTCTCACCGGAGCGCTCGTCGGGTGCTCGTCGGCATGCCTCTGCCGCAGGACCAGCCCGTCGAGGAGCAGACCGAGAAGGGCACGCCCCTGCCTCACGTCGCAGTCGCCCAGGCGGATGACGGACTCCCGGCTCTCGTTCGGGGCCAACCCGCCGTGGAACTGGGGGAGTTCGATGGCGGCCTCGTCCAGGACCGCCGCGAGCGAGTTGGTGATCTCCGCGACCTCGACGGCCGTGCTGGTGTGGGGATACATCGCCCAGCCTTTCTCAACCACTCCTCTGTGTAGCGGAATCGCTACCGTGCGGCTTCAGAGTGACCTACAGTGGAAATCCCTTCAACTGGTCAGGCTGGAACGGAAGGATGTCGAACGACCCTTGAACCGCAAGGAGTTGAACCCGGACGCCTCGCCCCAGGCGGCCTTCGGGGCACGTATGCGCAGCAAGCGAGAGGCGCGCGGCTGGACCCAGGAGGACCTCGCCACCCTCACTGAATATTCCAGCGTGCATATCTCGGCCATCGAAACTGGTCGGAAGCCTCCAACCCTTCGCTTTGCGCGTAGTGCTGACAGGGCGTTCGGCATCGCGGACACAGCGGAGTCGTTCGAGCGCGAGTACCGCGAGATCAAGCACGGCAACCTGCTGGAGGGCTTCCCGGAGTACATCAAGTACGAGGGGAGGGCCGCGGAGATCCGGCTGTACGAGATCGGGATCGTCCCCGGGCTGCTCCAGACACCGGAGTACGCACGGGTGCTGGCGAACAGCGCGGTGCGGCGAGGCGCCATCACACCCGAACAAGCTGATGAGCGAGTCGCGTTCCTGGCGGAGCGGCAAGCCGCCCTGGAGCGGCCTCGCCCGCCCATGATGCTGGTCGTGATGGACGAGAGCTGCGTTCGCAGGCCGGTCGGCGGCCCCAAGGTCATGAACGCTCAGCTTGATCGGCTGACTCAGTTCGCCGAACTGCCGAACACCGTGCTCCAGATCGCCCCGTACGGCATAGGGGAGCGCCGTACGTTTGACCTCCCCATGTACCTGCTGACGATGCCGGACCTGTCCGTGGTCGCATACGCGGAGTCCCAGTTGCGGGGACACGTGGATCGCGAAACGACAGCCGTACTCCCCCTGTTGTCGGCCTACCATCAATTGCAGGCCGAAGCTCTGCCTCAGGCGGCATCGGTAGCCATGATCAATGAGGTACGAAAGGGCACCCCGTGACGACCGACTCCCCCCGCTGGTTCACGTCCTCCTACAGCAACAACGGCGGCGCCTGCGTGGAGGTTGCCGCCAACGTCCCCGGCACCGTCCCCGTCCGCGACACCAAGGACCGCGACGCCGGCACCCTCACCTTCAGCACCGCCTCCTGGTCCGCGTTCGTCCAGTTCGCCTCTCAGAAGGACACCCCGTGACGGACTCACCCCGCTGGTTCACCTCCTCCTACAGCAGCAACGGCGGCAACTGTGTCGAGGTCGCCGCCAACGTCCCCGGCACCGTCCCCGTCCGCGACACCAAGGACCGCGACGCCGGCACCCTCACCTTCCGCGCCAGCTCCTGGTCCGCGTTCGTCCAGTTCGCCTCTCGCCAGAGCGTCTGAACGCACCAGGCACCGAAAAACGGGCCCCCTCCCACCCGGGAAGGGGGCCCGTGTCGGATCGGCTACTTGTTGCCGCCCTTGGCCAGGAAGGCCAGCAGGTCCTGGCGGCTGACCACGCCGGTCGGCTTGCCCTCGACGAGGACGATCGCCGCGTCCGCCGTGCCCAGCACCTGCATCAGGTCGCCGAGCGGCTCGCCGGAGCCCACCTGGGGCAGCGGGGCGCTCATGTGCTTCTCCAGCGGGTCCTCCAGCGAGGCGCGCTTGGAGAACAGGGCGTCCAGCAGCTCACGCTCCACCACCGAGCCGACGACCTCGGCGGCCATCACGTCCGGGTGACCGGCACCCGGCTTGACGACCGGCATCTGCGAGACGCCGTACTCGCGCAGCACCTCGATGGCCTGCCCGACGGTCTCCTCCGGGTGCATGTGCACGAGGGAGGGGATGACCGCGCCGGCCTTGTCGTTCAGGACGTCGGCGACGCGGGCGCTCGGGCCCTCGTCCTCCAGGAAGCCGTAGTCGGCCATCCACTCGTCGTTGAAGATCTTCGAGAGGTAGCCGCGGCCGCTGTCCGGCAGCAGCACCACGACGACGTCGTCCGGGCCGAGTCCCTCGGCGACGCGCAGCGCGGCGACCACGGCCATGCCGCAGGAGCCGCCCACCAGCAGGCCCTCCTCCTTGGCCAGGCGGCGGGTCATCTGGAAGGCGTCCTTGTCGGACACGGCGATGATCTCGTCGGCGACGGTGCGGTCGTAGGCGGTCGGCCAGAAGTCCTCACCGACGCCCTCGATCAGGTACGGCCGGCCGGAGCCGCCGGAGTAGACGGAGCCCTCGGGGTCGGCGCCGATGACCTTGACCTTGCCCTTGCTGGCGTCCTTCAGGTAGCGGCCGGTACCGGAGATGGTGCCGCCGGTGCCCACGCCCGCCACGAAGTGGGTGATCTTGCCCTCGGTCTGGTCCCACAGCTCCGGACCGGTGGAGTGGTAGTGCGACAGCGGGTTGTTGGGGTTGGAGTACTGGTCGGGCTTCCAGGCGCCCGGCGTCTCGCGCACCAGGCGGTCGGAGACGTTGTAGTACGAGTCCGGGTGCTCGGGGTCCACGGCGGTCGGGCAGACGACGACCTCGGCGCCGTAGGCACGCAGCACGTTGATCTTGTCGGTGCTCACCTTGTCAGGGCACACGAAGATGCACTTGTAGCCCTTCTGCTGGGCCACGATGGCCAGGCCCACACCCGTGTTGCCACTGGTCGGCTCCACGATGGTGCCGCCGGGCTTCAGCTCCCCGCTCTCCTCGGCTGCCTCGATCATGCGCAGGGCGATGCGGTCCTTCACGGAACCGCCCGGGTTGAAGTACTCCACCTTGGCCAGGACGGTCGCCTGAATGCCCTTGGTCACGTTGTTGAGCTTCACCAGCGGGGTGTCGCCGACGAGGCTGATCATCGAGTCGTGGAATCGCACCGTTGTCTCCGGTCGCTGCAAAAGAGGTCTTAGTGGTGCCGTCAGCCTAAGGCCCCTGGCCCGGCTCGGGCGGTCGTTCACTCGCCGTCGAGATTGGCGCACGCCCTGTACGGGGCAAGGAGTGGGTGTACGGCTACGAGGAGGTGGCGGCGGCGCATGACGAACATGTCGAGGGCGCGGGTGGCCCGGCGGATCGCGGCCGGGGCGGCGTACGGCGGCGGCGGGGCCGGGCTGATCGGGGCGGCCGCGGTCGGGCTGCTGCTCGCGGAGGTACGGCTGGCGCGGCGCCAGGTGGGCAACGGCGGCGGCGACCGGGTGCCGGTGGCGGAGGGGATGTACGGCCGCCCGTACGTCGTTCCCGGTGAGCCCGCCCTGCGCCTGGTGATGCTCGGCGACTCCACGGCCGCGGGGCAGGGGGTGCACCGGGCGGGGCAGACGCCGGGCGCGCTGCTGGCCTCGGGGCTCGCGGCGGTGGCGGAGCGCCCGGTGGAGCTGCGGAACGTGGCGTTGCCGGGTGCGCAGTCCGACGATCTGGACCGCCAGGTCTCGCTGGTGCTGTCGGCCGGGCCGTCCGCGCCGGACATCTGCGTGATCATGGTCGGCGCGAACGACGTGACCCACCGGATGCCGCCGACGCGTTCGGTACGGCATCTGTCGGCCGCGGTACGGCGGCTGCGCACGGCCGGCGCGGAGGTGGTGGTCGGTACCTGCCCCGACCTCGGCACGATCGAACCGGTGCAGCAGCCGCTGCGCTGGCTGGCGCGGCGGGCGTCGCGGCAGCTGGCGGCGGCGCAGACGATCGGGGTGGTGGAACAGGGGGGCCGCACGGTCTCGCTGGGCGACCTGCTGGGACCGGAGTTCGCGGCGAACCCCCGGGAGCTGTTCGGACCGGACAACTACCACCCCTCGGCCGAGGGCTACGCGACGGCGGCGATGGCCGTCCTCCCCACGGTGTGCGCGGCGCTCGGCCTGTGGCCGGCGGAGGAGGACCGGCCCGACGTCACCCGCCGCGAGGGCTTCCTCCCGGTGGCCCGCGCCGCCGCCGAGGCCGCCTCGGAGGCCGGCACGGAGGTGACGGCCGCCATCCCGACGGGCCCGCGCGGCCCCTGGGCCCTCCTGAAACGCCGCCACCGCCGCCGCGTTCCCGAGCCGGAACCGGCGACACCGTCCCCGTGACGACCCCCCTCGGAAAAGCAAGCGCTTAGAAACTGCGGTCAGTGTCACACTCCCACACCGATGACCTGCCAACTACGGGCAGGTAACTTCCAGACCGGCCCTGCACCAACCCGCCCGTTCACCTGGAGCCTCGATGCCCGAAGCCGTGATCGTCTCGACCGCCCGTTCCCCCATCGGCCGCGCCGGGAAGGGCTCGCTCAAGGATCTGCGCGCCGACGACCTCGCCGCCACGATCATCCAGGCCGCGCTCGCCAAGGTCCCCGAGCTGGACCCGAGGGACATCGACGACCTGATGCTCGGCTGCGGTCTGCCCGGCGGCGAGCAGGGCAACAACCTCGGCCGGATCGTCGCCGTGCAGATGGGCATGGACCACCTGCCCGGCTGCACCATCACCCGCTACTGCTCCTCCTCCCTCCAGACCTCCCGCATGGCCCTGCACGCCATCAAGGCCGGCGAGGGCGACGTCTTCATCTCGGCCGGCGTCGAGACCGTCTCCCGCTTCGCCAAGGGCAGCTCCGACAGCATCCCGGACACGCGCAACCCGCTGTTCGCCGAGGCCGAGGCCCGCACCGAGGCCGTCGCCCAGCAGGAGGGCACCACCTGGCACGACCCGCGGGAGGACGGCCTGATCCCGGACGCGTACATCGCGATGGGACAGACCGCCGAGAACCTGGCCCGCTGGAAGGGCATCACCCGCCAGGAGATGGACGAGTTCGGCGTCCGCTCGCAGAACCTCGCCGAGCAGGCCATCAAGGCCGGCTTCTGGGAGCGCGAGATCACCCCGGTCACGCTCCCCGACGGCACCGTGGTCAACAAGGACGACGGCCCGCGCGCCGGCGTCACCCTGGAGGGCGTCGCCGGCCTGAAGCCGGTCTTCCGCCCCGACGGCCTGGTCACCGCCGGCAACTGCTGCCCGCTCAACGACGGCGCCGCCGCCCTCGTCATCATGAGCGACACCAAGGCCCGCGAGCTGGGCCTGACCCCGCTCGCCCGCATCGTGTCCACCGGCGTCTCCGCCCTCTCCCCCGAGATCATGGGCCTCGGCCCGGTCGAGGCGAGCAGGCAGGCGCTGCGCCGGGCCGGTCTGACCTCGGACGACATCGACCTGGTCGAGATCAACGAGGCCTTCGCCGCCCAGGTGATCCCGTCCTACCGCGAGCTGGGCTTCGACCTCGACAAGGTGAACGTCAACGGCGGCGCCATCGCCGTCGGCCACCCCTTCGGCATGACCGGCGCCCGGATCACCGGCACGCTGATCAACTCCCTCCAGTGGCACGACAAGCAGTTCGGCCTGGAGACGATGTGCGTCGGCGGCGGCCAGGGCATGGCGATGGTCATCGAGCGCCTCAGCTGACCCGGCGCATCCACACCACCTGACCCACCGTCCGTAGCGAATCAGGCACTTCAGGTCAGGGATCGGCCCAGAACCCCGGAAACCAGTGGGTTCTGGGCCTTTCTGTGATCCAATCTCCCCCAGGATGTGACCTATCTCCCCGTCCCGGGCATCGGCGCAGGTCAGCACCGGACGGCACCCTGTGCGGCGCGGCCATGAAGCCAAAGAACTGTCCGTTTCGTGACGTTACGCACTGACAGTTGGGTAGTCCGCCCTTCAAGCTGATGTAGGAAGTCGGGGGTCGACTTTGAACCTGGGAGTACGTCAGTGAGCGCCATGCCGATCGCCCTGCTGCTCACCACGGCCGCCACGGGCGCCGTGGGCGTCGCCGTCCTGCGCACCGTGCTGAAGCTGCGCCGCCAGCTCACGGAGTTGCAGGCACAGCTCGCGGAGAACCAGTCCGCCGCGATGCACGCGCTGCTGCCCCACGCCCGCACCCATGCCGACACCGAGCGGATACGGGCGGCCGTGGCCGAGGCGCTCGCGGAGGAGCGGGAGCGGGAACTCGCCGAGGCGCGTGCCTTCTGGGCCGCGCAGGAGGCCCGGGACGCCTCCGACGCGCCCTCGCTGCTCGGCCTGCCCGACCACGAGCCGTTCCTGCCGCGGCAGTCCGACTTCGCCGGCCTCGAACCGGTGGCGGAGCCGGCCGCCGACGCCGACGAGTTCGCGGGGGGTGCCCCCGCCGGGGGAGAGTCCCCGGAGCTGGCCGCGGCCCGCCGCCGCCACCCCTCCCACCCGGACTTCGTCCCGGCCCAGTCGGCCGCGGACGACCACGAGCGCACGGCCGACACGCTGGAGCACCTGGCCGACGAGCGCGTGGAACTGTCCGACGTCCGCCCCGGGCCGCTGGGCACCCTCGACGTCTACGTCTTCGCCGACGGCACCACGCTGTGCATGACGCCGGGTCACCGCGAGACGGCCGAGCGCCTCGCGCGGGCCGTGGAGGCGGGCGACGCCCCCTACCTGCTGGGCGGTTCGGGCGTCTCCGGCGCGTACACCCTCACCTTCGCGTGCGGCGCGGACATGATCTACATCCTGGCGGACCGCGTCATCGCCTCCCTGTAGCGAGACGGCACGTCGAACCCCGCGGGGGCCTCAGACCCCCGCCCTCCCCCGCGCCTCCTCGACCAGCCGCACCGCCTCGCCGACCTCGGCGTCGTCCTTCAGCACCAGCGCCAAGTCGTGTGCGGCCACCAGGATCTGGTCCGCCACCGCGAACATCCCCGCGTCCGGCATCTCCCGCGGCTCGGCGCCCGGCTCCTCCGCCGCCTGCGCCCGCCGGGACAACTCCCGCGCCAGCGCGAGGGCCTCCGCGGCGGCGCTGCGCTGCAGCCTGCTCTGCGGTGCGGCGCGCAACCGGTCGGCGAAGTGATCCACTGCTTGGGTGAGGGGCGTCGTATCAACCACGCGCCGAGCGTAACGCGCCGCACTGTTGCCAAGTGGCGAACGCTCGGGCACGGTGACGTGAAGGACCGGCTTACATCCCCTTTGCGCCCGGAGGTGCCGATGTCCCAAGTCTTCTCCGAGGAGACCCATCGCAACATGCTCGCCCGCATCCCGCACTGCACCGGTCGTGAGGTCTCCGACTGGCTGCGCACCGTCGAGGAGGGCCCCGCCCTGGTCCGCTTCGAGGAGAAGGTCAGCTGGCTCCGGCACGAGTACGACCTGGCGTACGGCCACGCGAAGGCCATCGTGCACGAGTACGACCTGCGCAGGGCGGCTCGCAAGCTGCTCTGAACACCCCGCCCCCGGACGGCAGAGGGCCCCGGGCGAGAACCCGGGGCCCCTGGCCGAGCGAAGCGCCGTACGCGCGCTAGTCGTTGTTGGTGAAGATCGCCACCAGCCGCAGCATCTCCAGGTAGATCCACACCAGGGTGACGGTGAGGCCGAAGGCGGCGAGCCATGCCTCGCCCCGCGGCGCGCCGTACGCGATACCGTCCTCGATCTGCTTGAAGTCGAGGGTCAGGAAGAACGCGCCGAGCAGGATCGCGACGATGCCGACGAGCGCGCCGAGCGGGCCGAAGCTGCGCAGCCCGCCGTTCTCGGCGACGCCGAACACGACCAGCAGCAGGTTGACCACCATGACGGCCACGAAGGCCATCGCGATGGCGAGACCGATGCGGGCGTAGCGCGCGGTGACGCGGATCCAGCCCGCCTTGTAGATCAGGAGGGTGGCGCCGGTGACGGCCATGGTGCCGAGCACCGCCTGGAAGGGTGCGCCCTGCCAGCGGCTGTTGTACATCTCGCTGACGACGCCGAGGAAGACGCCCTCGAAGGCCGCGTACCCGAGGATCAGCGCGGGCACCGGGGTGCGCTTGAAGTTCTGGACCATCGCCAGGACGAACGCGATCACCGCGGAGCCGACGGCCAGGCCGTAGCTCGTGGGCGAGACCGGCAGCAGGGCCCAGGCGAGGACGGCGCCGAGCGCGACGGTGCCGAGCGTCATGGCCGAGCGGACGACGACGTCGTCCATGGTCATCCGGCCGGTGGCGGCCGGGGCCTGCGACGGGGCGCCGTACTGGACGCCCGGCTGCCCGTAAGCGCCCTGCGCGTACGGGTTCTGGGTGTGGCCGCCCTGCGCGTAGGGGTTCTGCGCGTACGGGTTGGTCCCTGCGTACCCGGCCTGCGCTGCGGTGTTGAAGCCGGCGTAGCCGTGGTCGCGGCTGAACCCCCGTCGCGAGAAGACCGGGTTGCTGCTCCTCATCTCACTCCTCCATGGCTGCCTCGCGCAGCCTTGGCTCAAGCGTAATGGATTGGCAAAGGATCGATCGTGCTACCTGAGGAGGATCTTTCCCCTGCCGTGTTGACCCACACGCTACGCGGAGGAGTGCGCCCCGGCCATGGGTGATCGCCTTCCATGACGAACTTGCTACCTGCTTGCTACCTGGCCGAGCGCGTGGAGTGAGTGGTGCCCGGAGCCGGACTTGAACCGGCACGCCCGCGAAGGGGCAGCGAGGTTTAAGCTCGCCGTGTCTGCATTCCACCATCCGGGCAGGCCGTGGGCTCCGCTTCGAGGGTCCGAGCCTATCGGGACGCATCCCCCGAACAGCGGAACGACGGACCGATGTTGTCTTATTTTATTGACGTCTGAGGGTGCATCAGACCACGGAACTGGCCATCCGCACTTGCCAGTAGCGTGACGTGGCGCACGTGCACGTGTATGTGAAATGACGGAATTTCACCGTCCGAAGGAGGGCGCTCCCCCTGTTCTGAGGGCCGGGGTCCTCCCCAGGTATGACGTGACACCCTCCTGGTCCATCCGGAGTCGCCCCCGGGAACCGGAACAGCGGCTGACTTCCCGGGCCCTCGGCGCCGGGACGATGGAGAGGTCACCACGAACACGCCGTCCCGAGGAGCACCGACCCGTGACCACCACACCCACCGCAGGCAAGGCCACGACCGTGGCCGCCCGCGCCACGGAGCTGTCGAAGATCTACGGGCAGGGTGAGACCCGGGTGGTCGCCCTGGACCGGGTCTCCGTCGACTTCCGCCAGGCCGAGTTCACCGCGATCATGGGTCCGTCGGGCTCCGGCAAGTCCACGCTGATGCACTGCGTGGCCGGCCTCGACACCTTCTCCTCGGGCTCCGTGCGCATCGGCGACACCGAGCTGGGCTCGCTGAAGGACAAGCAGCTCACCAGGTTGCGCCGGGACAAGATCGGCTTCATCTTCCAGGCGTTCAACCTGCTGCCGACCCTGACCGCGCTGGAGAACATCACCCTCCCCATGGACATAGCCGGGCGCAAGCCCGACAAGGAGTGGCTGGACCGGGTCATCCAGATGGTGGGCCTGTCCGGGCGGCTGGGCCACCGGCCCTCCCAGCTGTCCGGCGGCCAGCAGCAGCGCGTCGCGGTGGCCCGCGCCCTAGCCTCCAAGCCGGAGATCATCTTCGGTGACGAGCCGACCGGAAACCTCGACTCGCGGTCCGGCGCCGAGGTCCTCGGCTTCCTGCGCAACTCCGTGCGCGAGCTGGGCCAGACGGTGGTCATGGTGACCCACGACCCGGTGGCCGCGGCCTACGCGGACCGTGTGGTCTTCCTGGCCGACGGCCGCATCGTCGACGAGTTGTACGGCCCGACCGCCGACTCGGTCCTCGACACCATGAAGCAGTTCGACGCGAAGGGCCGTACCAGCTGATGTTCCGCACCGCCCTGCGCAACGTCCTCGCGCACAAGGCCCGGCTGCTGATGACGGTGCTCGCCGTGATGCTCGGCGTGGCCTTCGTCTCCGGGACGCTCGTCTTCACCGACACCATCTCCGACGCCTACCAGAACAGCGCCGCCAAGGGCTTCGACCAGGTCGACGTGGCCGTCGTACCCAAGTACCAGGAATCCGAGGGCGACAAGGTCGGCCGGACGCCGGACCTGACCCGGGCCATGCTGGACGAGGCCGCCCGGGTCCCCGGCGCCGCCTCCGCCACCGGTGTGGTCAGCGGCTTCACCGCCGTGGCCGACAAGCACGGCAAGCTCGCCGGCGGCAACTGGCAGTCCCGCGGCGGCAATTACTGGGGCACCAAGGACACCCGGTACCCGCTGGTCAGCGGCCACGCGCCGCACGGCGCGAACGAGGTGCTGCTCGACTCCAGGACCGCCCGGCGGGCCGGTTACCGGGTCGGCGACACCGTGCGTCTCTCGGTCGACGGCCCCGTGCTCACCCCGACCGTCGCCGGCATCTTCACCACCGACGACGGCAATGTGACCGCGGGCGGCAGCCTCGCCCTGTTCGACACGCCGACCGCGCAGAAGCTGTTCCACAAGAAGGGCACCTACGACGAGATCGACGTCAGGGCGAAGCCGGGCACCGGTCAGGCCGCGCTGAAGGACGCCCTCGACCGGGCGCTGCCCGCGCACCGGGTGGAGACCACCACCGGCAAGAAGCTCGCCGAGGACCAGGCGAAGACGATCGCCGACTCGATGAGCAGCATGAAGCGCGGCCTGCTGGTGTTCGCCGGGATCGCCCTGTTCGTCGGCACGTTCATCATCGCCAACACGTTCACCATGCTGGTCGCCCAGCGCACCAGGGAACTGGCCCTGATGCGGGCGGTCGGCGCCTCCCGCCGCCAGGTCACCCGCTCGGTGCTGATCGAGGCGTTCGTGGTCGGCGCGGTCGCCGGTGTGACCGGCCTCGCCGCGGGCATCGGCATCGGCGCGGGCCTGCGCGCCCTGGTGGGGTCCTTGGGCGCGAGCATGCCCGACGGGCCGCTGGTGATCAGCCCGGAGACCGTGGCGGCCGCCCTCGCGGTCGGCATCCTCATCACCATGCTCGCCGCCTGGCTGCCCGGCCGCCGGGCCGCGAAGATCCCGCCGGTGGCGGCGATGAACAGCGTGCACGCCCAGGCGACGACCAGGTCGCTGGTGCTGCGCAACACGATCGGCGCGCTGTTCGCGGCCGCCGGTGCCGCGGTGATCATCGCCGCCACCTCGATGGACGCCGACTCCGGCGAGGGCCCGATGGGCCTCGGCGCCGTGCTGCTGATCATCGGTGTGTTCGTGCTGACCCCGCTGCTGTCCCGCCCGCTGATCGCCGCCGCCGCCCCGCTGCTGCGCGTGTTCGGCGTCTCGGGCAAGCTGGCCCGCCAGAACTCGGTGCGCAACCCGCGCCGTACGGCAGCCACCGCCTCCGCGCTGATGATCGGACTGACCCTGATCACCGGCATGACGGTGATGGCCGGCAGCCTCCAGTCGTCCATCGACAAGATGGCCGCCTCGGCGATCCGCGCCGACTACGTCGTCTCCATGGCGAACGGTTCCCCGCTCTCCCCGGACGTGGCGAAGAAGCTCGCCGCCACCGACGGCGTGAGCGCCAGCAGTCCGCTGCGCAACGCCGCCTCCCGCATCGACGGCAAGACCGAGTACGTGACCGGCGTGGACGGCGCGTCCATCGCCCGGCTCACGGATCTGACGGTGGTCCAGGGCAGCTTCACGGTGGGCGGCACGCGCATCGTCGTGGACAAGGACCGTGCCAAGGAGTACGGCTGGACGCCCGGCTCCCACGTCACCGCCCACTTCGAGGACGGCAAGGCGCAGACCCTGACGGTCGCCGGCGTCTACGACGGCAACCAGATGATCCGCGGCATCATGCTCGACAACAAGGTGCTCACCCCGCATCTGCGTCAGCCGACCGACATGCAGGTCATGGTCAAGACGACCGACGGCGCCTCCGAGGCGACCAAGGACCGGCTGGCGAAGGCCCTGGGCACCAACCCCGCGATCAAGATCCAGGACAAGAAGGACATCTCCGACAGCATCGCCCAGGTGTTCACCATGCTGCTGAACATGGTCTACGGCCTGCTCGGCATGGCGGTGATCGTCGCGGTCCTCGGCGTCATCAACACCCTGGCGATGTCGGTGTTCGAACGCTCCCAGGAGATCGGCATGCTCCGCGCGATCGGCCTGGACCGCCGTGCGGTCAAGCGGATGGTCCGCCTGGAGTCCCTGGTGATCTCGCTCTTCGGCGGCGTGCTCGGCATCGGCCTCGGCGTGTTCTTCGGCTGGGCGGCCGGCGAGCTGCTCGGCACCAAGATGCCGACGTACGAACTGGTCCTGCCCTGGGACCGGCTGGCGCTCTTCCTGCTCCTCGCGGGCGTGGTCGGCGTCCTGGCCGCCCTGTGGCCGGCCCGCCGCGCGGCCCGGCTGAACATGCTGGCGGCGATCAAGGCCGAGTAGCGAACGGCCGTACGACACGGCGCCGTACGACGTGCGAGGGGCCCCGTTCCGTCACCGGAGCGGGGCCCCTCGGCGCCTCAGCCCTGCCAGACGCGGGTGCGCGGCGGCAGTCCGGGGGCGCCCGAGGACGGGGTGCGGATCGCCAGGACCTGGTTGACGCCGATGCGGTTGCGTTCGAAGGCGAGCGCCGAGGCGGCCATGTACAGCCGCCACACGCGCGCCCTGCCGGGGCTGGTCAGCCGGACCGCCCGGTCCCAGTCGGCCTCCAGGTTGGCCACCCACTCGCGCAGGGTGCGCGCGTAGTGCTCGCGCAGCGCCTCCACGTCGCGCACCTCGAACCCGGCGCGCTCCAGCTGGGTGACGGTGGTGCCGATGGGGGCGAGCTCGCCGTCCGGGAAGACGTAGGCGTCGATGAACCGGTCGACGCTGTACGCCGATTCGTCGTTCTGCGGGCGGCGGGCGATCTGGTGGTTGAGCAGCCGGCCACCGGGCTTCAGCAGGCCGTACAACTGGCGCGCGTACTCCAGGTAGCGTTCGGCGCCGACGTGTTCGGCCATGCCGATGGAGGAGATCGCGTCGAAGGGGCCGTCGCGGACGTCCCGGTAGTCCTGGACCCTGATCTCCACCCGGTCGGTCAGGCCCTCGTCCGCGATGCGCTTGCGGGCATAGCCGGCCTGCTCCTGGGAGAGGGTGACGCCGACCACGCTGACACCGTACTCACGGGCCGCGTGCAGGGCCATGGAGCCCCAGCCGCAGCCGACGTCCAGCAGCCGCTGGCCCTCCTTCAGGCCGAGCTTGCGGCAGACCAGTTCGAGCTTGTCGCGCTGGGCGTCCTCCAGGGTGGCGTCCTTCCCGAAGGACTCCCAGTAGGCGCAGGAGTACACCATGGAGGGGCCGAGGACGATCTCGTAGAAGTCGTTGCCGACGTCGTAGTGGTGGCTGATGGCCCGCCTGTCGCTGTGACGGGTGTGCAGATGGCGGTGCCTGCGCACCTCCTCCTGCGGCGGGGCGGGCGG
The DNA here is from genome assembly GCF_053598955.1 of Streptomyces sp. NPDC001056. NCBI lineage: Bacteria > Bacillati > Actinomycetota > Actinomycetes > Kitasatosporales > Streptomycetaceae > Streptomyces > Streptomyces sp. NPDC001056. The sequence goes on along the minus strand of NZ_JBSFLI010000018.1, from coordinate 122,072 downwards.
GATGGGCGGCCCGGCGAGCTTCAGCAGCTCGCGGCCGGCGGCCCGTACGCCGGGGTCGCGCAGCGCCTGAAGGAGCGTACGGCCGTCGTCGTCGCGTTCCCAGATCAGCCCGGCCATCAGGTCCAGCGCCGCGTAGAGGTCGCCCTCGACGTCCAGGTCGCCGGCGACCCAGGCGCGGGCCAGGCCCAACTCCCCCGGTTTGAAGAGGATGCGACGCAGGGCGCGCCGGTTGCGCAGGACGAGCGTGGGGGCGCCGGGGGGTCCGTCCTGCGATCCGTCCCAGGCCCGCAGCCGTACCGGGAGCGGGGCCCCCAGTACCTGCTCGGCAAGACTGCTCAGCCGCGACGCGGCGTCGGTCATGACGCACACCTCCAAGATGAGATCCCGGATGCCGGATACCACGTAAACACCGTCGGCCGTCCGGCACAGTCCCGCAAAGGAGTTACGACTGGGCAAAATGGTTGCAGTAGCCATCCGAATGGGTCCGGGAACGCCGAAAGACCTCCCGCACCACGGATGGCGGGAGGTCTTTCGGATGGTGCGGGTGACCGGGTGTCAGGAAGCCTTGGCCTCGGTCTTCGCGGCGGCGACCGGCGCCGGCTTGGCGGCCTCGTAGAACTCCTCGCGGGGGTTCTCCATGGCGCCCAGCGACACGACCTCGCGCTTGAGGAACATGCCCAGCGTCCAGTCGGCGAAGATGCGGATCTTGCGGTTCCAGGTCGGCATCGCCAGACCGTGGTAGCCGCGGTGCATGTACCAGGCGAGACGGCCCTTGAGCTTGATCTTGGTCTTGCCCATGACGATCATCGCCACGCCCTTGTGCAGGCCGAGACCGGCGACCGCACCCTTGTTGGCGTGCTCGTACTCCTTCTGCGGGAAGCCCCGCATGCCGGAGACCACGTTGTCGCCGAGGACCTTGGCCTGGCGCAGCGCGTGCTGGGCGTTCGGCGGGCACCAGGCGTTCTCGTTGCCCGCCTTGCGGCCGACGAGGTCCGGGACCTGGGCGTTGTCGCCCGCGGCCCAGATGTAGTCGGTGCCCTTGACCTGGAGCGTGGGCTCGCAGTCGACGTGGCCGCGCGGGCCGAGGGGCAGACCGAAGCGGGACAGGGCCGGGTTCGGCTTGACGCCGGCGGTCCACACGATCGTGTTGGCGTCGACCTCAAGGCCGTTCTTGAGGACCACGTGGCCGTCGACGCAGGAGTCCATCGAGGTGGAGAGGTAGATCTCCACGCCGCGGCTCTCCAGGTGCTCCTTGCCGTACTGGCCGAGCTTCGGGCCGACCTCGGGAAGGATCTTGTCGGCGGCGTCGACGAGGATGAACCGCATGTCCTCGCGGGACACGTTCTTGTAGTACTTGGCCGCGTCGCGGGCCATGTCCTCGACCTCGCCGATGGTCTCCGCACCCGCGAAGCCACCGCCGATGAAGACGAAGGTGAGCGCCTTGCGGCGGATCTCCTCGTCGGTCGTGGAGTCGGCCTTGTCCAGCTGCTCCAGCACGTGGTTGCGCAGGCCGATGGACTCCTCGATGCCCTTCATGCCGATGCCCTGCTCGGCGAGGCCGGGGATCGGGAAGGTGCGGGAGACCGCGCCCATGGCGATGACCAGGTAGTCGAACGGCAGCTCGTACGCCTCGCCCACCAGGGGGGCGATCGTGGCGACCTTGCGGTCCTGGTCGATGGTGGTGACCCGGCCGGTGAGGATCTCCGCCTTCGGCAGCACGCGTCGCAGCGGGACGACGACGTGGCGAGGGGAGATGTTGCCGGCGGCGGCTTCGGGGAGGAAGGGCTGGTAGGTCATGTACGACCGGGGGTCGACGACCGTGACGGTCGCCTCGCCGTAGCGCATCTTCTTGAGAATGCGCCGAGCTGCGTACAGGCCTACGTACCCACCGCCTACTACGAGGATCCTGGGACGCTCCGTGGTGCTCATGGCATCGAGTATCCACCCGCTCAGGGGGGGTGGCTCGTGCGCCCCTTCACAAGCTTCTGGAGGGGCTGTGCTAAACTCCGCGGCCCGTTTGATGAAGATCACGGCGGCAAGGGGGAACCGCGAACCGGTTCGTACCGTTGTCAAGGCCGTGTGAGCTGCTGATCCGGGTCCGCGAGGTGATCGTAGGGGCTCCGGGACGGCCTGTGGAACCTCCCCTTCCGGCCATCTTTGCGCACCTCATCTGAACATGTTCAAACGGGTTTTGACTCCCCGGAAGGGCCAACCGGCCCCCTTGGGGCAGCACTCAGGACCCATTTCCTTGTGAAGAACTTCACGAAGGTTTCCACCGGGGCACGAACGGGGGACCCGCGAAGGCCCCCCGGAGACGCTCAAACGTTATCCGACCTGCTCAGCCGGATGCTACCGATGGGTAACAAAAGAGAGCCACGCCACCTGCCGGGCGAGGCCGGCGGGCCCGGCGGCAGGTCGGTCCGGCGCTCATCGGCGGGGCTCGCGCACCATGAACACGTCCACCGGGTCCTCGGTCTCCACCGTGAACCCGTGACGCTCGTAGAGCCGCCGGGCCGGACTCCCCCGCAGCACGTTCAACCGGACTCGGGCGCCCCGGCGGTCGCACCGCCGAAGCAGCTCGCGCAGCACGCCCGAACCGATGCCGCCACCCTGGAGACGCGGCGCCAGGTAGAAGTGCTCCAGCCAGTGGGCGTCCTCGGCCGGCCGCAGCGCCACGCAGCCCGCGAACGCGCCGCCCACCTCGATCACCCAGGTGTGCGCCGGGCCGAATCCGGCGAGCAGCCGCTGCCGCACCCGCTGCGGGTCGTACCGCCCGAGCCGTTCCAGATCCGCCCGCAGCACCACGGCGCGCAGGTCGGCCACCGCCTCGGCGTCCGACGCCGAGGCCCGCCGCATCCCCCAGTCCGCCATGGGCGTCAGCCGCCCTGCTTCCCCTTCTCGGCCTCTTCCGCCACCTTGAAAGCGATGCCGTCGAGGATGTCGTGTTCGCTGACGACGACCTCCTCGGCGCCCGTGCGTTCCATGATCGCGAGGAGGACCAGGGCGCCGGCCCCGATGACGTCGACGCGGCCCGGGTGCAGGGAGGGGATGGTGGCGCGTTCGGCGTGGGTGGAGCGCAGGAGGTGCTCGGTGATCTCGCGGACGCGGGCGCGCGAGACACGGGAGTGGTGGATGCGCGCGGAGTCGTAGTCGGGCAGGTCCTGGGCGATGGCCGAGACCGTGGTGACCGAGCCCGCGAGGCCGACCAGGGTGCGCGCCTCGCGCAGCGGAACCGTCTGCTCGGCGAGGTCCAGGGCGGCCTCGACGTCCGCCCTGATCGCGGCGATCTGCTCCTCGGTGGGCGGGTCCGAGACCTCGCCGCCGTGCACCAGGTGCCGTTCCGTCATCCGCACGCAGCCGACGTCCACGGAGCGCGCGGCCCGCACATGGTCGTCGCCGACGACGAACTCGGTGGACCCGCCGCCGATGTCCACCACCAGGTAGGGCCTGGCGAGATCCGTGCGGCCGGTGAGCTCCATGGTCGCGCCGGTGAAGGAGAACTCGGCCTCCTGGTCGCCGGTGACGACCTCCGGCTCGACGCCGAGGATGTCCAGCACGCCGCGCACGAACTCGTCGCGGTTCTCGGCGTCGCGGGAGGCCGAGGTGGCGACGAAACGCAGCCGTTCGGCGCCGTGCTCCTTGATGACCCCGGCGTACTCGCGGCACGCGGCGAAGGTGCGCTCCAGCGCTTCGGGGGCGAGCCGGCCGGTGCGGTCGACGCCCTGGCCGAGCCGCACGATCGTCATCCGGCGGTCCAGCTCGACCAGTTCGCCCGTCCGCGGGTCCGCGTCGGCGACCAGCAGCCGGATGGAGTTCGTACCGCAGTCGATCGCGGCGACACGGGTCACTGCGCCTCCCCCTTCGGCTCCTCCGCGGGCGTCACGCACGCGCCCTTGCGCCACCACTCCGGCAGCATCGCGAGCGCCTCGTCGCCGAGCGGGTTGACGCCGGGGCCCGCGGCCAGCGAGTGGGCGACCAGGACGTGCAGGCACTTCACCCGGTCCGGCATGCCGCCGGCGCTCGGGAAGCCCTGGAGGACCTCGATCTCGTCCCGGCGCCGGATGTAGTCCTCGTGCGCGGCCCGGTAGGCGGCGGCCAGCTCCGGGTCGCTCTGGAGGCGCTCGGTCATCTCCTTCATCACGCCGTCGGCCTCCAGCGTGCCGATGGCCGAGGCGGCCTTGGGGCACGTCAGGTAGTACAGCGTCGGGAAGGGGGTGCCGTCGGGCAGGCGGGGCGCCGTCTCCACGACGTCCGGCTGTCCGCACGGGCAGCGGTGCGCGATGGCCCGCAGGCCCCGCGGGGGGCGGCCGAGCTGCTGCTTGAAGGCCTCGACGTCCGCGTCGGTGGGCTCGGTGCGCGGGGTGGGCGGCGGAGGGGTTTCCATGACTGCTTTCAGAGTGGCTTTCTGTGGGTCACCGGCCGGGGCCGGTCACTGGTCGGAGGCGTCGGACTTGTCGACCCCGTCCCAGATGTTCGTGTACCAGGGCCGGTGGGCGGCCCCGAGGTCGGTACGGGACTGCCGGGCCGTGCCCGGGTCGACCACCACGTACCCGGTCTCCCCGGGCATCACGTAGTGCAGGCGCCTGCGGATCTGCTGCTCGGCATAGGCGTCGTCCTGCCAGCGCGCCTTGAGGTCACGCAGCTGTTCGACGCGCTCGCGGGCCTCGGCCCGCTGCCGCTGGAGGTCGGAGATCTGGGCGCGCTGGGAGACGTACTGCCGCATCGGGTAGGCGAGGGCGACCACCAGCGAGCACAGCACCAGCGCGAGCAGCGCGGCCCGGCCGGTCAGCCGGGAGCGGCGCGCCTGCCGCTTGGTCTGCGAGCGGTAGACCCGGGCCGCCGTCTGCTCGCCGAGCAGCCGCAGCCTGGTCGCGGTGGAGAAACGGTCCCGGTCCCTTGCCGCCATGTCGGCTCTCCGCCTCCCCTTTCACGCCCATTTCACGCGGTCGCACCACGTGCGTACGTCCCCGGACACGGTACGGGACCGGGTACGGGGACGTACGTACGACTGGCCAAGAGGTGGCCGGGGGTGGCTCAGCCCTTGAAGCGCGGGAAGGCGCTGCGGCCGGCGTACACCGCGGCGTCGTCGAGGATCTCCTCGATGCGCAGCAGCTGGTTGTACTTGGCGACGCGCTCGGAGCGGGCCGGGGCACCGGTCTTGATCTGGCCGCAGTTGGTGGCGACGGCCAGGTCGGCGATGGTGACGTCCTCGGTCTCGCCGGAGCGGTGGGACATCATGCACTTGAAACCGTTGCGCTGGGCCAGCTCGACGGCGTCCAGGGTCTCGGTCAGCGAACCGATCTGGTTGACCTTGACCAGCAGGGCGTTGGCGCTGCCCTCCTCGATGCCGCGGGCCAGACGCTCCGGGTTGGTGACGAACAGGTCGTCGCCGACCAGCTGGACCTTGTCGCCGAGCTTGTCGGTGACGACCTTCCAGCCGGCCCAGTCGTCCTCGAACAGCGGGTCCTCGATGGAGACCAGCGGGTAGGCCGCCACCAGCTCCTCGTAGTACTCCGTCATCTCGGCGGCGGAGCGCTCCTTGCCCTCGAAGAGGTACTTGCCGTCCTTGTAGAACTCGGAGGCGGCGACGTCGAGCGCGAGGGCGATCTGCTCACCGGGCGCGTAGCCGGCTTCCTTGATGGCCTCAAGGATCAGGTCCAGGGCCTCGCGGTTGGAACCGAGGTTCGGGGCGAAGCCGCCCTCGTCGCCGAGACCGGTGGCCAGGCCCTTGTTCTTCAGGACCTTCTTGAGGGTGTGGTAGACCTCGGCACCCCAGCGCAGCGCCTCGGAGAAGGACTCCGCGCCGATCGGGGCGATCATGAACTCCTGGATGTCCACGTTGGAGTCGGCGTGCGAGCCGCCGTTCAGGATGTTCATCATCGGCACCGGCAGCAGGTGCGCGTTGGGACCGCCCAGGTAGCGGAAGAGCGGCAGGTCGGACGCCTCGGAGGCGGCGTGCGCGACGGCCAGGGAGACGCCGAGGATGGCGTTGGCGCCGAGCGAGCCCTTGTTGTCGGTGGCGTCGAGGTCGAACATGGCCTGGTCGATCAGGCGCTGCTCGGTGGCGTCGTAGCCGACCAGCTCCGGGCCGATCTGCTCGATGACGGCGAGGACGGCCTTCTCGACGCCCTTGCCCATGTAGCGGTTGGGGTCACCGTCGCGCAGCTCGATGGCCTCGAAGGCACCCGTGGAGGCGCCGGACGGTACGGCGGCACGACCCGTGCTGCCGTCGTCGAGGCCGACCTCGACCTCGACCGTGGGGTTGCCTCGGGAGTCCAGGATTTCCCGGGCTACGACGACGTCGATGGACGGCACGAGCATCTCCTTCTTGGATGTGACGCTGGAACTGCGGGGCGGTCTGCCTTACGGCTGTGCCTTGCGACTAGAGCCTAACCGTCCCGGGGTCGTCGGCCACCGACCGACCGTCTGGTGGGCGGCGGAGACATGCAGACGGTACCCATTGTTCACCGTCGGAACAAAGGGGTTCGACGGTGAGACCCTGCTGAAGAACGGGAGAACAAAAGACCCCGCCCCGGCGCGAACGGGGGAAAACGCGCCGGGACGGGGAGCCCGTGGGGACGGGGGGACGGACCTTTCGGGGGGTGTCCGTCGGGGGGCGGACCCTTCGGGGGGCGGACCCTTCGGGGGGTGAGGTCCGCCGGGGGGTGAGGTCCGCCGGGGGGCAGGGCCCGCCGGGGTGGCAGGGCCCGCCGGGGTGGCAGGGCCCACTGGGGGGGCAGGGCCCACTGGGGGGGCAGGGCCCACTGGGGGGGCAGGGTCCGCTGGGGGGGGGCAGGGTCCGCCGGGGGGCAGGGCCCGCGGGGGGGCAGGGTCCGCTGGGGGCAGACCTTTTTCCGGGGGGAGGTCCGGCGGGCGGAGCCGTCAGCGGCCGGGCGTCACTTCAGGTGCAGCTGCTGGCCCGGGTAGATGAGGTCGGCGTTGTCGACGATGTCCTTGTTCAGCTCGAACAGCTTCTTCCAGCCACCGGCCACGTGGTGCCTGACCGCGATGGAGCTGAGGGTGTCGCCCTTGACGACCCTGTACTCGCCGTCGCCCTTCTTGACCTTCTTGCCGGTCGGGGTGGTGACGGTCTTGCTCGCGGCCGAGCCGGCGGAGGCGCTCGCGGACCTGCTCGGGGCCGGGGTGGTGCGCTCGGTGGAGCGGGTGGCGGCCTGCCGGCCCGCGGACCGGGTGGCGGTGCTGTTCGACGTGGTGGCCGTCGAGGCGGAGCCGCCGTACGGGGTGCTGGTCAGGCCCGTGCCGCAGACCGGCCAGGCGCCCTTGCCCTGCGCGGCGAGGACCTTCTCGGCGATGGTGATCTGCTGCGACTTGGTGGCCTTGTCGGCGGTCGACGCGTAGGCGGTGCCGCCGTACGCGGCCCAGGTCGAGGCGGAGAACTGCAGACCGCCGTAGTACCCGTTGCCGGTGTTGATGGCCCAGTTGCCGCCGGCCTCGCACTGGGCGACCGCGTCCCACTGGGAGGCGGTGGCGGCGGAGGCGTTGCCGGCCGCCATCAGCGGAGCGGCGACGGCGACACCGGTGACACCGGCGAGCGTGACGGCGCGGACGGCCTTGGACGGACGACGGTGCTTGCCCTTGCCGGAAAACAGCATGGAACGATCCCCTCACCGACGCCTGCGAGGTGAGCTGTCGGATTCGGGCCGGTTGAGTTGCCCGGCCACACCCCCACATGGAGGCGTGGCTTCACCCCTAGCCGGTCCGGCATCAACTGCCGGGTCCGGCGCTTACCTTGGGTCCCCCGCTCCTGCCTGCGGCGCTTGACGCGACGACTGTTCCCGGGCAGCCGCTGGCAGGATTCGGCGTTGCGGCCGCCGGGGCCCGTGGTGACGAGCGGCCTTGACCGTAGCCACGCGATCCGCGGAATTTCAAAGACGATCAGGGCTTCTGAGACTCATCCCACACTTTCACCAAACCGGACATTTAGCGATCAAGTGGGGCGTCAACTACCCCTGCGCCGCGCCCGTTTCGTCACCGACTTTCAGGGTCTGACCGGCGGTGATGAGGTTCGGGTCGGCACCCACGACCTTCTTGTTCGCGGAGTAGAGCGCGTGCCATCCCCCGTCGACGTCAAGGGAGTCGGCGATGGAGCTCAGCGAGTCGCCCTCGCGGACCGTGTAGGCGCCCGGCTCACGCGAGGCGTGGCGCCCGGAGGAGGAGTCGTTCTGCCCGTTTGTCCTGCTTTCGTCCGCGTTGCCGCCGCGATGACGGCCGCCGCTCAGGGCTCCGGTGTCCACCAGGTCCCAAGAACCGACGTTCTGCCGGGCATTGTCCGGGGTGCCGGTGGACGGGGCGGGCGCCGTGGGGGTGCCGGCCGGGGCGGACGGCGTGGCCGGGACGGACGGGTCCGAGGAGTCGGAGGGGCCGGAGGAGTCGGACGGGTCCGGGCTGGGGACGCCGGTGCCGGAGGTGCCGGTGGGCTTGCCCGGATGCGGGGTCGCGTGCTTGCCCGTCTGCTTGCCGGAGCCCTGGCCCGGCGAGGCGGAGGAGCCGGACGGATCGGCGGAGGAGGCGCCGCCGGAGCCGGAGGCGTTGCCGGAGGCGTTGCCGGAGCCGTTCTGGTCGCCGCTCTGCGCACCGGCCGGGGAGGAGGGGTCGGGCAGGCCGGACGGGTCGGTCGTGCTGCCGCCCTGGCCGCCGCCGTCGCCGACGCCCGGATCGACGTCCACGGAACCGGAGTTCGAGGTGAGCCCGGACAGCAGGGCGCAGGTGGCCCAGGGCGCGGTGCCCTTGTCCTTGAGGATCCGCTCGGCCACGGCGATCTGCTGCGAGCGGCTGGCCTGGTCGGCGGAGGAGGCGTACCGGGTGCCGCCGTACTGGACCCAGTCCTCCTGGGATATCTGGAGGCCGCCGTAGTAGCCGTTGCCGGTGTCGGCGCTCCAGGAGCCGCCGCTCTCGCACCCGGCGACCTTGTCCCAGGTGGTGCCGTCGGCCGCGTGGGCGCTCGCGGCGCCCAGCAGCGGGATGGCGATGGCGGAGCCGGTCACGCCGGCCGCGACGAGGAGGGCCGGAGCCTGACGGGGGCGGCGGTGACGACCGTTCCCGGAAATCATGCGGAAGCCTTTCGTGCGACGGCAGGAACCGGCGCGGCGGATCATGCCGGGCCGCCACGCTGAGGGGTGAAGGTAGCGGCACCCGATGACTTGTCACAAGTTCATGCCGCGCGGATCACGTGAAGATCACAGAGTTGAACGTTCGCCCTCCGCTCCGTCACCGACCCTTTCACTCTTCGGGAACGGCGGTGCCTCACCCGTGGCACGCGGGCTGCCCGGAACCATGGAACCGACCTGTTCCGGGGGGCTGTTCACCCAGGAGGACACCTCATGCGGCACACCCGGTTGCACGGTGAGTCGGCGGAGTACCTCGCCGCACGCGAGGAGTTGCGCGGCGCCGAGATCGAGCTGATGCGGCACCGCGAGCGGGTCGCGGCGCTGCGCCGGGAACTGCCGCCGGGGGCCGAGGTCGGCGAGTACGTCTTCCTCGAAGGCCCCGCCGGTCTCGACGCGGGCGACACGCCCGTCCGCGAGGTGCGGCTCGGCGACTTGTTCACCGGCGGCCCGGAGCGGGCCCTGGTCGTCTACCACCTCATGTACGGCAAACGGCAGACCGAGCCCTGCCCGATGTGCACCCTGTGGCTCGACGGCCTGAACGGCGTCGCCCGTCACCTCGCCCAGAACGTCGATCTGGTGGTCGTGGCCGCCGCCGGTCCGCCCGCCCTGCGCGGGCACGCGCGCGCCCGGGGTTGGTCCCGGCTGCGGCTGCTCAGCGCCGGGGACAGCACCTTCAAGTACGACCTGGGCAGCGAGGACGAGGACGGCGTCCAGGACTCGGCCGTCTCCGTCTTCACCAAGGGCGCGGACGGCACGGTCCGCCACTTCTACTCCGCGCACCCGCGGATGGCCGAGGACATCGACCAGCGCGGCATCGACCTCCTCAACCCCGTCTGGCACCTCCTCGACCTGACGCCGGGCGGCCGGGGCGACTGGTTCGCGGCCCTCGACTACTGAGCGGGCGGCGTGAACTCCACCGGCAGGGTGCGCAGGCCGCGCATGATGAGCCCGCCGCGCCAGCGCAGCTCGGCCGGGTCGGCGGCGAGCCGCAGATCGGGCAGCCGGGTCAGCAACGTGGCGAGCGCGGTCTGCCCCTCCAGGCGGGCGAGCGGGGCGCCCAGGCAGTAGTGGATGCCGTGTCCGTAGCCGAGGTGCTGGTTGTCCCGCCGGCCGAGGTCCAGCACGTCCGGGTCCTCGAACCGCTCCGGGTCCCGGTCGGCGGCGGCCAGCACGACGAGCACCGGGTCGCCGGGCGCGATCTCCTGCCCGCCGATGGTGAGCGGCTCGGTGGCGAACCGCCAGGTGGCCAGCTCCACCGGGCCGTCGTAGCGCAGCAGTTCCTCCACCCCGGTCGCCAGCAGCTCGCCGTCGCCGCGGGCGAGGGCGTCCTGGAGGCGGTGGCGCTGCTCGGGGTGGGTGAGCAGGGCGTAGGTGCCGTTGCCGATGAGGTTGACGGTGGTCTCGAAGCCGGCGAAGAGGAGGATGAAGGCCATCGCCGCGGCCTCGTTCTCGGTGAGGTGCTCGCCGTGGTCGGAGGCGCGGATCAGACCGGAGATCAGGTCCTCGCCGGGCGCGGGCTCGGCGGGCAGTGCCTCGCGCTTCTTGTGGATCAGCTCGGCGAGGTAGCCGCGCATCTTCTTCACCGACCGCGCGACCCCGCCCCGGGGCCCTCCCCCGTGCCGGATCATCATGCCCGCCCAGTCCCGGAAGTCGTCCTGGTCCTCGCGCGGGACACCGAGCAGGTCGCAGATGGCGTAGATGGGCAGCGGGAAGGCGAACTCGTGGATGAGGTCGGCGGAGCCGCGCCGGGCGAACCCGTCGATGAGGTGGTCGGTCAGCTCCTGCACCCGGTGCTCGAACTCGGCGACGCGACGGGGCGTGAACGCCTTGCTGACCAGCCGGCGCAGCCGGGTGTGGTCCGGCGGGTCGATGTTCAGCAGGTGCGTCATCAGCTCGGCCTTGCGCTCGCCCGGGATGCCGGTCTTGCCCTTGGCGTGCTCGGGCTCGTCGTGATGCGCCGGGTTCTTGCTCAGCCGCTGGTCCGCCAGCGCCTGCCGGGCGTCCGCGTACCGCGTGACCAGCCACGCCTCCACCCCACTGGGCAGCCGCGTCCGCCGCACGGGCGCGTGCTCGCGCAACCACGCGTACGCCGGGTAGGGATCGGCGGCGAACTCCCAGGTGAACAGCTCGGGAGCAGCGGGAACGGTCTCGTCGGGGCGAAGCTGATCGGTCACTGTTCGACGGTATCCGGCCGGGCGCGGGGGTGTGTCACCGCTGGCCGCTACTCCTCTCCCCGGCCCGGGTCCACCCCCTCCGCCCGCCGTATCGCGTCCCGGTACGTCCGGGCCGCCGCGCGCAGGGCCGTCTCCGGGTCGGTGCCGGCGGATTCGGCACGGGCGGCGAGGGCGAGGAGGGTGTAGCCGATGTCGTCGCCCTCGGGGAGGGGGACGTCGAGGCCGGCGACGCGGGCGCGGGCGGCGAGTTTGGCGGCGAGGGCGAGGCCGGGCTGGCCGAGGGGGATGCCCTCGGTGACGGAGGTGCGGCGCTTCTCCTCGGCCTTGGTACGCAGCCAGTGCGCCTTGACGTCCTCCGGGGTCTCCGCCTTCTCGTCGCCGAAGACATGGGGGTGGCGGTGGATGAGCTTGGCGACGATGCCGCCCGCCACGTCGTCGATGGAGAACGGCTTCTCCGGGTGCTCCTCGGCGATCCGGGAGTGGAAGACGACCTGGAGGAGGACGTCGCCCAGCTCCTCGCGCAGTTCCTCGCGGTCACCGGCCTCGATCGCCTCGACCAGCTCGTACGCCTCCTCGATGCCGTACTTGGCCAGGCCCTCGTGGGTCTGCCGGGAGGACCAGGGACACTCGGCGCGGATGCGGTCCATGACCTGGACGAGGTCCAGCAGGCGGGCGCCGGGCAGGTCGTACGAGGCGGGCAGCAGCTCCAGCTCGGGCATGCGGACCCGGCCGGAGCCGGCCAGCCGGGCCAGGCCGTCGGTGAGGGCGGGCTCCCCCTCACCCGTCGCCACGACCACCACCGTCCGGCCACCGGCGCAGGCGGCGACCAGCTCCTGCGCCGTGGGCGCCGCCTCGGCCACCGCTATCCCGGCCTCCCGCAGATACGGCAGCTGCGGATGGGCGCCGTCCGCGCACAGCACGGTGTCGGCGGCGCGCAGGGCCTGCCACGCGGGCCAGGACAGCAGGCCGGGGGCGACACGGTGGCTGGTGGTGAGGAGGACGACGCGGCCGGGGTCGGCGGCGGGCGCGGCTCCGGGTCCGGTGGCTTCGGGTCCGGTGGCTTCGGGGCTGGATGCGTTCACGATCCGAAAGTAACCCACCGCCGCGACGAGCGGATTCGGTTGTCCACAGGGCCGAGGGAGTCGTGGGATCGTATGACCTACGCCGTCACCGGGCCGCCTCCCGACACCGACGTGACCTCCCGCACCCACGGCGTCTTCGCGTCCACCCGGCTGCTCTTCTGCACGTCCCAGGTGCCGTAGCGCGGGTTGACGTCGATGTGCAGCTCCTCGGAGGCCGTGGAGAGGGCCTTCCAGAAGGCGGGCTGGGAGGTGTCGGTGCCGAGCCGGGCGGCGAGCTTCTGCGCCTCCAGCTGGAGGCGCAGGTTGTCGTCCAGGTACGCGGGGGCGATGCCGTACTTCTGCAGCCATGCGGTCTGCAAGCCCCTGGAGCCGCCCGCCTGCTGCTCCAGGCTCGCGCGCAGCTGCTGGACGTCCTTGCGGGTGACCGAGACGCCCTCGTCCTGCGCGGCCCGGTGGATCACCCGGTCCAGGACCATGTTGTGCAGGGTGTCGCGGGTGAGGCTGCTGGTCTGGGCGAGCACCTGCTGGTACTGGGCCTGGTCGGGCACCGCGGCCCGCTGGGCGTCGCGGACCTCGTCGACCCTGTTCTCCAGTTGCGCGACGGTGATCCGCTGACCGCCGACCACGGCCGCCGCGCCCGGGTGCGCGTCGTGCCCGCAGGCGGTCAGCAGAGGTGCCGCGGCGGCGATCACGGCGGTGAGGACGAGCGCGGTGCGACGGCGGCGGGGCAAGGAGACCTCCAAGGGGAGATTGCAGGACAGGTGCGGCGCGCCAGCGCCTCCGCCAGGAGTGGTGGCCGGGCGACGGGCGGGCGCACAAAGTCTTGCGGTGATCGATGGTAGGCAGCGGCACTGCTCCGGCCAACCCATTCGACCAACGATTCGCCACGACTTCGGGCACCGTCGCGCCGCTACGAGTTCACCGGTCAGCCCGTGATCGCCACCGGACCGTCCCACGCGTCCCGGTCCACGGTGAGCGTCACGCCGCCGTGCGCCTCCTTGCTGTTGACCATGTACTGGTGGGCGCGGCTGTGCCCGGTGAACTGCGTGGCGCCCCACGGCCAGTCCGTGGTCGTCGTGTTCTGCTTGTCGTACAGCGCGTACCAGAGGTTGCCAGGCAGGTCCGTCTTGTCGGACGCGGTGGCGATCGCCTTGGCGCTGGAGCTGGTGAAGCCGTAGAACCCGGCCCGGTACGTCTTGGCGTGCAGTTGCTTGTCGAAGGCGCGCACATACGTCAGCACGGCGGTGTTGCACGACGCGTTCGTCGTGTCGTAGCCCTCCATGTCGAGGTAGATGGGGCTGCCCGCCTTCATGCCGAGGGCGGAGGCCTTGGCGACGGCGTCGGTGGCGTCCTGCGTGCCGAGGGTGCCGGCGTCGGTGGTGGTCATCTTCTCCGAGTTGGAGCTGGACTGGCAGGGCGGCTGGGCACCCACGTAGATCGGGGCGAGCTTCCAGCCGAGGGAGCTGACCGACTTCACCCAGGAGGCGGTGAGGTTGGGCTGGGCGCAGCCGCGGTTCTTGCCGCCCACGTAGACGGCGGCGGCACCGTAGAAGCCGGTGTGCCAGGCCTTCATCGTGGACAGCGAGGGCGCGGTGCAGGTGTCGAACGCCCGGCCGGTGAAGGTCTTCTGCGCGGGCCAGGTGGTGGCGGCCATGGAGGTCTGCGCGGCGAGCCCGCCCCCGGCGACGACGGCGGCGCCGGCCACCGCCCACGTGATGTATCTGCGCTTCTTGGACTGCCGGTGACCGGCCATGGACCCACCCCTGATGGTTCTCGGCGTGCTTGACGTGCTTGACGTGCTCGGTGTGCTCGGTGATGTCTGTGTGACTGGATGAATCTAGCCGCGCACCTGGCCCAGCCAGTGCAGGGTGCGGCGGATCTCGACGGCCATCGGGTGGCCGGGGCCGCCGAGGCGTTCCACGTCCAGCACCAGGCGGGCGAGCGTGTCGTGCGCGGCGGGCCGGTCGCCGAGGGCGAGCAGCAGATGGCCGATGCGCCGGCGGACCTCGTGGGCCTGCTGCGGGTCGCCGGAGACGTACTGGTTCTCGTAGTACGGCAGCAGCGCGCGGTACTCGGCGAGTGCCGCCGCGGGTTCGCCGAGTTGTTCGAGGCACTGGGCGGCGTCGTAGCGGAAGCGCAGGGAGGCCGGGTCGGCCTGACCGGCCTCGGCGGCGCGTTCGTCGGCGAGCCGGCGCAGTTCGGGCAGCGCGCGCCGGTACTGGCCGTCGTCCATGAGGGTGGCCGCGTACTGCTTGCGCAGCGTGCGGACGACCGGGGAGTGCTCGCCGTGCTGTTCGGCCGCGGCGGGCAGGATCGCACCCAGGATGTCGACGGCCTGGGTGATGCGGCCCTCCCCCAGCAGGCGTTTGACCTCTTCGACGGCGGCGGCGACATCGGGCTTGCCGGCCGCCGGGGTGGCGGGGGCCGGCCGGGGCGCGGGCGTGCGCGCGCGGTCGGGCCAGGGGGCGTGCGGGCGCAGGAAGGGGCGCGTGGGGTCCAGGGGTGCCCCGCTGGGTATGCCGCGCGCGGGCAGCAGCGGCACCAGGTGCTCGTACACCTCCTGCGCGGAGGCCGGCCGGTGCTGCGGGTCCTTGGCGAGCAGGCGCAGCACCAGGCTCTCCAGCGTCTCCGGGACCTCGGGGCGGATCCGGCGCAGGGGCAGCGGGGGATCGTACAGGTGCCGGTGCAGCACGCCGAGCGCGGTGGCGCCGGTGAACGGCACGTCGCCGCTGAGCAGTTCGTGCAGCAGCACCCCGAGCGCGTACAGATCGGTGTACGGGCCGACCGCGCCGCCCATCGCCTGCTCGGGCGCCATGTAGGCGGGCGAGCCGATCGGGGAGCCGGTGTGGGTGAGCCGGGTGGTGTCGGTGTCCATGACGGAGGCCACGCCCAGGTCGAGCACGGTGACGAGGCCGTCCTGCTTGACCATCACATTGCGCGGCTTGAGGTCGCGGTGGACGATCGGCACGGCGTGCACGGCGCTGAGCACGGCGCACAGCTGCGCGGCCACCGCGACCGCCCACGGCCAGGGGTACGGGTCGTGCTCGGCGAGGTGGTCGGCGAGGTCGGCGCCGTCGACGTACTGCATGACGAGGAACAGCTCCTCGCCCTCGCTGCCCGCGTCGTGCACGGTGACCAGGCCGGGATGGTCGACCTGTGCGGTCACCCGGCACTCGCGCTCGAAGCGGCGGCGCAGCTCGTCGGCCTCCTGGCCCGCCACCTTGTCGGGGCGCAGCAGCTTCACGGCCACGCGCCGGTCGAGCCGCTGGTCGTACGCCGTCCAGACCTGGCCCATGCCGCCCTGGCCGATGAGGGTGGACAGTTCGTAGCGGCCGGCGACGAGACGTCCTGTCGCCACGGTCACCTTCCGCTTCCGTCCTCGGGCCGGTCGCCGCCGAGCTGCCCGTCGGACCGCCCGTCGTGCTTGCGCAGGTAGTCGCTGAGCTCGTCCAGCTCGGCCCGCACCTGGTCGATGCGCGCGGCCGGACGGTGCGGCGGCGGGGGGCCGGGCACGGGGGTGTGCGGCGCCGCCGGAGGCGGGGTGGGGACGCCGGACATGACGGGGGCGGCGGGTGCGGCGTACGCGGCTGACGGGCCCGGGTAGCCGTACGCCGGTATCGGCCGGCGGGCCTCGAACTCGCGTCGGCGGCGCGCGTAATGGCGTATCTCCGCGACGAGGTAGTACCCGGTGGCGGCGGCCAGCGTGGCGAACAGCAGGAAGATGCCTGTATAGCCGCCGGCGGTGTGGACTTCGTCGCCGGGCTCGCTCCCCAGCAGGACGAGGCTGAGGGCGTCCAGCACCAGCGCCGCCACGAACAGCCCCCAGTCGAGGGACCTGCGGGTGACGGAGGCGAGTCGCAGCTGCATCACCCAGGCCAGGAAGCCGAGGCTGAGGAAACCGATCGCCACGAACAGCACGCGCAGCAGGACCAGTACCGCGGGGTGCGGCGGCTGCGCCGGCTGTCTGTAGCCGTGGCCTTGCATGGCTGCTCCTGTTGCCTGAAGTGCCTGGAGTGGGCGTGTGGAACGAGCATATGGCCCGGCGCCGACAACACATCCGGGATCTATCAAACCGTTGTCAGCGCTCAGTCAGGAGCGACGGTGCCGTCCGTGAGCCCGTCGTACATCCCGCGCACCAGATGCTCCCCGAGCCGGCTCGCGCGGCGCAGCGCCCGCTCGAACTCGTCCAGGGCGTGGAACCGGGCGCCGTAGCGGCGCTGTTCGTCCAGCGGCAGCCGGGGCAGCTGGAGCCGGCGCACGTCGAGGCGGGTGGCGGTGGAGGCGTAGCTGCTGGCCTGCCGGTTGTTGGCGGTGCCGCGCAGGAACCCGGAGAGGAACCAGGGGTCGAGCGCCGTGCGGTCGGGGCGCAGGAGGACGAGGTTGCGCCCCAGGACGGCGCCCGCCGTGGCCTCCTCGATCACCCGCGCCACCGAACCGCCGCCGAGCACCGGTACGACGACGTCGCCCGGTTCGGTCAGCACGGCCTCCTCGTCGCTCTCGGGCAGCGTGCCGGAGGGGGCCATGGCGGTGAGGACGTCCGTGTCGGTGAGCACGGGCAGGCGCGCGTGGCCGCCGGTGCCGCCGGTGCGCATCACCAGTGCGCCGGCGCGCGCGAGTTCGCCGATGGTGGTGAGGGGCCAGCGCGCGGGCGGGGCCGGGTCGGCGGCCGGCGGGGTGAGGTCGGTGGTCAGGCGCAGGGTCTCGCCGAGGCGTTCGCGCACCGCCGCGAGCTGCTCGGCGCCGTCGGCCACGGCGGGCGGCGGCAGATGGCGGGCGGGCGCCAGGTCCACGTCGTCGTCGAGGAGTTCGATGACCGGCACCGAACGGGCGAGCCCCGGCCGCTCCGCCAGCCGCCCCGTGCGGGAGAAGGCACGCCAGGCGTCCAGCACGGCCTCGCGCACCGCCGCCCAGTCCGGGCCCCCGCGCCCCTCCCCGGCGAACTGCCCGGTGTCCATGAGCAGCACCTCGGGCGAGGCCGGACTCCGCTCGGGCCGGCGCAGCACCCACACATGCAGGGGGAGGTTGTACGGCGGTGCCGCCCCGACGGGCAGCGCGAGCACCGCCCGCAGCGCGCCCCGGCGCAGCAGATCGGCGCGGATGCGGCGCCCGGAGCGGCGGGAGGCGGCGGCCGGCGGCATCAGCAGGACGGCCGTGCCGCCGTCGGTGAGCCGGGCCAGGGCGTGCTGGACCCAGGCCAGCTCCGACTCGGTGCGCGCCGGGAAGCCGTACTCCCAGCGGGGGTCGTAGGCGAGTTCGTCGTGGCCCCAGTTGCGCTCGTTGAACGGCGGGTGGCACAGCACGGCGTCGGCGCGCAGCTCGGGGAAGGCGTCGGCGCGCAGGGTGTCCCCGGCGGCGGCGCGCACACCGGCGCGCGAGTGCAGCGCGAGCCGCAGCGCGGTGAGCGCGGCGAGGTCGGGGGCGCTGTCCTGGGCGTGCAGCCACTGCTCGGGGCGGGTCTCGACGGCCCGCAGCAGGGCGCCGGTGCCGCAGGCCGGGTCCAGGACGCTGCGGGCCGGGCCGGCCAGGTCGGCCATGAGCGCGGCGAGTTCGGACGGGGTGAGCGTGTACTGGCGGGGGTTGGCGTCCAGGTGCCGCCCCAGCAGGAACTCGAAGGCCTGCCGTGCCCCGGCCTCGGCGGCGAGTTCGGCGGCGCCGCGCAGGAGGGGGACGGAGGGCAGGAGGGAAGGGCGGGTGTGCACACCGGCGTCCTCGGTGCGCACGCCGGAGGCCGGCGGCGGGGCACTTAGGGGGGTGTTCACACCGGGAGCCGTCACCCCGCTGTTCGCCACCTGTGGACCACCCGGCGTGTTCACACCTCGTCCCGCCCCGGCCCCGGGCATCAGCAGCCCCGCCGCCTCCCCGAACCGCGGGGTGAGCACCCGCTCCAGCGCGTCCGGCAGCAGCCGGGCCAGCCGCTCGTCCGAGCCCGCGCTCGCCTCCAGCCAGACGGTGGGGCGCTCATGGATCAGCAGCAGCGCGCAGCCGGTGTGCACCAGTGCCGTGAGCGGGCCCTCGGGATGCCCCGCGAGCTGCTGCCAGACCCTTTCCCGCAACGGGACTTCGGCGAGTTTTCCCTGCTTGCGCAGCCAGGCCTCGACCTCGGCGAGCGCGAAGGACGGGCTGGTCTCGGTGCCGCCGACCGGCCTGGGGAAATCGGCGTGCCGACGGCGCCAGTTGCTGACGGCGGCCCGGCCCACTCCGGCGAGCCGCGCGATCCCGGCCGCGGTCACCTCTGTCGCCTGATCCTGCACCGGCCCCGCTCCCCTCGTCCCGTTTGCGCCGAGCATACCGGCGTACACAAGATCCCTGCATTCACGCCGTGTTCGTCCTCATGCACTGTGAACGATGTTGACTCGGTTCACAGCCTCTGATCTTATTGACCAAGCGAACGAGCGGTCTCCGGAGAGGAAGACCGCCGTTCGGGGAGGGAACAGCGCCATGGGCAGGAAGGCCGGGCTCACACCGAGCACCGCCGCGCGGGCGGCCGTCATCGCCGCCACGCCCTGACCCGGGTCCTGCCCGGCCCCGCCCCACCGCACTCCTCTCGCCCATCCGTCCGGACCCACGCCGGACGCGGTACGGCACGCCGTACGCACTTCTCCGTTCCACCAGCCCCCTGAAGGACTGTCATGCGTCTCTCGTCCCGCGCCGCCACGCTGCTCGCCGTCGCATCCGCCCTGCCCCTGGCCCTCACCGCCTGCTCCGGCGGCTCCACGGACGCCACCGCCCCGAGCGCCAAGCAGACCAAGGCCAAGGACCCGAACGCCGGCCTGCTCACGGGCACGCAGCTGAAGAAGGCGCTGGCGCCCGCCTCGGCCTTCCCGGCCGGGTTCGCCGTCGAGGACGACAACTCCGCGGACAGCGGCGCCCAGCTCCTCACCCCGTCCGCCAGGAAGACCGCCAAGCCGGACTGCAGCAAGCTGGAGGCCACGTCCTGGATCCAGGTGACCGGCTACGAGGACAGCTCCTCGTTCGCGCAGAACGACTACGTGAACAGGCAGAAGACCGAGGAGATCGCCCAGGAGATCGACGAGTTCCCCGCCGCCCAGGGGACGGCCGTGATGAAGCAGCTCCAGACCGTCGCCACCGAGTGCGCCACGTTCACGGACACCGACGCGCACGCCAAGGTGAAGGTGACCGGCGAGGCCACCACCGGGCTCGGTGACGAGGCGTACACGATGACGCTGACGAGCGGCACGTGGCAGAACGGCACCACCCTCGTCGCGGCCCGCTCCGGCAGCCACCTGGTCACCGTGCTGTCCACGGCGGGCAGCGACAACGGCGCCGCGTCCGCGAAGAAGCTGACGACGACGCTCCTGACCGGGCTGAAGAAGTAGTCCCGCCCGCCGCCGTCCGCTCCGTCCTGCGCGAAGGGTGCCGATGCGTCCCCGCCCCGTCGGCCGAGCAGCCGCCGAGAAGGCCGCGGAGCGCGGCGCGCCGGGAGCCTCCCTGCGCGCCGCGCTCGGCCTCGGCCTGCTGCTCGGGTTCTACCTGCTGGCCCTGCTCCTCCTCGGCGCCGTGGCGGCCTTGGACGTCGTCCTGGCCCGGGGCACCTTCACCGTCGTCACCGTCCAGGGCTACCTCGGCTCGCTGGCCGTCGCCTGGTGCGTGCTGCGGGTCGTCGTGCTCAGCCGCGGCCCGAAGAAGGAGGAGCAGGCGGGGCCCCCGGGCCTGTCGCTGACGCCGCGGGAGCAGCCGGAGCTGTGGCGGCACGTGCGTGAGCTGGCCGAACGGGTGCACACCCGGCCCCCCGGGGAGATCCGGATCGTCCCGGGCGCCGTCGCCATGGTGCAGGAGGACGCCCGGATGCTCGGGCTGGTCCCGGGCGAACGGCGGCTCTTCCTCGGCGTGGCCCTGCTGCTGGGCCTGCCCGAGGCCGAGCTGGACGCCGTACTCGGACACGAACTGGGCCACTACGCCCACCACGACACGCGGTTGGGCAACCTGGTGGCGGCGCTGCGCGGCAGGCTGGCGCACACCGTCGGCACGCTGAAGGAGCGGGCCGCGCGCGAGGAGGCCGAGGAGAAGGCCGAGTTCGCCGCCAAGGCCGCGCGGCGCCGGGCGGAGGGCAGGCCGCCACCGCTGAAGCGGGCCCGCACCCGGGGCCCGGACCACTACCTGGCCCTCGTCTTCACCGCGTACGCCAAGCTGTGCCTGCGGCTGACCGAGGCGGTCAGCCGCCGCCAGGAGTACGCGGCCGACCTGGTCGCCGCCCGGATCGCCGGTCCCGGCACCACCGCCGACGCGCTGCGCCGCATCCCCGCGCTGGAGGCGGCCGACGACCTCTACCTGCACAGCTACGCCCTGATGGGCTGGGACGCCGGACTGCTGCCGCCGGAGGGACAGTTCTACGGCGGGTTCGCCCTCCTGCTCGCGGACGGCACCCGGCGGACGCAGCTGGCGGCCCTGGCGCGCGAACCGCTGCCGGAGGAGATCTCCGGGGCGCGGTCGCCGTACGACTCCCACCCGCCGACGGCCGACCGCATCGAGGTGCTGACGGCGCTCGCCGTGTCCTCCCCGTCCGGGGACGACGACACCCTCACCCTCGTGCGGCGTCCGGCCGCCGCCCTGCTCCAGGCGCCGGAGCGGCTCCTGGCCGACCTGGAGCAGGCCACCCTCAGCCAGGAGGCACTGGCCAAGCGCCGGGTGCCCTGGGCCGAACTGCCGTGGCAGGCCCGGCGGGAGACCTTCGCGCGGGAGACCGAGCCGCTGCTCGCGGCCATGGCCCGGCTGACCGGCACCACGGCCACCTCCGGCACCGTGGCCCTGCACCACCTCCTGGACCTGCTCGACCACGGGCTGCTGTACGACCTCGCCGCCCTGCTGCCCCGGTCCGAGCAGGCCGCCCGCAGCAGCGGCCGCGCGGCGCGCGAGTTCGCCCGGACGGCCCTCCGCTCGGCCCTGCGCCAACTGGCCCTGCGCTCCGCGCTGGAGACGGGACTGTGCCGGTGGGAGCTGTGCTGGGCCGGGCCCCCGGTGCGGCAGACGGCACCCCCGTGGTTCGCCGAGGAGCTGCCGAAGGCGCTGGACCGGGCGGTCACCGAGCCGGCCGTCACCGCACCCCTGCGTACCCTGCTGCTCGGCAGCGCCCGCGGTCCGCTCGACGGCACCGGGTCCGCATCCCGCACCGCCCCCCGCCAACCTCCCCCGGCCGCCTCCCCCGGCGGCCCCGACCCCCGAAAAGACCCGGTATGAACGTCCTGATCGACATAGCCGGCGCCGGCCTCCTCGTCTACGCGGCCGTCACCATCCCGCGCAACGCCCGCAAGGCTCGCGCCCTGCGGGCCGAGGCGAAGGCCAAGACGCCGGTCAACATCGACCCCGCCGCGTACGGTCTGGTGCCCGCCGCACAGCTCGACAAGCGGTACGCCGGCCCCGACCCCGAGGCCGACGCGGTGGCCGCGGCCGCGCTCGCCGGCGACTGGCGGCGCGCCGCCGGCTACCTCGCCCAGGCGGGCCGCGACTGGGACCTGCGCTGGTACCGGCTCGGCATCCTCGTGCACGCCGCCGCCGAGGACGACACCTGGGTCAGGGCCTGGCGCGCGGAGTACCCCGACGACCCGTCCGCCGCGCTCGTGCACGCCGACGCGCTCGTCTCGCTCGCCGGCAAGGTCCGCGGCGCGAAGACGGCGAAGCACACCACGTCCGAGCAGTTCGAGGGCTTCCACCGGCTGCTGGCCGAGGCGCTGCCCGCCTGCCGGGAGGCCGCGCGGATGGCGCCCGAGGACCCCTGCCCCTGGATCGCGCAGATCACCATCGCCCTGGGCCTCGGCTGGTCGCACGACGACTTCCGGGCGCTGTGGGCCGAGATCACCGCACGCGACCCGCACCACTTCGGCGCCCACACCAGCGCCCTGCAGTACTGGTGCGCCAAGTGGCGTGGCTCGCACGAGCTGATGTACGCGTTCGCCGAGCAGGCCGCGGCCGCCGCCCCGCCCGGCAGCCTGCTGCCGGTGCTGCGCCTGTACGCGCTGTACGAGCACGCCGTCCGGGAGCCGGAGGAGCCCGTGTACGGCCGGCCGTTCGTCGACGCGGCCATCGACGCCACCCTGGACGCCGTGGACCGGGTCCCCGCCGGGCACCACCGGCTGCCGCTGGTGCGGCACCTGCTGGCCAAGATGCTGTTCCAGAAGAAGCGGTACGCGGAGGCCGTGGAGCAGTTCCGGGCGGTCGGCGGATACATCGGCAGCGTGCCGTGGACGTACTCCGCCGACCCGGTCAAGGCGTTCGTCCACGCCCGCACCAACACCTTCGTCGCCTGGGAGAAGGCGGGCCGCCCCGCCCCGCCGCCCCGCGTCCGCTGAGGAACTCCGCCGGCCCCGGCGGGACGCGACCCGGTCCCTAGCGCGCCGTGAAGCGGGCGGGGGCCTCGGTCGGGTTGCCGCCGGAAGGGAGCTTCTGGTCCGGGCAGGCGGCGAGGACCTTCTCCATCGCCGCCTTCTCGCCGGAGGTGACCCACAGGGCGTACTTCTTCTTCACCGCCACCTGCGTCGCCACGTAGGGGCAGCGGTAGTCCTTGTCCGGTGGCAGCCAGGTGGCCGCGTCCCCGTCGCCCTTGCCGCGGTTGGCACCCGCGTCGACCGCGATGAGGTTGAGCGGGTCGTTGGCCAGCGCGATCCGCTTGCTCGCGTCCCAGTACCTGGCGCCCTTCTGCCAGGCGTCCGAGAGGGCGACGACATGGTCGATGTCGACCTTGCTGGCGCCGCGCCGGTAGGTGATCTCCTTGCCCGAGTACGGGTCCGGGTCCAGCAGACCGTAGGAGACCTTGCATCGGCCGCCGGTGAACCTCACGTCCTTCAGGTCGCGTTTGAGGATGTCGTCCCGGGTGTCGCAGGAGTTGGCGTCGGTGTCCGCCCACGCGCTGCCGAACCGCTCCCGGGAGTAACCGGTCTTCGGGGCCCGCCCCTTGACCGGCAGCGCCTCGGCGGCGGTCAGCACGGCGCCCCCGCCGCTCTTCGGTCCCGGGCCCGGGGCCCCCTTGTCCTGGCCTGACGTGCAGCCTGCCACGGCGGCCAGTACGACCACCGCACCGACCGCACCGCTCTTCAGACGCGTCATGCCGCGCCCCCCTCGCTCGCCCTGTGGGTCCGCCCTCGGAAGCGGGGCGGATCGTTCCGCCCCTTACGGTAACTGCCCGCTCCAGAGCGGCAGATGGGCCCCTAAGGGACGATTCGGGGGCAAGCGGGCGTGCGGCGGGGCACGTGGCGGACGGGCGCAGGCGCACGGACGGGAGGTCCGTGCGCCGGTTCGCACCCGCGTTCCGAGCGACGGCGGGGCGGCCGCGGCACCGGCGTCGAGCCGGCTACGGGGATGCGGGCCGCGGCCCGGAAGAAGTGCGGGTCACGACCCGAGCACCGAGGCCAGGAACTCCCCCGTCCATGCCAGCAGTTCGCGCCCGACCAGCGGCTTGCCGCCGACCCTCGCGGTCTTCGGGCGGGGCACCAGCACCTGGTGCACGGCCGGCTTGATGACCGTACCGGGATAGAGCCGCTTGAGGCGCAGTTCCTGCGACTCGCGCAGCTCCACGGGGGCGAAGCGGATGTTGGCACCCTGAAGGACGATCTCGCCGACGCCGCAGGCCCGCGCGAGCATCCGCAGCCCGGCCACCAGCAGCAGGTTCTCCACCGGCTCGGGCAACTTGCCGTAGCGGTCGGTGAGTTCCTCGCGGACGGCCGTGATGTCCTCCTCCGAGTCGGCGGAGGCGATGGCGCGGTAGGCCTGTAGGCGCAGCCGCTCGCCGGGCGCGTAGTCGTGCGGGACGTGCGCGTCGACGGGCAGCTCGATCTTGACCTCCAGCGGGGCCTCTTCCGCTCCTCCCGCCGAGGGCTCCCCTGCCTCCAGCTGCCGCCGGTAGTCCGCGACGGCCTCGCCGACCATGCGCACGTACAGGTCGAAGCCGACGCCCGCGATGTGCCCGGACTGCTCGCCGCCGAGCAGGTTGCCCGCGCCGCGGATCTCCAGGTCCTTCATCGCGACGTACATGCCCGCGCCCATCTCGGTGTGCTGGGCGATCGTCGCGAGCCGCTCGTGCGCGGTCTCGGTGAGCGGCTTCTCCGGCGGGTACAGGAAGTACGCGTACCCCCGCTCGCGGCCGCGCCCGACGCGGCCGCGCAGCTGGTGCAGCTGGGAGAGGCCGAAGGTGTCGCCGCGCTCCACGATCAGGGTGTTGGCGTTGGAGATGTCGATGCCGGACTCGACGATCGTGGTGGAGACCAGGACGTCGAACTTCTTCTCCCAGAAGTCGACCACGACCTGCTCCAGGGCCGCCTCCGACATCTGTCCGTGCGCGGTGGCGATGCGGGCCTCGGGCACGATGTCGCGCAGCCGGGCCGCCGCGCGGTCGATGGACTCGACCCGGTTGTGGATGTAGAAGACCTGGCCCTCGCGCAGCAGTTCCCGGCGGATGGCGGCGCCGATCTGCTTCTCCTCGTAGGGCCCCACGAAGGTGAGTACCGGGTGGCGCTCCTCGGGCGGGGTGGTGATGGTCGACATCTCGCGGATGCCGGTGACCGCCATCTCCAGGGTGCGCGGGATGGGGGTGGCGGACATGGTGAGGACGTCCACGTTGGCGCGCAGCTTCTTCAGCTGCTCCTTGTGCTCGACGCCGAAGCGCTGCTCCTCGTCCACGATGACCAGACCGAGATCCTTGAACCTGGTCTCGGAGGAGAACAGCCGGTGGGTGCCGATGACGACGTCCACCGCGCCCTCGCGCAGGCCCTCCAGGACGGCCTTGGCCTCGGTGTCGGTCTGGAACCGGGACAGCGCCCTCACGTTGACCGGGAACTGCGCGTACCGCTCGGAGAACGTCCCGAAGTGCTGCTGCACCAGCAGCGTCGTGGGCACGAGGACCGCGACCTGCTTGCCGTCCTGTACGGCCTTGAAAGCGGCCCGCACCGCGATCTCGGTCTTGCCGTAGCCGACGTCGCCGCAGACCAGCCGGTCCATGGGGACCGACTTCTCCATGTCGTCCTTGACCTCGGCGATGGTGGTGAGCTGGTCCGGGGTCTCGGCGTAGGGGAAGGCGTCCTCCAGCTCGCGCTGCCAGGGCGTGTCGCTGCCGAAGGCGTGCCCCGGGGCGGCCATGCGGGCGCTGTAGAGCCTGATCAGGTCGGCGGCGATCTCCTTGACCGCCTTCTTGGCGCGCGCCTTGGTCTTCGTCCAGTCCGCGCCGCCCAGGCGGTGCAGGGTGGGTGCCTCGCCGCCGACGTACTTGGTGATCTGCTCCAGCTGGTCGGTGGGGATGTAGAGGCGGTCGCCGGGCTGGCCGCGCTTGGCGGGGGCGTACTCCACGACCAGGTACTCGCGGGTGGCGCCCTGCACGGTGCGCTGCACCATCTCGATGTAGCGGCCCACGCCGTGCTGTTCGTGGACGATGTAGTCGCCCTGCTCCAGGGTGAGCGGGTCGATGGTCTTGCGGCGGCGGGCGGGCATCCGGGCGCCGTCGCGGGTCGCGGTGCGCTGGCCGGACAGGTCGGTCTCCGTGAGCACGGCGAGCTTGAGCCCCGGGTCGACGAGGCCGTACTCGATCGAGCCGCAGGAGACGTGCACGACGGACGGGCTCACCTCGCCGAGGTCGGCGTCCATGCGGGCCGCGATGCCCTCGTTGCCCAGCACCTCGACGGTGCGGGCGGCCGGGCCGTGCCCCTCGGTGACGAACGCCATGCGCCAGCCGTCGGCGAGCCATCCCTTGGTGTCGGCGAGCGCCCGGGCGGTGTCCCCGCGGTAGGTGTCGGGGGCGTGCATGCCCAGCTTGAGGGTGTCCGCCTCCAGCTCCTCGTCGGCGGCGAAGGGGGAGACCGACCACCACATCATGCCCAGCTCACGGGCCCGGTCGCGGACGTCGGCGAGGGACCACAGGGAGGCCGCGCCGACGTCGATCGGCGCCTCGCCTCCGCCCGCGGTGGCCGCCCAGGACGCCTGGAGGAACTCCTGGCTGGTGGCGACCAGGTCGGCGGCGCGGGTACGGACCCGCTCGGGGTCGCAGACCACGGACATCGACCCCTGCGGCAGCACGTCGAGGAGCAGCTCCATGTCGTCCACCAGGACCGGGGCGAGGGACTCCATCCCCTCGACCGCGATGCCCTCGGCGATCTTGTTCAGGAGTTCGCCCAGCTCAGGGTGTTCCTCGGCGAGGACCCGCGCGCGTTCGCGGACGTCCTCGGTGAGCAGCAGCTCGCGGCAGGGCGGCGCCCACAGGCCGTGCTCGGCGATCTCCAGGGAGCGCTGGTCGGCGACCTTGAAGTAGCGGATCTCCTCGACGTCGTCGCCCCAGAACTCGATGCGCAGGGGGTGTTCCTCGGTGGGCGGGAACACGTCCAGGATGCCGCCGCGCACCGCGAACTCGCCGCGCTTCTCCACCAGCTCCACGCGCGCGTACGCGGCGGCCGCGAGGGCCGCCACGACGTCGTTCAGGTCGGCGCTCCGGCCGGTGCGCAGGGCCACGGGTTCCAGGTCGCCGAGCCCCTTGACCTGCGGCTGGAGCACGGACCGTACGGGCGCCACGACGACGGAGACCCGGCCGGTCT
The DNA here is from genome assembly GCF_053598955.1 of Streptomyces sp. NPDC001056. Classification (NCBI taxonomy): domain Bacteria; kingdom Bacillati; phylum Actinomycetota; class Actinomycetes; order Kitasatosporales; family Streptomycetaceae; genus Streptomyces; species Streptomyces sp. NPDC001056. Next base: position 95,163 of record NZ_JBSFLI010000018.1, on the reverse strand, counting down.
CGGGGTCGTCGGCGCGGGGGTGGGCGAGGCGGCGCAGCACGGCGAGGCGCCGGCCGACGGTGTCGCTGCGGGGGCTGAGCCGCTCGTGCGGCAGCGTCTCCCAGGAGGGGTACTCCACGACGCCCTCCGGGGGCAGCAGCGAGCGCAGCGCCGCGACCAGGTCCTCCGCCTCGCGGCCGGTCGCCGTGACCGCGAGCACGGTACGGCCGGTCTCCCGGGCGAGGGCGGCGACCGCGAAGGGCCGGGCCGCCGGGGGGCCGACGAGGTCGACGTGCATACGGTTGCCGTCCGCGGCCGCCGTGATCGCTTCCGCGAGAGCGGGGTCCTTGACGACGGCGTCGAGCAGACCGTGCAGGCTCATGGGGCTTTCCGTCCAGGGTGGGCAACGCAAGCAGCCCGGCGCGGGGCGCGACCGGGGGTGTCCAGCGTACGACGCCGTCGGGATCGGCGCCGGTGCCTGTGGACAACCCCGCTTCCCTGCCGCCCGGCCGCCCTGCCGCCCTGCCGCCCTGCCGCCCCAGGGAGCTCCCCCGTGGACCCCCGTTTCCCACCCGGCCGCCCGGGACCGTCCGCCGGAAGGCCGGACCAGAGAAACAAAGGCCGGAACAAACACAGCAAAACGGCGGAACCCGGTACCGAGAAGTCCCCCAAGACTCCTCGGTACCGGGTGCTCCCCCGCAACCCCCGTATGCGGTGGTCGTCGGCCGTGCCCGCGGCGGCTAGTCCGTGGCGATGGCGTTCAGGATGTTCATGCGGCCCGCGCGGAAGGCGGGGACGAGGGCGGCGAACAGCCCCACGAAGGCGGAACCGATGAAGACGGCGATGATCGTCGGCCAGGGGATGTCCAGGACGTTCAGCCCCTGGAGGGCGAGGAGCTGCTGGGCGGTCGCGCCCCAGCCCATGCCGAGGCCGAGGCCGAGCAGGGCGCCGAAGACGGCGATCACCACGGACTCCAGGCGGATCATGCGCCGCAGCTGGCGGCGCGAGAGACCGATGGCCCGCATCAGGCCGATCTCCCGGGTCCGCTCCACCACCGACAGGGCCAGGGTGTTCACCACACCGAGGACCGCCACGATGATCGCCAGGGCCAGCAGGCCGTAGATCATGTTGAGCATCTTCCCGATCTGGTCCTTGAGCGTCTTCTTGTAGTCGGTCTGGTCGCGCACGGTCAGTGCCGGGTCGGCGCGCAGCGTCCGCTTCAGCGACGTGTAGGCGGCGGCCTGCTGCCCGTCCTTGGCGGTGGCGAACACGAGCTGGTCCAGCGGCATCCGGTCGGCCGGCACGTACCTGGCGGCGGTGGCGATCGAGGCGTACATCGCGCCCTTGTCGATCACGACGTCGTCGCTGGTGATGGCGCGGACCGTCAGCCTGGCGGCCCGGCCGTCCTTGAAACCGACCGTGACCGTGGAGCCGAGCCTGATGCCGTGCTCCTTGGCGAAGCCCTCGAAGACGGACATGGAGTCGGGCCGGTAGGCGTCGGCGAGGTCACCGGCGACCGTCTTGGTGCGCAGGTCCTTCGCGTAGGTGGCGTCGGCGGCGTTGATCGTCTGGTTCCTGGAGACCTTGCCGTCCGGCGTGCTCAGCGTGGCGTCGAGGAGCTTGTACTCGGTGACCCGCTCCAGGCCCGGCGTGGCCTTGATCTGCCGCACCATCTGCGGCTTGACGAAGGTGAACTCCTGGTCGCCCTGGATGATGAAGTCCGCGCCGACGGTCTTGTCCAGCTGGTCGGTCGCCGAGGCCACCATCGAGGAGCCGACCACCGACAGACAGGCCACCAGGGCGAGGCCGATCATCAGGGCGGCGCCGGTGGCACCGGTGCGGCGCGGGTTGCGCAGCGCGTTGCGCTCCGCCATGCGGCCGACCGGGCCGAAGACCCGCAGGATGATCGCGCCGAGGACCCGGACCAGGCCGCCGGCGAGCAGCGGGCCGATCACGACGAAGCCGATCAGGGTGAGCAGCACGCCGACGCCCAGCAGACCCGAGCCGGACTTGGCCTTGTCGGCGGTCGCGGCGGCGTACAGGCTCCAGCCGCCGGCACCGGTGAGCACCAGTCCGAGCACGGCGCGCACCGCCCCGGACTTGGCGTCGGTCGGGGCGCCGGATTCGCGCAGGGCCGCCATCGGGGAGACCTTGCCGGCCCGGCGGGCGGGCAGATAGGCCGCGAGGACGGTGACCACGACACCCAGCAGCAGGCCGAGCGCGGGCGTGGTCCAGGCGATCGTCAGGTCGTCCGTGGACAGCTCCATGCCCATCCCGCTCATGAGCTTCATCAGGCCGACCGCGATGCCGACGCCCGCGCCGACACCGAGCACGGAGCCGATCACCCCGAGCAGCAGCGCCTCGACCAGCACCGAGCGGTTGACCTGCCTGCGCGAGGAGCCGATGGCGCGCATCAGACCGATCTCGCGGGTGCGCTGGGCGACCAGCATGGAGAAGGTGTTGATGATCAGGAAGATGCCGACCAGGAAGGCGATCCCGGCGAAGCCGAGCATCGCGTACTTCATGACGTCCAGGAAGCTCTCGACGCTCTTCTGGTTGGCGTCGGCGACCTCCTTGGCGGTGCGCACCTTGTAGCCCTGGCCGAGGGCGGCCGTGACGTTCTTCTTCAGCTGGTCGTCCGTCACGCCCTTGGCGGCGGTGACGTCGACGTCGGTGTAGACACCGGTGCGGCCGATCAGGGTCTGCTGGGCGGTCCTGGTGTCCAGGTAGAAGATCGCCGCGCCGGGGTTGGTCACCTTGAAGGCGGCGATGCCGGACACGCGGGCGTGGTGCGTGCCCACGACCGAGATCACGCCGATGTCGTCACCCAGCTTCAGGTGGTGCTTGTCGGCGGTGTCCTGGTCGACCATGACCTGGTCCGGGCCCTTGGGCGCCGCGCCCTTGGTGATGTCCATGGTGCGGGCGTCATTGCCGTTCCAGCTGCCCACGATGGTCGGGGCGCCGCTGCTCGGGGACAGCTTGTCCTTCTGGGCGTCGATCACGGTCACCGAGGTGGAGAACACCGTGCCCTCGGCCGACCGCACGCCGCGCGCCGTGCGGACGGTGCCGAGGACGGAGGCCGGCATGACCGGCGGCTTGCCGGTGCGGGAGGTGGTCTGGCCGGTGTCGGAGGAGCCCTTGGCGCTGACCGTGACGTCCGAGGCGGTCGCCTGGAACAGCTTGTCGAAGGTGGTGTTCATCGTGTCGGTGAACACCAGCGTGCCGCACACGAAGGCGACCGACAGCAGGACCGCGACCGCCGACAGCGCCATGCGGCCCTTGTGCGCGAAGAAGTTGCGCATCGAGGTCTTCAGGACGGTCATGACGTACGGCCCCGGGCGTCGAAGTCCTTCATGCGGTCCAGGACCTGATCGGCCGTCGGCTGGTACATCTCGTCCACGATCCGGCCGTCGGCGAGATAGAGCACCCGGTCCGCGTACGAGGCGGCGACCGGGTCGTGGGTCACCATGACGATGGTCTGGCCGAGTTCGTCCACCGAGCGGCGCAGGAAGCCCAGCACCTCCGCACCGGCGCGCGAGTCCAGGTTTCCGGTCGGCTCGTCACCGAAGATGATCTCCGGGCGGGCGGCGAGCGCGCGGGCCACGGCGACGCGCTGCTGCTGGCCGCCGGACAGCTGGGTCGGCCGGTGCTTGAGCCGGCCGGCGAGACCGACGGTCTCCACCACCCGGTCCAGCCAGGCGCGGTCGGGCTTGCGGCCGGCTATGTCCATCGGCAGTGTGATGTTCTCCAGGGCGTTCAGCGTCGGCAGCAGGTTGAACGCCTGGAAGATGAAGCCGATCCGGTCCCGGCGCAGCTGGGTGAGCTTCTTGTCCTTGAGGCCGGTGATCTCGGTCTCGTCCAGGAAGATCTGACCGCTCGTCACCGTGTCCAGGCCCGCGAGGCAGTGCATCAGCGTGGACTTGCCGGACCCCGAGGGTCCCATGATCGCGGTGAACTGGCCTCTGGCGATGTCCACGTCGACCTGGTCCAGGGCGACGACACGGGTCTCCCCCGAGCCGTAGGCCTTCACGACCTGCCGCGCCCGCGCGGCAACGGCCGTGCTCCTTCCAGTGCCCCCGTGCCTGGGAACGGTCACAGCCGATGTCACGGTATGTCTCCTATATCGGTCGGTAAGAGTGTGTGCGATGCCCCGGCGGCCGAGGCATGCGGGTTCCGGCCACGTCGTACGTGGTTCCGGCTACGTCGATGAGTCTCGCGCCCGACGAGGGTGCGGCGCGCTGGTGCGGAGCCCCCTCTTCAGCAGGGGGAAAACCCCACCCCGCCGGTCGGGCCGGCCGCCCCCCAGCGGCCTGAAGCCAGCTTAAGGAACGCCCCTTCCCCAGCTCGTCCTCCGCCGGGACGAGCCCTCCCCGACCCCTGGTACGGAGATACCCCTAGGGGACCCCCACCCTCGGGTGGACCCGTTCTCAGGGTCCGTCTCCACCCCCGGGCGGGTCCGTCTCCACCCCTGGGCGGGTCCGTCTCCACCCCGGGCCGCTACTCCGCTACTCCGCTGCTCCGCTGCTCCGTTACTCCGCTACTCCGCTACTCCGCTACTCCACGACCGCCTGACCGGTCAGCGCGGTCAGCTTGCTGCGCACATGGTCCATGTGGGCCTGCACGTCGTCCCAGGTCGCGCTGTGCTCGCGCAGCACCCGTTCCGTTTCGCGGGCGATGCGGTCGGCGCGCGCGTGGGCGTCGGCGAGGATCGCGGCCGCGCGGATGCCCGCCTCCTCCTCGCGGCGGCGGGCGTACTCCTCGGCCTCCCCCAACGCGGCTCTGGCGGCGGTCACTTCGGCCTCGGCGCGGGCCGCCAGCTCCTCCTGGCGGGCCTCCAGCGCGGCCGCCTCCTCGATCTCCTCGCGCTCGACCCCCGCGAGTCGCTCGGCCTCCTCCTGGGACCGCTCGGCGAGCAGGTCCGCGGTGCGCCGTCGCACCTCGCGCAGCGCTTCCAGGGACTCCTTGCGGTCCTCCTTCACCGCGCGCCGGGCGCCGATGCGCAGGTCGTCGGCCTCGGCGCGGGCGGCGAGGAGGATCTGGCGGGCGCGTTCGTCGGCCTCCGAGCGCAGCGCGTGCGCCGCTTCCTCCGCCGCCCGGCGCACGCCCTCGGCGTCCGCCTCCGCCCGCGCGGCCACCTCCCGCGCCTCGCACCGCGCGCGCTCACCCAGTTGCCGCGCCTCCTCCAACGCGAGCCGGAACAACTGCCGGGCGCCCTCGTCGAGCGTGTCGTACTCCTGGGGCCGGAGCCGGGAGACGACCTCGCGCAGCCGCGCGGCCTCCGCCGCCATGTCCTTGGCCAGCACGGTCAGCCGCGCGGCACGCTCCCACGCGGCGTCCCGGTCCCCGGACAGCGCCTCCAGGTACGCGTCGACCTGGTCGGGGCGGTAACCCCGCCCCCGGACGGTCGCGAAGCCGTGCGGCGGCATCCATGCCCTGCTCACCTCGGGAACCCCTCTCCGACGGACATGCACGACAGCAAGAGTTCGCGCACATCGTGACGGATCGGGCGTAACTGTTCATAACGCGACACTCCGCAGCCGTGTCACGGGCGGAGTGCCGCGGTTCACCTTCCTCGGCGTGTTCCCGCGGGCCGGGCTACAGCAGCCCGTCCCACATCTGCTCCAGCAGCACCGACCACCAGCTCTCCGGCGACCCCAGCGCCGCCGGGTCCAGCGCGGCCAGCTGCGCCTGGAAGTCGACGGTCCAGCGGCCCGCCTGCTCCTGGTTCAACCCGTACCGCAGCCGCCACATCCGGCCCAGCAGCGCCAGGCAGCGCACGAACTCCGGCAGTCCGGTGTTCACGAACTGCGGCGGCACCGGCGCGCCGCCCGGACCGGCCTCCACCGGCACGGCCACGATGTTCGCCGTCCCGTACTGCACACAGAGCGCCTTGCCGAAGTCCGTGCCCATCACGAGGTACGACCCCGCGTCCGCCGCCGGCTGCACGCCGCGCTCGGCCGCCAGCTCCGCCAGCGTCGGCACCGGACGGCCCGGCTGCGCCTGCGCCCAGAAGAACGGGCCCATGTCCACCGGCAGTCCGGCCACCACCAGGGTGTGCGCCACGACCGGCGGCACCCCCTGCCGGGACACCGCCTGCTGTTCGAACCGGAAGACCCCCGGCCCGAACGCCGCCGCCAGCTCCTGCCCGGCGGCCTCCGGCGGCACCGGCGGCGCGGCCTGCACCGGCGGCAACGGCGCCCGCACCGGCGCGGGCCGCGCGGGACCGTCCGCCACCTGGTGCAACTCGCCCTGGTGCGCCAGCAGTTGCCGCATCCCCTGCTGCCGGCTCGCATGGTCCGTGCCGTACGGAGCGATGCTCGTGATCCGCGCCTGCGGCCACTGCTCCCGGATCATCCGCGCGCAGTAGGCACCCGGCAGCTCGCACGACTCCAGCTCCGTGTGCAGCTCCAGCACCTGGTCCGGCGGCACGTTCATCGACCGCAGCTCGTGGAAGATCTGCCACTCCGGATGCGGCGTACCCGGCGCCGAACGCCGGATCAGCTGCTGCTCCGAACCGTCCTGCGCGCGGTACCGCAGTACGGCCTGGTAGCCGGGGCCCACCGTCGGCTGCCCGGCCTGCGGATACCCGTACGCCGGGGGCTGCCCCGGCATGGGGGCGCCCATGCCGGCGGGGGGCATCGGCGGCGGGGTGCCGGGCATACCCGGGGGCATCCCCGGGGCACCGGGCACGCCGGGCGCGGCAGGCGGCGGGGGCACACCGGGGCCGCCCACGGGAGGCGCCGCCAGCATGGTCTCCGCCTGGTGCACGGCACCACGAGCACCCGGCACCCCGGCGGCACCGGGCACGCCCGGGGCGCCAGGGGGCTGCGGGGCACCGGGAACCGGGGGCATGCCCGGAGCCGCGGGGGCCTGGGGCACGCCGGGGGGCTGCGGTACGCCGGGGGGCTGCGGTACGCCGCCCGGCGCGGGGGGCATGCCGGGGGCGCCCGGAGCGCCGGGCATGCCCGGGGCCGCCGGAGGCTGGGGCGCGCCGGGGCCCAGCCGGGCGGGGTCGGCCAGCATCGTGGCCGCGTGGTGCACGTCGCCCGGGGGCGTCGTGGGCGGCTTGGAAGCACCCGGCGTGTCCGGCGCACCCGGGCCGCCCGCCGTGCCGTCCTGCTCGTCGAGACCTTCCGGACCGATCGCGGACACGAGACGCGTCGGCACGTACCCGCCGCCCGACGACGCACCCGGCGGAGGCGGAGGCGGCGCACTCCCCTGGCGCGCGCCCGGCGTACCCGGAGCGCCCGGGGCACCCGGCGGCGGAGGCGGCACGCCCACCCCGCCGCGCGCCTTCCTCGGCGGCGGCGCGGCCTTGCTCGTCGCGGCGTCCGCGATGTCCCCGGCGTTCGGCGCGAGCCGGCGCTCGGACGCACCCGGACCACCCGGACCCCTCGGCGGCTGCGGTGCGTTCGGACCGCCCGGCGCCTGCGGGTGACCCTGCGGCGGGACACCCGGCGGCGGAGTGCCGCCCGGCGGCACTGGCGCGGCGCCGGGCCCCTGCGGATAGCCGTAGACGGGGGCGCCCGGAGCGGGCGCGCCACCCGGCGGCGGGGTGGCGGGACCCGCCGGTGCCTGCGGGTAGCCGTAGGCCGGGGCACCCGGAACCGGCGGCGGGGGCGGCGTACCGGGAACCGGCGCACCGGGAACCGGAGGCGGAGTGCTCCCCATCGGCGCGAAAGGCGCACCACCGGGAACGGGCGAACCACCCTGTGCTCCCGGCGCGTTCGGCAGGTCCAGCGCCGGAGCGACCGCCGTGCGCGGCAGCTGACTGCCGCCCGGCATCAACGCCGTCTTCGCGTCCGGCACAGAGGCCGGCGACCTCGGCGCGTCGTCGTCCGAACCGCCGAGCGGCGGCGCGAACACCGTCGCGGGCAACGGCACCGAACGGTCGTCCTCCTCACCGGCGCCCCCGTTCGTGTCCGTACCCGCCCAAGGGGTCGCCCCGGCGGGCACGTCGGCGGGAACCGGAGCGGGAGCGGGAGGAGGCGGCGGGGCGGCCGCGGGAACAGCGGGAACAGCAGGAGCAGCAGGAGCAGCAGGAGCAGCAGGAGCAGCAGGAGCGAACGAAGGCCCTGCCTGCGTCTGCGCCGGCTCACCCCCGGCCACGGGCCCGGGACCCTCGAAAGCGCCGGAGCCCTCGACCGGGACACCCGCACCCTGCGAAGCGCCGGAATCCGCGGCCGGCTGCCGCCGCTCCCCTATCCCCATCTTGTCCGCCGCCTCCTGCAACCACTCCGGAGGAGTCAGCAGGAACGACGTCTGATTCAGGTCCACCCGCGCCGCGGCCGGCGCCGGCGCCGCGTCCTCGGGCCCGTCGGGGCGGCCGTACTCCTCCTCGTACCGGCGGATCACCTCACCCACCGGCAGCGCCGGCCACAACGTGGCCTCACCGCTGTCCCGGGCGATGACCAGCCGCTGGGCGCCCGCGTCCGAACGCGGCCCCTCCGCCCGGTCCTCGCCCCACACCACGAACCCCAGCTCGAACTCCCGCACCCGCACCTCGCGGTGCTGGTACGCGGGCACGTCGCCGTTGATCCACTCCTCGGCGCGCTCCTGCGCCTGCGCGTACGTCACCATGGCCGTCAGCTCACTCTCCCACCGGGCCGGAAGACACCGGGACGACACGCGCGAAACCGCCGTCCACCATCAGGTTCGCCACCGTCTCCAACTCCGGCGGATTACCCGCCAGCCGGGACAGGAAGGCGTCGAAGTCGTCACCGCACGGCAGCAGCAGACGTTCCACCCGCTCCGCCGGCGGCCACGACGGGTCCACGTCCCGCACATCGTCGTACGCGCAGAACCACACCGAACCGAGGCGCTCGCCCTTCACCTTCACCGCGAGCAACCCGCCCTGCACGAAGGCCACCCCGAGGTAGTCCTTCGTCAGATGGTCGCGCAGGCACTTGTTCACGTACACGAGGTCGTTGACCGCGGCCTCGTCCCGCACCGTGAAGAACGGCTGGTCCACCAGCAGCCCCAGCTCGGCGTCCAACGCCGTGCCCACCGGGGCACAACCGCCCGCAGCCTTCAGGAAGTCACGATAGGCGCCCGGCAGCCGGTACCCCAGATCCTCCTCGACACCCTGCACCTGCGACTCGGTCACCGCCACACCCGACTTCGGCAGACCGAAGTGCGCGGGCCGCGTCTCCTGCAACGGCCGCGTACCCCGCTTGCCGTGGTCCACCGGCGCCGTCGCGATCCCGCCGTGATGCCGCAGCAACGCCTTCACGTCGACCGGCACCAGCTCCAGCCGCCGCGTGCGCGCCACGTGATGCCACGTCCAGCCGTGCGGCGTCGCCACGTCCGGCACCGTGTCCCACCACTCGTGCCCCGCCGCCGCCAGCGCCGCGTTCGCCGACACATAGTCCGTCAGCCGCAACTCGTCGACGCCGAAACCGTCCGGCGGCTCCGCGATCTCCACCGCCGCGCGCGCATAGGGCGAGAAGTCCGGAAAACCATGCTCGTCGACCCGTACCCCTCTCGGGTGACGCGCCGCCCGCACCGGGTCCGGGAAGTGCACGACCTGCCCGGCGTACGCCGCGTTCGGCGGCACGGCCTGTCCACCCTGGCGGCCGGGAGGTGTCCCCAGCCCGAGCCGACCTGTCGTCATGGCGGTTGCCCCCTGGGCGTTCTCTTGGGCCTGAACGGCGGTGTCCATCACGGATGCCGACAGCCTAAGCGGTACCCGAACCCCGGTCACCGGCCCACCGCGTCCCCGCGGCACACACCACCACCGCCACCCGCACCCGTCACCCACCTCCGTGACCAGCCGTCACCCCACCGTGACGGCCCCACCCCTCACGGGCGTGTCGCGCCGCCCCAGCTTCCACGCGACCCACGGCATTTGGCACCCTGTGTCCTTCGGGGGACAGCCCGGGGAGGGGAAAGCCAACATGAATACCTTGCAGACCGGAGGTACCGACGTGCGCGCCGGCGACCCGCGCATCGGCTGGAGCGGCACCGAGGCACCCCCCGTACCGACCCTCCGGCAACGCCGCGACGGCATCCTGCCCACCGTCGCCGCCGCCCTCTCCGTACACGGCACCACCCTCACCGGCACCGCCGCACGCGGCGAGGAACCCCCCACCCTGCACCCCCTCGTCCAGGACTTCCTCGACACCCTCCCCAGCACCCAGCGCGACCGCTTCACCGGCCGCTGCGCCGAGACCATCCTCATCTCCCGGCACCTCGCCGCCGCCGACGCCACCCGCAGCAAGCGCGCCTCCCGCAGGCCCATGACCAACGGCGAGGCCCGCAAGGCCCTCAAGCACGCCAAGCTCACCGCCCGCCGCATACGCGAGGACGGCGACCCCCTGCACGGCAGCTTCGCCACGCCCTGCCGGGCCTGCAGCGCGCTCACCGCCCACTTCGGCGTCCGCGTCGTCGACCCCACCACCGACTGACCACCGAACCGACCGCGCGAGCACCCTCGTACCACCCCACCAGCACGACGAACGAAGGGCAGATGCACCCCGACCGCACCTCGACCACGCGCTTCCCCGTCCCCGTCGACGCCGCCCTGCGCGCCGCCGGCTGGCAACCCGGACGCTGGGACATAAAACAGGCCGAGATCTGGGCCGACACCCTGCGCGAACACGCCTCACCCGCCGGGCACCGGCACACCGTCTTCCCCGCCGCCGTCGAGGCCTGGGCCGAATTCGGCGGCCTGCGCATCGCCCCCGGCGGCAGCGGCCGGCAGATCGCCCCCGCCACGCTCCACCTCGACCCCCTCCACGGCCGCCACCTCGCCCGCACCCTCGGCGACCTCGGCCGCGCCCTCGGCACCGAACTCTGCCCCCTCGGCACCGAGACCGACACCGCCGCCGCCCTCGCCATCGACACCGAGGGCCGCGTCTACGCCCTCGACCACACCGGCGACTGGTATCTCGGCCCGGACATCGACCACGCCCTGGCCACGCTGATCACGGGCATAGAGCCGGTCCGGCTGACGGCGGGCTGAGCGCGGAGAGGCGGCGTGGCGAGCGGGGCGCGCCGGGGACCGACGCAGCGGGGGCGAGGCCGAAGGAGAGGACGGGGCCGGACCGAGGCCGGGTCCGATCCCCACACGGCCGGGGCGCGGGGGCGGGGCCCACACCGGCCGGACCTCCAGCGCCGGAGCGGTCCCCGCCCGAACCGACGCCCCTGCCGAGCCCTACGCCGAAGCAGAGACGGCCCGACCCCGGCACACGCCGACGCCGGACCAGGCCCGGAGCCCGCCGGCACCGGAGCCGAGGCCCAGCCGGGCCCGAACCCCACGCCGTGGCCGCGGCCAGAGCCGAACCCCGGGGCAGGGCACTACGGCGAACCGAGAACCCGAGCCGAGACCGGAGCGAGCCGCACGTCCGGCCGAACCGGGTCGAGACCGGCGCGGCCCACACCGAGCCGCCACGACCAGACCCGGCACCCGCCCCCGCGCAAGACCCGGACCAGGCCCTGCGCCAAGCCCTACACCGAGGCCGCAGCCGCCCCCGAGGCGAAAACCGCCACGGCCCGCACCCAGCCGAGACCGGAGCGAGCCGCACATCCGACCGAACCGGTCGAGACCGGCGCGGCCCTACGCCGCCGGGATCACCGCCGACACACGGAAGCCCCCCGCGTCCGTCGGGCCCGAGACGAAGACTCCGCCCAGGGCCAGGACCCTCTCCCGCATGCCCAGCAGGCCGTTGCCGCCCGACGGCAGGCCCGCGGCCGAGGCGGAACCCGGTTCCGGCGGGGGCTCGTTCTCCACCTGCATCGCGATCTCCGCCACCCGGTGCGCCAACCGCACATGCGTCTTCGCCCCCGCCGCATGCTTGTGCACGTTCGTCAACGCCTCCTGCACCACCCGGTACGCCGTCTGCTCCACCTCCGCCGCATACGCCCGCACCTCCCCCTCCACCGACAGATCCACGACCATCCCCGCCGCCGCGGACTGCCCCACCAACTCGTCCAGCTCCGACAGGCAGGGCCCCTCGCCGGCCTCCTCCGCCACCCGCGAAGCCGCCGCCGCGGCCGCGGCCGCCGCCTCACCCACCGCCACCAACGGCACCCCCACCGCCCGCCGGCCCGCGACCTGGTCCGCCTCCCCCGCCCGCAACACCCCGAGCATCTCCCGCAACTCCGTCAACGCCTGCCGGCCCATGTCCCCCACCAGCGCGGCGTTGCGCACCGCCTTCTCCGGATCCTTCCGGGCCACCGCCTGCAACGCCGCCGCGTGCACCACCATCAGGCTCACCCGGTGCGCGACCACGTCATGCATCTCCCGCGCGATCCGCGTCCGCTCCTCGTTGCGCGCCCACTCGGCCCGCTCCTCCGCCCGCTCCGCGAGCAGCTGGAGCTCCCGCTCCAGACTGTCCGCCCGCTCCCGCAGACTCTCCATCAACCGCCGCCGCGCCCCCACGTACAGCCCCAGCAGCACCGGCGGAGCCGTCAGCCCCAGCGCCGTCGCCACCGCGGCGAACGGCACGAACCAGTCACCGAGCGTCAGGTCGCCCCGCGCCATGTCCTGCCGGACCCGTACGAACGTCACCACCGCCGTACCCGCCAGCGTCATCCCCGCCAGCGCGCCGATCACCCGCCGCGGCACCTCCGCGGCGGCCAGTGTGTACAGGCCGACGATGCCCAGCAGGAAACCCATCTGCGCCGGGGTCACCGCGATCGCCACCAGCACCACGGCGACCGGCCACTTGCGCCGCACCAGCAGCACCGCGCCGGCCACCACGCCGAACAGGACGCCCGCCCAGAGCGGGATCCCCGCGTCCCGGGCGAAACCGGTACCCTCCGCGCCGCACTCCAGCGCGGACGCCAGCGCGAGGCAGCCGTCGAACACGGCGCTGCGCCGGCGTGGCCACCACCAAGGGCCGGTCAGCGCCCTGGCGTGCTCTTCCCCCGTCATGGTCATGCGTCCAGCCTACGGGCGGCGGGTGGGGCTTTTCCGGTGACTTTCGCCTACCTCCACACACCACGCTCCGTAACCGAACCACGCCGAAACCTCCTACCATCCCTCGAACTGGTGAACTCGCCGCGTTCGACTCCGGAACCTCTCATTCCGCACGGACGGTATTCCCATGGGACACACCCACGGCACATACGCCGACTTCGAGGGGCTGCGGGAACGGGCGGTGGCGCTGCGACGGGCGGGGCTGAGCCTCCGGCAGATCCGCGACCAGCTGAAGATCTTCAACAACGACATCCTCAACCAACTGGTCAAGGGCGAACCCCCACCCGCCTGGACCACACGCCCGAACGCCAAGGACGACCTCCGGGAGCGGGCCCGAGAGCTACGGCTCCAGGGCCGAACCTACGACCAGATCGAAGCGGAACTGGGCTGCTCGCGCAGCTCCGTGTCCCTGTGGGTACGGGATCTGCCGAGGCCCGAGCGCAGACGCAGCCCCGAAGAGGCCTCGGCGATCGCCCGCAAGGGCTGGGAGCAGACACTGCGCATCCGCGACGAGGAGCGCCGGCGCACCAAGGAGGAGGCCCGACTGGCGATCGGCGCCCTGTCGGCCCGCGAACTGTTCCTGGTGGGCGTGGGCCTGTACTGGGCCGAGGGCGGCAAGGACAAGCCGTACGACCGCCGCGAGAACGTCACCTTCGTCAACAGCGACCCCGGCATGATCAGGGTCTACCTCGCCTGGCTGCACCTTCTTGGGGTCGAGCCCGAGCGGTTGAAGTTCACCGTGATGATCCACGAGAGTGCGGACGTGTGCGGGGCCGAGCGCTACTGGGCGGAGCTCGTCGGCGCCGCCCCGTCCTCCTTCAACAAGACGGCCCTCAAGAAGCACAACCCCAAGACGGTCCGCAAGAACACCGGCGACGACTACCGCGGATGTCTCGTGATCAAAGTCCTGAAAGCTGCCGACTTGTACCGTCGCATCGAAGGGTCTTGGTACGGCATAGTGGAGGCCGCGCACGAAGCCGATCAGCCGGATCGGCCGTGAGGCGCGAACAGTCCCGGATCGTCTAAGGGCAGGACAAACGGTTTTGGTCCGTTGAATGAGGGTTCGAATCCTTCTCCGGGAGCCCCCAGCACACAAGACCCACGTTCGGGCCCTGACCGGCGAACCGCCCCGTCAGGGCCCGCCCCCATATCCCCCCAACCCCGCCCCGGTATCCTGCGGCTGTTCCCACCCTCAGAGCCGAAGGGCAAACCGTGAGTGCCATCCGCCCGGCAGCCGTCGTCGTTCTCGCAGCGGGTGAGGGCACCCGTATGAAGTCGGCCACACCCAAGGTGCTGCACCAGATCTGCGGCCGCTCCCTGGTGGGCCATGTGCTCGCCGCCGCCCGCGAGTTGAAGCCCGAGAACCTGGTCGTCGTCGTCGGCCACGCCCGTGAGCAGGTCACCGCGCACCTGACGGAGACCGACCCGGCCGCCCGTACCGCCGTGCAGGAGCAGCAGAACGGCACCGGGCACGCCGTACGGACGGGTCTGGAGGAGCTGGGCGGGGCCGTGACCGGGACCGTCGTCGTGGTCTGCGGGGACACCCCGCTGCTCACCGGCGAGACCCTGCGGCGGCTCGCCGAGACCCACCAGGCCGACGGCAACGCCGTGACCGTGCTGACCGCCGAGGTGCCGGACGCGACCGGCTACGGCCGGATCGTGCGGGACGAGGCGTCGGGCGCGGTGACCGCGATCGTGGAGCACAAGGACGCGAGCGAGGCCCAGCGGGCGATCCGGGAGATCAACAGCGGGGTGTTCGCGTTCGACGGCCGGCTGCTGGCGGACGCGCTGACGAAGGTGCGCAAGAACAACAGCCAGGGCGAGGAGTACCTCACCGACGTGCTGGGGATCCTGCGCGAGGCCGGGCACCGGGTCGGTGCCTCGGTGGCGGCCGACCACCGGGAGATCGCCGGGATCAACAACCGGGTGCAGCTGGCGGAGGCCCGCCGGATCCTGAACGACCGGCTGCTGACCCGGGCGATGCTGGACGGCGTCACCGTCGTGGACCCGGCGACCACGTGGGTGGACGTGACCGTGACGTTCGAGCGGGACGTGGTGGTGCACCCGGGCACGCAGCTGACCGGCGCCACGCATCTCGCGGAGGGCGCGGAGGTCGGCCCGAACAGCCGGCTGAAGGACACCAGGGTGGGCGCGGGCGCGCGGGTGGACAACACCGTGTCCGACGGGGCCGTGGTGGGCGCGGACGCGAGCGTGGGGCCGTACGCGTATCTGCGGCCGGGGACGCGGCTCGGCGCGAAGGGCAAGATCGGGACGTACGTCGAGACGAAGAACGCGCGGATCGGCGCGGGCACGAAGGTGCCGCACCTGTCGTACGTGGGCGACGCGACGATCGGTGAGTTCACGAACATCGGCGCGGCGAGCGTGTTCGTGAACTACGACGGTCAGGACAAGCACCACACCACGATCGGGTCGCATTGCCGTACGGGTTCGGACAACATGTTTGTGGCGCCTGTCACGGTCGGGGACGGTGCGTACACCGCCGCCGGGTCCGTGATCACGAAGGACGTGCCGCCCGGTTCGCTGGCCGTGGCCCGTGGTCAGCAGCGGAATATCGAGGGTTGGGTGGCTCGGAAGCGGCCGGGGAGTGCGGCGGCGAAGGCGGCCGAGGACGCCTCCCGGCAGGGCCGTGACGAGGACTGACCGGAAACGGGTGCGTCAAAGTCGGCGTACCGTGATAAGTGCACAAACGCACGTGTGCACCCGCACCCCTACCAGTTGATTCGGCTTCTCACGCTCGGACGGGAGGCCGGTTCGAGCAGTCGGCTGGGCTGAGACAACCTCTGAGGAGACAGTGCTGTGACCGGGATCAAGACGACCGGCGAGAAGAAGATGATGTTCTTCTCCGGCCGCGCCCACCCCGAGCTTGCCGAGGAGGTCGCCCAGCAGTTGGGTGTCGGGGTCGTCCCGACGAAGGCCTTCGATTTCGCCAACGGTGAGATCTACGTTCGCTACCAGGAGTCGGCGCGTGGTGCGGACTGCTTCCTGATCCAGAGCCACACGGCTCCGATCAACAAGTGGATCATGGAGCAGCTGATCATGATCGACGCGCTGAAGCGCGCGTCGGCTCGCTCCATCACCGTGATCGTGCCGTTCTACGGTTACGCGCGGCAGGACAAGAAGCACCGGGGTCGTGAACCGATCTCGGCGCGGCTGGTCGCGGATCTGATGAAGACGGCGGGTGCCGACCGGATTCTGACCGTGGACCTGCACACGGACCAGATCCAGGGCTTCTTCGACGGTCCGGTGGACCACCTCTTCGCGCTGCCGCTGCTGGCGGACTACGTGGGCGAGCAGGTGGACCGGAACAAGCTGACGGTGGTCTCGCCGGACGCGGGCCGGGTGCGGGTGGCGGACCGGTGGTGTGACCGGCTGGGCGCGCCGCTGGCGATCGTGCACAAGCGCCGGGACAAGGACGTGGCGAACCAGGTGACCGTCCACGAGGTCGTGGGTGAGGTCAAGGGCCGCGTGTGTGTGCTGGTGGACGACATGATCGACACCGGTGGCACGATCTGCGCCGCCGCGGACGCGCTGTTCGCGCACGGTGCGGAGGACGTCATCGTGACGGCGACGCACGGTGTGCTGTCGGGTCCGGCGGCGGACCGGCTGAAGAACTCGCGGGTGAGTGAGTTCGTGTTCACGAACACGCTGCCGACGCCGGCGGAGCTGGGCCGGGATCTGGACAAGATCACGGTGCTGTCGATCGCTCCGACGATCGCGAGCGCGGTGCGTGAGGTGTTCGAGGATGGCTCGGTGACCAGCCTCTTCGACGAGCAGTGAGGTTTCTGCAGGTCGGCCGTCGCGGCTAGCTGAAGATCCTTTTGGTACGGCCTCCCGGTCCGGGTAAACTTCTGGAGTTGCTCGGCGAGGGAGGCCGTACGCGTACGTACGGCGATCCGTTATCGACGCGCTCTTCGTAGCAGGCCGTTCGTGGCCGGGTGACCACGTCCGTTCCGAGTTCCTACGAGGAGTGATCCACATGTCCGAGGTGAAGATCGCCGCCGAGTCCCGCACCGAGTTCGGCAAGGGTGCGGCCCGCCGCATCCGCCGTGACAACAAGGTCCCGGGTGTTCTGTACGGCCACGGCTCCGACCCGCTGCACCTGACCCTGCCGGGCCACGAGCTGCTGATGGCGCTGCGTACGCCGAACGTCCTGATCTCCCTGGACATCGACGGCAAGACCAACGAGCTGGCGATCCCGAAGTCCGTGCAGCGTGACCCGCTGAAGGGCTTCCTGGAGCACGTCGACCTGCTGCTGGTCAAGCGCGGCGAGAAGGTCACGGTCGAGATCCCGGTGCACACCGAGGGCGAGCTGGCCCCGGGCGGCAACCTGCTTGAGCACGTCCTGGCCGCGCTGCCGGTCGAGGCCGAGGCCACGCACATCCCGGAGTCGGTCACCGTCTCCGTCGAGGGCCTTGAGGCCGGTGCCTCCATCCACGCCAAGGACATCGCGCTGCCGAGCGGCGTCGCCCTGGCCGTCGAGGAGGACGCGGTCGTCCTTCAGGTCCTCCAGGCGCAGGCCGAGGAGACCGAGGGCGAAGAGGCCGCCGCGGGCGAAGAGGCCGCGGAGGCCTGAGCCTCGGCTTCGTCATCATCCGTTCAGCCGCCGCTCTCCCTCGCGGGGAGCGGCGGCTGGCGCGTATCAAGGAGACATGGACGTGACCACCCCCGCCAGCACCCCCTGGTTGGTTGTCGGGCTCGGGAATCCCGGGCCGGAGTACGCGATGAACCGGCACAACGTCGGTTTCATGGTGGTGGACCTGCTCGCGCAGCGGATCGGGGGGAAGTTCAAGCGCGCGGGGAAGGCGCAGGCACAGGTGCTGGAGGGCCGGATCGGTCCCGCGGGTCCCGCGAACCGCCGGGTGATCCTGGCGAAGCCGATGTCGTACATGAACCTGTCCGGCGGCCCGGTGAACGCGCTGAAGGACTTCTACAAGGTGCCGGTGGCGAACATCGTGGCCGTGCACGACGAGCTGGACATCGACTACGGCACGCTGCGGCTGAAGCTGGGCGGCGGGGACAACGGGCACAACGGCCTGAAGTCGATGACGAAGGCGATGGGCGCGGACTACCACCGGGTCCGGTTCGGGATCGGCCGTCCTCCGGGCCGTATGCAGGTGGCGGACTTCGTGCTGAAGGACTTCTCCTCGACGGAGCGCAAGGAGCTGGACTACTTCGTGGACCGTGCGGCGGACGCGGTGGAGAGTCTGGTGATCGAGGGTCTGGAGCGCGCGCAGAGCACGTACAACTCCTGACTCCTTCGCCACGGACCCGCCAACTCCCGACTTGTACGGCTATGCCGCCCGGCGGAGTTGACCGGTCGCGGGGGTATGGCCAATGATCCCGGCCATGCCTGCCACCGCCTCCCGTTCCGCTGTCCAGGCGTCCGTGTCCGCGTTGCGGTTCGGGCGGGTCGCGGTGATGGGCGCGTTCGCCGCGCTGATCGTGTTCGCGGGGGTGTGGGGTTCCTGGGGGAACGCCCAGCACGTGCTGCTGACCAAGGGCCGGGAGCAGGGCACGGTGCGGGTGACCGCGTGTGCGGACGGGACGTGCAGCGGGCCGTTCACGCCGACGTCGGCGGGGGCGCGGGCCCGTGCGCGGGTGCGGATCGCGGAGGCGGTCGCGGTGCGCAGGGGCGGCACGTACGACGTGGTGCTGAAGCCGGGCGGTTCGGACGCGCTGCGTTCGGGTCCGGCGGGGATTCTCTATGCCTGGGTGCCGCTGGGCGGGGCGTTGTTGCTGGCCTCGGTGGTGGTCGCGGGCGGGATGCGGCTGACGCGGGTGGCGTGGGGGCTGGGGCTGTCGGGGATCGGCCTGTTGACGGCGGCGTTCGTCGCGGTGCAGTGAGGCTTTCGGAAAGAGGGTGCCCCCGGGGTCGTACGACCCCGGGGGCACCCTTTTCGTCAGCGGGTCAGCCGGTGTTGCGCAGGCCGGCCGCCACGCCGTTGACGGTGAGGAGCAGGGCGCGGGAGAGCAGCGGGTCGGGCTCGGCGCCGGTCGCGGCCTCGTCGCGCTGGCGCTTGAGCAGGGCGACCTGGAGGTAGGAGATGGGGTCCAGGTAGGCGTCGCGGATGGTGAAGGTCTGCTTGAGGACGGGCTGGGCGTCGAGGAGCTCGCGCTCGCCGGTGACGCGCAGGACCTCGCGGACGGTGAGCTCGTGTTCGGCCCTGATGGTGTCGAACACGTGCTTGAGATCGTCGGGGACGAGGGTGTCGACGTAGTGCTGGGCGATCCGCAGGTCGGTCTTGGCGAGGGTCATCTCGACGTTGGAGACGAAGTTGCGGAAGAAGTGCCACTGCTCGTGCATCTCGGCGAGGACGGTGTCCAGGCCCGCCTCGCGCAGGGCCTTGAGTCCGGAGCCGACGCCGAACCAGCCGGGGACGATCTGGCGGGACTGGGTCCAGCCGAACACCCAGGGGATGGCCCGCAGTCCGTCCAGGCCGGCGCCGGAGTCGGGGCGCCGTGACGGCCGGGAGCCCAGATGCAGGTCGGCGAGCTGGTCGACGGGGGTGGAGGCGAAGAAGTAGGCGGGCAGGTCGGGGTCCTCGACCAGGCGGCGGTAGGCGGCGTGGGCGGCGTCGGAGACGACGTCCATGGCGGCGTCCCAGCGGGCGAGGGCCTCGTCGGACTGGCGGGGCGCGGTGTGCAGGGCGGAGGCCTGGAGGGTGGCGGCGACGGTGAGTTCCAGGTTCTCCCGCGCCAGGGCGGGGATGAGGTACTTGTCGGAGATGACCTCGCCCTGTTCGGTGACCTTGATCTCGCCTTCGAGGGTGCCCCAGGGCTGGGCGAGGATGGCGTCGTGGGAGGGGCCGCCGCCGCGGCCGACGGTGCCGCCGCGGCCGTGGAAGAGGCGCAGGCGCACGCCGTAGCGGTGGGCGACGTCGCGCAGCCGGCGCTGGGCGCGGTGGATCTCCCACTGGCTGGTGGTGATGCCGCCGAACTTGGAGGAGTCGGAGTAGCCGAGCATGACCTCCTGGACGTCGCCGCGCAGCGCGACCAGGCGCCGGTAGGACGGGTCGGAGAGCATGTCCTCAAGGATGGTGTCGGCGGCGCGCAGTTCGTCGGTCGTCTCCAGGAGGGGGACGATGCCGATCTTGGCCCAGCCGGCGTGCAGGTCGACGAGTCCGGCCTCGCGGGCGAGGACGGCGGCGGCGAAGACGTCGTCGGCGCCCTGGCACATGGAGATGATGTAGGACTCGATGACCTCGGGGCCGAAGACGTCGAGGGCCTTCTTGACGGTGCCGAAGACGCCGAGGGTCTTGGCGCCGGCGGCGTCGACGGGGGCCGGGGTGGGGGCGAGGGGCCGGCGCGAGCGCAGTTCCTTGGCGAGGAGCTTGGTGCGGTAGTCGCGGGGCATGTCGGCGTAGCGCCAGGATTCCTCGCCGAGCCGGTCGAACAGCTGACCGAGGGCATGGTGGTGGGCGTCGGCGTGTTCGCGGACGTCCATGGTGGCGAGCTGGAGGCCGAAGGCGGCGAGGGTGCGGATGGTGCGGGAGAGGCGGCCGTCGGCGAAGAGCGCGCCGCGGTGCTGCCTCAGGGAGGTCTGGATGAGGCGCAGGTCGGCGAGGAGTTCGCCGGTGCCGAGGTAGTCGCGGCCTTCCTCGTGGGAGGTGCCTCGGGCGAGGCGCTGCTTGGTGTTCTCCAGCTTCTGCCGGATGCAGGTGGCCTTGAGCCGGTAGGGCTCCTCGGCGTTGAGGCGCTTGTAGCGGGGGCTGATCTCGGGCAGCCGGTCGAGGTCGGCGCGCAGGGAGTCGAGGAGTTCCTCGGTGGCTCCGGTGTAGCGGATGGAGTTGGAGAGGAGGCCGCGCAGCTCGTCGATCATCTCCAGGGCGTCGTTGATGCCGTGTTCGTGCTGGAGGATGAGGACGTCCCAGGTGACCTGGGGGGTGACGTTGGGGTTGCCGTCGCGGTCGCCGCCGATCCAGGTGCCGAAGGTGAGGGGGCGGGTGTCGTCGGGGAGCTTGACGCCGACGCGCTCCAGCTCCGCGGTGAGGTCCTCCAGGACGTCGCCGACGGCCTCGGCGTGGAGTTCGTCCAGGTAGTAGATGGCGTTGCGGGCCTCGTCGGCGGGTTCGGGGCGTACGACGCGCAGCTCGTCGGTCTGCCAGACGAGGTCGATGTTCTCGGCGAGGCGGATGTCGTGGCGGCGGCGGTCGGAGTCCAGGACGGGGGTGTCCAGGAGGGCCGCGATGCGCCGGAGCTTGTTGAGGACGGAGCGGCGGGCCGCCTCGGTGGGGTGCGCCGTGAAGACGGGCCGCACGTTGAGGTGGTGGACGGTCCCGCGCAGGTGTTCGGGGTCGGCGTCCTTGAGGCGGTCGGCCGTACGGGCGATGAGGCCGCCCTCGGCGGCACGCCTGGCGCGCAGTTCGCGGCCCCGGTGCACCTGTTCGGTGATGTTGGCGAGGTGGAAATAGGTGGAGAAGGCCCGCACCAGCTTGGCGGCGGTCTCCAGTTCGGTGCCTCGCAGCAACTCGGCGGCGGCCTCGCCGTCCTCACGGGTGAGGCGGCGGACCTTCTCGACCAGTTCGAGGAGCTCGGGGCCTTCCTGCCGTACGAGGGTCTCTCCGAGGAGATCACCCAGGCGGCGGATGTCGGCGCGCAGCTCGCTGCTGGTCGTGGTGGTCTGGTCGTCGGCACTGCTCACAGGTGCGGCTCCTTGCAGTGTTGAAGCTCAGCTGGGTGGAAACCCGGCCGCTTGCCGCGCGGCCTGGTGCCGCATGCGGGCCGGAGCGTCCGGGAAGGAAACTTCAGCGGACCGCGCTGTCCGACCGATTCCAAGGATAGGTGTCGATGGAGACGCGCAGGATCTCGGGCTCTTGCCGCCGCGCGACACGCTGCCATACTTACGACGCCGTAGGTTACGGAACCGTAAGGACATGCGGACTCCCCACGTCCGGTTCCGGTGGCCCGGCGCCCACCCCCGACCCTCGACCCCACAGGGGACGCGCATGACCTCACACTCCGATGTGATCGAAGAAGCCCGTAAGGCCACCGACACTTCCCCTCCTCTGGCCACGCTGGGCGGTGAGCAGAAGCGGTCGATCGAACAGATCACACTGCTGCTCTTCATCACCGTGCCGTTCCTGGCGCTGGTGGCCGCGGTGCCGCTGGCCTGGGGTTGGGGGGTGAGCTGGCTCGACGTGGGCCTGCTGGTGTTCTTCTACTACCTCGGGTGCCATGGCATCACGATCGGTTTCCACCGGTATTTCACCCACGGTTCGTTCAAGGCGAAGCGGCCGCTGCGGATCGCGCTGGCGATCATGGGGTCGATGGCGGTGGAGGGGCCGCTGGTGCGCTGGGTGGCCGATCACCGCAAGCACCACAGGTTCTCCGACGCGGAGGGCGACCCGCACTCTCCGTGGAAGTACGGCGAGACGGTGCCGGCGCTGCTCAAGGGCCTCTGGTGGGCGCACATCGGCTGGATGTTCGACGAGGAGCAGACGTCGCAGGAGAAGTACGCGCCGGATCTGATCAAGGACCCGGCGCTGCGGGCGGTCTCCCGGCAGTTCGTGCTGTGGACGGCGGTGTCCCTGCTGCTGCCCGCGCTGATCGGCGGTCTGGTGACGATGTCCTGGTGGGGCGCGGTCACCGCGTTCTTCTGGGGTTCACTCGTCCGGGTGGCGTTGCTGCACCATGTGACGTGGTCGATCAACTCGATCTGCCACGCGGTGGGCAAACGGCCGTTCAAGTCGCGGGACCGTTCGGGCAATGTGTGGTGGCTGGCGGTGCTGTCGTGCGGCGAGTCCTGGCACAACCTGCACCACGCCGACCCCACCTCGGCGCGGCACGGGGTGATGCGGGGCCAGATCGACTCCTCGGCCCGGTTCATCTGGATCTTCGAGCGGCTGGGCTGGGCGTACGACGTGCGCTGGCCGTCACGCTCGCGTATCGATTCGCGCCGTAACGACGTGGATGGCGGCTCCCGGCGCCGGAAGGAGACCGCCGAGGCGGCATGATTGACGCCGTGGCGACCGATTCCAGCAGCAGCAGTCCAGGAACCGACAAGCAGCGGCGGACCCGCCGGACCCGTATGACCGGTGCCGAGCGTCGCCAGCAGCTGCTGGAGATCGGTCGCACCCTCTTCGCGACGAAGGGCTTCGAGGGCACGTCGGTGGAGGAGATCGCGGCGAAGGCCGGGGTCTCCAAGCCGGTGGTGTACGAGCACTTCGGCGGCAAGGAGGGGCTGTACGCGGTGGTGGTCGACCGCGAGATGCGGCGGCTGCTCGACATGGTGACCAGTTCGCTGACGGCCGGCCATCCGCGTGAGCTGTGCGAGCAGGCGGCGTTCGCGCTCCTCGACTACATCGAGGAGTACACGGACGGTTTCCGCATCCTCGTCCGCGACTCGCCGATCCCGCAGTCGACGGGGTCCTTCGCGTCCCTGATCTCCGACATCGCCACGCAGGTGGAGGACATCCTGGGCCGCGAGTTCAAGTCCCGCGGCTTCGACCCCAAGCTCGCCCCCCTCTACGCCCAGGCCCTGGTCGGCATGGTCGCCCTGACGGGCCAGTGGTGGCTGGACGTCCGCCGCCCGAAGAAGGCGGAGGTGGCCGCCCATCTGGTGAACCTGGCGTGGCACGGCCTGGACGGGCTGGAGCAGCGGCCGCGGCTGATAGGCCACCGGAAGAACTGAGGTCCACCGGAGAAGGCGACCCTCGGGGCCGCTTGGATTCACCTCGTCGAGTCATTCCGCCACGTCGTCGACGACACGGTGATCCACATCCTGGTCACTCGCCCCGGCGGACCGCCTGACCGGCTCCAGGAACTCCAGCCGGTTGCCGACCGGGTCCCGCGAGTAGAAGCGCAGGTACCCGGGAAGGTTGTCGTCCCAGGTCACGGGCGCGCCCTGGGCGGCGATCCGGGCCGCGTACGCCTCGATGCCGCGGACCTCAAGGCCCGGGTGGGCCTTCTCGGCGGGGCGGAAGCCGGGGTCGATGCCGAGGTGGAGGCGGACGGAGCCGGTCTCGAACCAGCAGCCGCCGCGTGCGGCCAGGACCGGGGGCTTGGGCACCTCGGTCATGCCGAGGACGCCGACGTAGTACGAGCGCAGGGCGTCCTCCGATCCGGGCGGCGCGGCGAGCTGCACATGATCGAGTGCGACGAGCATCGTCAGTCCCCCTTCACGGCCACGGCGAACAGCCGCCCAAAGGGCAGGACCGTGCCGTAGGGCGCGCTCGGGTAGGCGCCCCGCAGCAGGTCCCGGTACTCGGTCAGGAACGCCTCCCGCGCCTCGGGGTCGTCGGCGAGCGCGGTCAGGGCGGGCCGCAGACCGGTGCCCTTGACCCAGTCGAGGACCGGGTCCTCGCCCGCGAGGACGTGGAGGTACGTGGTCCGCCAGACGTCGGGGGCGCAGCCGAGGCGGGCGAGGCGGTCCAGGTAGACGGCCGGGTCGTACACCGAGCCGGTGCGGCGCAGGACCCCGGCGAGCCGGTCCTTCCAGCGCGGGGTCGCGGCCAGTTCGCGCATGAGGGCGTGCAGCGGGGCGTCGATGTTGTCCGGCACCTGGAAGGCGAAGGTCCCGCCGGGCGCGAGGGCCGCGATCCAGTCGGCGAACCGGTCGAGGTGTCCCGGCACCCACTGGAGGGTGGCGTTGCTGACGATCAGGTCGTACGACTCCTCGGGCGTCCAGTCGCGGGCGTCGGCGTGGGCGAAGTCCAGGCGGCCGCCGCCGGCCGTGGGGCCCTCGTGCTCGGTGTGGGCGCGGTCCAGCATCTCGGGCGAGTTGTCGTAGCCGGTGATGTGCGCGGTGGGCCAGCGTCCGGCGAGCGTCGCGGTGACGTTGCCGGGGCCGCAGCCGAGGTCGGCGATGCGGGGCCGGGCGCCGGGCAGGGCGGGGACACGGGCGAGCAGGTCGGCGAAGGGGCGGGCGCGGTGGCCGGCGTGCCGGAGGTACTGCTCGGGGTCCCAGGTCGGTGTCGTCATGGTGCTCACCTTCCCGCGCACTTATCTTGATGTCAAGATACTTGAGCGAAAGATACTCGATCCCAAGAGACTTCATGTCGACACAACCACTACACTGATCCCATGGAGGACGAGGTCGATCGGCTGGTCGCAGCGTGGCGCCGGGAGCGCCCGGACCTCGACGTGGAGCCGCTGGAAGTGCTCAGCCGGGTGAGCCGGCTCGCCCGGCACCTGGACCGCGCGCGCCGGCTCGCGTTCGCGGAACACCAGCTGGAGCCCTGGGAGTTCGACGTACTGACGGCGCTGCGGCGCGCGGGCACGCCGTACCAGCTCTCCCCCGGACAGCTGCTGACCCAGACCCTGGTCACCTCGGGCACCATGACCAACCGGATCGACCGCCTGGCGAAGAAGGGCCTGGTCGAACGGCTCCCCGACCCGAGCGACCGGCGCGGTGTGCTGGTGCGGCTGACCGACACCGGCCGGGACCGCGCGGACGAGTCCCTCGCGGGGCTGCTGGCGCAGGAGCGGGCCATCCTCGGCGAGCTGTCCTCGGCGCAGCGTGCGGAACTGGCGGGACTGCTACGCCAGTTGACCGCCCCGTTCGACAACGTCCCCGGCTAGGTCCACCGGGCCCACCCCGGCCCGCCGGGCGAGGGCGACGGCGGCGAGGGTGGAATGGACGCCGAGCTTGCCGAGGACGTTCTGCATATGGGTGCGGACGGTGTGCGGGGAAAGGTACAGCCGCTCGGCGACGGCCTTGCGGCCCAGGCCCGCGACCATGCAGCGCAGCACCTCCCGCTCCCTGGGCGTGAGGGACTCCACCAGGCGTTCGCTCTCGGTGCGGTGCCTGCGCGCGGCGGTCAGCTCCCTGAGCACGCCGGTCAGCAGCGCGGGCGGCAGATGCGTCTCGCCGCGCAGCACGCCCCGGATCACCGCGAGCAGCCGGGACAGGGAGCAGTCCTTGGCGACCCAGCCGCAGGCACCGGCGCTCAGGGCGAGGGCGGCGCGGCGCGGGTCGTCCTTCTCGGCGAGGACGACGGTGCGGACGGCGGGCTGGGCGGCCCGCACCCCCGCGACCAGCGAAAGCCCGTCGACCAGGCCCTCCTCGTCCGCCTCCCGGACGGGCACCGGCGGCCGGCCACCGGTCGGCTTCCCACCCAGGTCGGCGTCCACGAGCAGGACGTCGTAGCGGCGGCCCTCGGCGAGGGCCCGCTCCAGACACCGCAGCGCGGCCGGACCGCTGCCGGCGGCGGCGACCTCGACATCGGGCTCGGCGGCCAGGGCGGCGGCGAGCGACTCGGCGAAGATGCGGTGGTCGTCCACGACCAGGACTCGGATACGAACCACAGAACCCCCTGAACGGCACCGGCCCCCACCGGCGTCGTATCTCAGCGTACGGATACCGGCACGCAGCGGAAGGAGATTTACAGAACTGGCCGTCCGGCGCGTTTATCGTGTGCCGCATGTTTCGTATCGAGGCGGAAGTCGACAAGGCACGACAGGAACTGCTCCGCACCCGGCTGCTGGACACCAACACGGCGGCCTCCCCGGTCCTCGCGACCCTGCGCGGCACCCCCGCGGAACGCGAGGTCCCGCTCCACGTCTGGGCCCTCGACCCCGCCGGCGCCCTCGCCGGCGGCCTGGTCGGCCACACCTGGACCAGCTGGCTCCACGTCACCTACCTCTGGGTGGACGCCCCGCACCGCGGCACGGGCCTCGGCACCCACCTCCTCGCCCGCGCCGAACACCTCGCCACCACCGACCGCGGCTGCTCCGCCTCCCGCCTGGAGACCTGGGACTTCCAGGCCCCGGACTTCTACCGCAAACAGGGCTACGACGTGGTCTGCGAGATCCCCGACTACCCCCCGGGCATCACGGAGTACACGCTGGTGAAACGCCTGGCCTGACGGGGCTCACGCCGAGGGCGGCGGAGGCGGGGGCGGGGGCGGGGGCGGGTACGACGGCCGGGGCGGCACCCGGGGTCCGGGCGGCGTGACCGGCGCGGGCGGGGGCGGGGGCGGCTCCAGCGAGCGCCGCGGGCGCGGCGCCGGGGGGCGGGGGATGAGCGGCGGAGCCGGCCGGGGCGGCGGCGGAGGCGCGGCCGACTCCCCCTCCACCAGCAGGGGCCCGCCCGCCCGCAGCCGCTCGGTCGTCTGCTCGGCCCGGCGCCGGGCGCGCGGATCGTCGTCGCGGCGGAAGAACAGCCCGAGGGTGGCGGGGCCGCGATACCCGAGCAGGGAGGTCGCGGGACGGCGGGTCTCGGTGGACACCAGCCGGTACCCGAGGGCATGCGCGATCGGTTCGGCCCGCGCCTTGATCGACTCCCCGCCCCGGATCTCGACCGTTCCCCGGCCGTCGAACCGGGACCGTATCTCGTCGTCCGTCATCAACCGCGCACACCCCCGTCTCACGACATGCGCCGCGCCCCGGTCCGGTGTCAGACCAAGCGCCGCGCCCCCGCCGACGGTACCGCCTCGAAGACCCGCGGAGCCATGAAGTCCGCTGTCGCGAAGGCTGCTTCCAGGGCCTTGGTCAAGGAGGGGACCTCGGAGGACTCCGTGAGGACGATGGCCGAGCCGCCGAAGCCGCCGCCGGTCATGCGGGAGCCGAGGGCTCCGTGGGCGAGGGCCGTGTCCACGACGAGGTCCAGTTCCGGGCAGGAGATGCGGAAGTCGTCGCGCAGGGAGGCGTGGCCCTCGGTGAGGATCGGGCCGATGGCGCGGGGGTCGCCGGCGCGCAGGAGGGCGACCGTGCGTTCGACGCGCTCGTCCTCGGTGACGACGTGGCGCACCAGGCGGCGGATCTCCTCCTCGTCGCCCAGGCGGGCGAGCGCCGCGTCCAGGTCGGCGTAGGCGATGTCGCGCAGGGCGTCGACGCCGAGCAGGGCCGCGCCCTTCTCGCAGCCGGCCCGGCGCTTGCCGTACTCGCCGCCGCTGTGGGCGTGCTTGACCCGGGTGTCGACCACGAGGAGGCGCAGGCCCTCGGCCGCGAGGTCGAAGGGGATCTGCTGCTGGGAGAGGTCCCGGGTGTCGAGGAAGAGGGCGTGGCCCGGCGCGCAGCACGCGGACGCGGTCTGGTCCATGATGCCGGTCGGCGCGCCGACGTAGACGTTCTCGGCGCGCTGGCACAGGCGGGCCAGCTGCCAGGGGGCGAGGCCGAGGTCGTACAGGTCGTCGAAGGCGAGGGCGATCACGACCTCCAGGGCGGCGGAGGAGGACAGGCCCGCGCCCGTGGGGACGGTCGAGGAGAGGTGGACGTCCGCCCCGGTGATCCCGTGGCCCGCCTCGCGCAGGGCCCAGACGACGCCCGCCGGGTACGCCGTCCACGCGGCGTCGGTGCCCGGGGCGAGCGCGTCGAGGCGCAGCTCGACGACGCCGCCCTCCATGTCGGCCGAATGCAGGCGCAGCAGGCCGTCGTCCCGGCGGGAGACCGCCGCGACCGCCTGGTGGGGCAGTGCGAACGGCATGACGAAGCCGTCGTTGTAGTCGGTGTGCTCGCCGATCAGGTTGACCCGGCCCGGCGCCGCCCACACTCCCTCCGGGCGCGCCCCGTACAGCTCGGTGAAGCGCTCGGCGACCTGCTGTGCCCCCACTAGTTCTCCTTCGACAGGTTCTGTGCGAACTCCCAGGCGTCCGCGACGATGCCCGCGAGCTCCGCGCGGGTCGGGTTCCAGCCCAGTTTCTCGCGGGCGGTGTCCGCGGCGGCGACCAGGACGGCCGGGTCACCGCCCCGGCGCGGGGCGGTGACCTCGGGGATCGGGTGGCCGGTGACCTCGCGGACGGTCTCGATGACCTGGCGCACGGAGAACCCGTTGCCGTTGCCGAGGTTGCAGATCAGGTGCTCGCCCGGGTTCGCCGCCGTGAGCGCCAGCAGATGCGCGTCGGCCAGGTCCGCCACGTGGATGTAGTCGCGGACGCAGGTGCCGTCGGGGGTCGGGTAGTCGTCGCCGTAGACGGAGATGGCGTCGCGCCGGCCCTGGGCGACCTGGAGGACGAGCGGGATGAGGTGCGACTCGGGGTCGTGCCGCTCGCCGAACGCGCCGTACGCGCCCGCCACGTTGAAGTAGCGCAGGGAGACCGCCGCGAGGCCGTGGGCGTGGGCCTCGCTGGTGATCATGTGGTCGACGGCGAGCTTGGAGGCGCCGTAGGGGTTGGTCGGGCGGGTCGGGGCGTCCTCGGTGATCGGGACCTGCTCGGGCTCGCCGTAGGTGGCGGCCGTGGAGGAGAAGACGAGCTTGCGCACGCCCGCCTCGCGCAGGGCGCCGAGCAGGGCGAGGGTGCCGGCGACGTTGTTGTCCCAGTACTTCTCGGGCTTCACCACGGACTCGCCGACCTGGGAGAACGCGGCGAAGTGCAGCACGCCGTCGTACGAGGGGTCGAGCCACTTGGCGGCGTCGCGGATGTCGCCCTCGATGAAGGCGGCGCCGGCCGGGACTCCCTCGCGGAAGCCGGTGGAGAGGTTGTCGAGGACGGTGACCTCGTGCCCGGCCTCCAGCAGATGCTGGGCCACCACGCTGCCGACGTATCCCGCGCCACCCGTCACCAGGTACTTCATGAAGTCGCTACCTCTCGCAGTCGCTCGGCCGCGCGTTCCGGCGGCACGTCGTTGATGAACACGCTCATGCCGGACTCGGAACCCGCGAGAAACTTCAGCTTGCCGGAAGTGCGGCGGATGGTGAAAAGCTCCAGATGGAGCGCGAAGTCGTCCCGCGTCACCCCGTCGAATCCGGCGAGCGGCCCGAACGGCGCCTGGTGCCAGGCGGCGATGTACGGCGTCGGCGGCTCGCCGGGGCCGAAGATCCGGTCGAAGCGCCTCAAGAGTTCCAGATACACCTGGGGGAATTCTGTGCGCGCCGCCTCGTCCAGCGCGAGCAGGTCGGGGACGCGGCGCCTGGGGTACAGGTGGACCTCGTACGGCCAGTGCGCCGCGTACGGCACGAAGGCCACCCAGTGTTCACCCTCCAGGACGACCCGCTCGCCGGCGAGTTCCCGTTCGAGGACCGCGTCGAACAGGTTCTCCCCGCCGGTCTCCGCCCGGTGCGCGGCGAGCGAGTGGAGCATCCGCGCGGTGCGCGGGGTGGTGAAGGGATAGGCGTAGATCTGTCCGTGCGGGTGGCCCAGGGTCACGCCGATCTCGGCGCCGCGGTTCTCGAAGCAGAACACCTGCTCGACGCAGGGCAGCTGCGACAGCTCCGCCGTGCGGTCCGTCCACGCGTCCAGCACCAGGCGCCCCTGCTCGGGGGTCAGATCGGCGAAGGAGGCGTCGTGGTCGGAGGTGAAGCAGACGACCTCGCAGCGCCCGGAGTCGCCGGCGAGCGAAGGGAAGCGGTTCTCGAAGACGACGACGTCGTACGAGGAGTCCGGGATCTCGCCGAGCCGGTCGCCCTCGGTCGGGCAGAGCGGGCACTGGTCGGCCGGCGGGTGGTAGGTGCGGCCCTGCCGGTGGGAGGCGACGGCGACCCGGTCGCCGAGCAGCGGATCCCGGCGGATCTCGGCGGTGGTGGCCGTGCGGTCCAGCGGGCGCCGGTCGACCGCGTCGCGCACGGCGTCGTCCCGCAGGTCGTAGTAGATCAGCTCACGGCCGTCGGCCAGCAGGGTCGGGGTCTTCTTCACACCGGACTCCTCTCAACAGAATCAAACATAACAGACCACAACCCGACACAGAATCAGATCATCACAATCGAACAAAGATCACCATCAGAAGTGTTCATTTTCTAAACACACAGGCGTAGGTTCCGCTCTGATCAGTTCGCGCAACGAAGCGAGTTCTCATGCAAACCCCCACATACGCGCATACGTATCTGGCGGCGGCCGGGCTACGGCTCCCGACCAACTGGCTGGACTACACGATCCTGGCGATCTACTTCGTCGTCGTGCTCGGCATCGGTCTCGCGGCCCGCCGCTCGGTCAGGACCAGCCTCGACTTCTTCCTCTCCGGACGCTCGCTGCCCGCCTGGATCACCGGCCTCGCCTTCATCTCGGCGAACCTGGCGGCCACCGAGATCCTCGGCATGGCCGCCAACAGCGCCCAGTACGGCGCCTACACCGTGCACTGGTACTGGATCGGCGCCATCCCCGCCATGGTCTTCCTCGGCCTGGTGATGATGCCCTTCTACTACGGCAGCAAGGTCCGCTCGGTCCCCGAGTTCCTGCTGCTGCGCTTCGACAAGGCAGCCCATCTGCTCAGTTCGATCCTGTTCGCCTTCGCCGCGATCCTGATCGCCGGTGTCAACCTGTACGCCCTCGCGATCGTGGTCGAGGCGCTGCTGGGCTGGCCGCAGTGGGTGGCCATCGTGGTCGCCGGCGCCTTCGTCCTCGCGTACATCACGCTGGGCGGTCTGTCCTCGGCGATCTACAACGAGGTCCTGCAGTTCTTCGTGATCCTCGCCGCCCTCATCCCCATCACCATCCTCGGCCTGCGCAAGGTCGGCGGCTGGGGCGGGCTGACCCACAAGCTCGCCGAGACCCACGGGCACGACTTCACCACCGCGTGGGGCGGCACCGGGATCGGCAGCAGCAACCCGCTCGGCGCGAACTGGCTGACCATCGTCCTCGGCCTCGGCTTCGTGCTGTCCTTCGGTTACTGGACCACCAACTTCGCCGAGGTGCAGCGCGCCCTGTCCGCGAAGAACCTCTCGGCCGGGCAGCGGACGCCGCTGATCGCCGCGTACCCGAAGATCTTCATCGTCTTCCTGGTGATGATCCCGGGCCTGGTCGCGGCCGCCCTCGTGCCCGGCATCGGCACCAGCGGGTCGGGGCTGCAGTACAACGACGCCATCCCGTACCTGATGCAGGAGCTGCTGCCCAACGGTGTGCTCGGCATCGCGGTCACCGGTCTGCTCGCCGCGTTCATGGCCGGCATGGCGGCCAACGTGTCGTCCTTCAACACCGTGTTCACCAACGACATCTGGGCGAAGTACGTGGTGCGCGGACGGGAGGACGCCTACTACGTCCGGTTCGGCCGGTGGATCACCGTGATCGGCGTCTGCGCGTCCGTCGGTACGGCGTTCCTCGCGTCGTCGTTCTCGAACATCATGGCCTACCTCCAGACGCTGTTCTCCTTCTTCAACGTGCCGATGTTCGTCGTCTTCATCATCGGCATGTTCTGGAAGCGGGCGTCGGTCAAGTCCGGCTTCTGGGGCCTGCTCGCGGGCACCGCCACCGCGATGGTCAACTACTTCGTCCTCTACAAGAAGGGGATCATCTCCATCCCCTCCGACCAGGGCGCCAACTTCGTCTCGGCGATCGCCGGGTTCGTCGCCGGTGCGGTCGTGATGGTCCTGGTGTCCCTGTTCACCGAGCCGAAGCCGGCGCAGGAGCTCCAGGGCCTGGTCTACGGCACCCGCTCCCCCGGCATGTCCGAGCCGCCGGCGCCCGGTGACGACGCCTGGTACCGCAGGCCCGCCCTTCTGGGCTGGGGCGCGGTCGTGCTCGCCGCCGCCTGCTACATCCCGTTCTCGTTCTGACGCGGGAGGATCGAGGGAACATGTCCGAGAACTCCGAACACCATTACACCGAGGACGAGATCGCGCGGGAGGTCACCGAACTGGAGGCCAAGTCCGCGACGGCCGCCCGCATCTTCGATCTGCGCCGCATCATCGGCGGGCTCTTCGTGGTCTACGGCGTCATCGTCACGATCGCCGGCATCACGGACTCGCAGTCCGCGATCGACAAGGCGCAGGGGGTCAACATCAACCTGTGGACCGGGATCGGGATGCTGGCGCTGGGTGCCTTCTTCCTCGTGTGGCTGAAGCTGCGGCCGACGGCTCCGCCGCAGGAGCGGGAGGAGTAGCCCCGTCGGGGTGCGGGGGGCCGCCCGCCGGCCGCGGCGGGTCGCGCGGTTCCCCGCGCCTTACGGGGCGTGGTGGTCGCCCGCGCGATCCAGCAGCCCCGTGCGGGCGGCCAGAGCCGCCGCCTCCAGCCTCGACCCCACGCCCAGCTTCATCAGCACCCGCTGGACATGCGTCCGGGCCGTGCTCGGGGCTATCCGCATGCCGGAGGCGATGACGCGGGTGTCCTCGCCGTCGGCGACGCGGACGAGGACCTCGACCTCGCGGGGGGTGAGGACACGCAGGAGGCGCTGGGCCTCGTCGTCGGGCTGGGCGGTGGGGTTGAGGAGTTCGGTGAAGGCCTCCTGGAGGAGGGCGGGGGAGACCGCCGACTCGCCGGACCGGGCCTTCATGATCGCGCGCTCGACGCCCTCGATGCGCTCGTCGTGCCGTACGTACCCCGACGCCCCGGCGGCGAACGCCGCGGCGATCCCCCGGGGCGACGGCACCGGGCCGAGCACCACCACCGCCACCTGCGGTCGCTCCCGCTTGATCTTCGCCACCGGGTCGAAGGCCCCCGGCTCGGCCGGGGCGGCCGTACCCAGCAGGCACACCTCCGGCGCCCGCGTGATCACCAGGTCCGCCGCGCCCGCGGCGGGCGCGGCCGAGGCGAGCACCCGGTGCCCGCGCAGTTTCAGCGCCGACGCCAGCGCCTCCGCGAGCAGGCGATGGTCGTCCACGACCATGAGCCGTACTCCCATAGTGAAACCCCCCAGTCCCGCCCATGGATGCCCCACTATGAACGTCCACCGGCCCGAAGGACAGAGGGCCCCCCGGCACCCCGCCCCTTTCATGCCCCCGGAAGCTACACGCTTGTTCGACGCCGCGCTGCCCTGGACGGCAGAAGTGCCCCGGATCGATGACATCCGGGGCACTGCTGACTAAGTCACCCGTTCGGGTGATTGTGTTGTGGCGGTCAGTCGTTCGTGCCGAAGGCCAGCACCAGGTACGACTTGTCGTCGCCCGGGTCCGCCTTGTCGACGAAGACGTCGGACATGTACAGCCGGCCGTTCGCGAAGAGGATCTCCGCGTAGTCCGGCAGCATGCTGCCCTCCGCCCGCCGGACGCTCTCCGTGGAGGGGTTCTCCAGGAGCTTGGTCTCCTTGAAGGTGGAGCCGTCGATGCTGACGATCTGGCCGCCCTTGTCGTACGGCGGCTTCTTGTAGGCGATCAGGTTGCCGCCGTCCATGCGCAGCGGCGACAGCAGGTAGCCGTCCCCGGCCTCGGCGCGCTGGCCGGTGGGCTTGCCCGTGGTCAGGTCGAAGGCGACGACCTCGTTGGTCGTGCTGTAGGAGGTCCCGCTGCCGTCGTGCTCCTCGGTCGGCACGAACAGCTTGCCGCCGCCGACGACGACCTCGTGGCAGTCCTCGATCCGGGTGATGCCGTCGCAGCGGCCGCCATAGGTCTTGCCGGGCGCGGAGATCCGGGCGAGCAGCTTGCCGGTCTTGTTGTCGATGGAGAAGTAGTCCGAGATGCCGCTGCCGTCGCCCGCGCTGTCGCCGACGTCGGCGGCCACCACGAGCGGGTCGGTGGAGACGACCGAGGCGTACTCGATGCCCGGGTCCATCCTGTACTCGGAGATGACCTTGCCCGACTGCGGGTCGATGGTCTGGATGGACAGCTGGGTGTTGTCCGAGTCGCCGCAGCTGCGCACCGCGACCAGCTTGGCGCCGCCGCCGTAGCCCGCGTCGTAGCACTCCTCGCCCGGCTTCGGCTGCCACAGCGGCTTGCCGGAGTCGATGTCGAAGGCCGCGCCGCCGTTGCTGTCGCCGAGCGCGACGGTGCGCTGGGACACCGTCACGTTCTGGTAATTGACCGGGTAGTCACCGGAGTTGACGGTGCGCGTCCACAGCTTCTTGCCCGCGACGAGGTCGATCGCCGCGATGTCGGAGCAGCCGTCGTACTTCTTGTTCGTCGGCTGGTACGTGATCGCCGTCTTGTTGTCGGCGGTCATGTGCCGGCTGGCCGCGCAGACCGGGCCGGGCAGCTTGACCGTCCACAGCTTGGTGCCCTTGACCGGGTCGTAGCCGTCGATCTCGTCCACCCCGGTCTTGGCGTACACCTTGTCGGTCAGCCAGGAGCCCGCGGTGCTCACCGTGTCCCCCACGGAGGGCGACGGGATCTGGAAGAGGACCTTGGCCGCGGGGTCGGCCGGCACCTTCTCCTTGCCGCCGGTCG
Source organism: Streptomyces sp. NPDC001056 (assembly GCF_053598955.1). NCBI lineage: Bacteria > Bacillati > Actinomycetota > Actinomycetes > Kitasatosporales > Streptomycetaceae > Streptomyces > Streptomyces sp. NPDC001056. The sequence goes on along the minus strand of NZ_JBSFLI010000018.1, from coordinate 60,337 downwards.
AGCCGCCGGAGCCCTTGTCCTGACCGCCGCCGTTGGTTCCGCCGGAGGAGGCGGTGTCCTGCTTGGTGCCGCCGTCACCGGAGCCCGCGATCCAGATGCCGCCGACGACGATCAGCGCGATCACGACGACCGCCGCGATCACGATGTACAGCGCGGTGTTGTTCCGCCCGCCGCCGCTGCCGTGCTGCTGCATCGGCATGGTCGGGGGCTGGCCCGGATAGCCGTAGCCCGGCTGGGCGGGCATGGCGTACGGGTTCTGCTGCGGGGCCCCGTAGGGGGCGGCCGGCTGCTGGCCGTACGGGTTCGGGGGCGCGGCGGGGTAGCCGTAGCCCGCCGGCGGGGCCGGAGGCGGCGGCTGCATCGGCTGCGGGTAGCCGTAGCCGGGCTGGGGCTGCTGCGGGGGGCCGGGCGGTTGCTGCGGGGGCTGCTGGCCCGGGGTGCCCTGCGGGGGCGGCGGGGTCGGCGGGCCGAACCCCCCCTGCTGCGGGGGCTGGTTCGGCGGGGGCGGCTGGGTCATGGCTCGGGTACCTCGGTGACACTCGGAAGGCCGGACGGCGGACGGGACGGGGAGCGGGCCGGGCTCAGTTGCCGAAGGCCATGATCAGCTTCTCCTTCGCCTCGTCGCTGCCGTTCAGCCGGCCGGACGAGATGATGAAGCGCCCGTCGGCCCAGTCCACGACGCCGTCGAAGAAGGTGTCCTCGATCTCCGCGGTGCCCTGCGGGTTCTGGAGCAGCTTCGTGGTGGTGTGGGAGGAACCGGCGGTCGGGACCGAGACGACCTGGCCGCCCGCGTCGTACGACGGCTGCACATACGCGATGAGCTTGCCGCCCTCGGTCCTCATCGGCGACATCGGCTCGTCGGCCGGGGACTTGACCCGCCACTTCGCCTTGCCGCTGTCGAGGCTGATCGCGACGATCTCGTTGGCGCTCGCCGTCGCGTCCGTGGGCAGGTACAGCGTGTCGGCGTCGGCCGCGACACCCTGGCAGCCCTGGAGGTCGCGCTCCAGGATGGCCCAGCCGCAGCGGGGCGAGAACTTCTCGTCGACCTTGACCTGGGAGCGGAACTTGCCGTCGGAGGTGAAGGTGGAGATGTTCCACACCTTCTTGTCCTCGTTGGTCAGATAGACCACCAGCGGGTTCATCGAGTACACCCGGCTGACCTGCCAGCCCTTCTTCAGGGGCTGGGTCCACTTCACCCTGCCGGTGGCCGGGTCGAGTTCCTGCAGCTCGTCGTGTTCGGTGCTGGTCGACGCCGCGCAGGACGCCACCTGGACCAGCCGGCCGTCGCCGCCCGCGTACCCGGCCGGGAAGCAGGCGTTGCCGTAGCGCTTCTTGTCGTACAGCTTCTTGCCGCTGTCGATGTCGTAGGCCGTGCCCGACTCGGAGCGGCCCACCATCAACGTGCTTCCGGCCACGCTGAGTTCGACGTCGAGCGCGCTGTCGAACAGCCCGCCGTCGGCGACCTGGGCGCTCCAGCCCTTCTTGCCGGTGGCGAGGTCGAGCTGCTCCAGCTGGTTGCACTTGGCGTTGTCGCCGGCGCCGTTCATGTACGCCACGACGACCTTGCCGTCGTCCGACTTCTGCGGGGTGACCGCGCAGATCTTCTGCGGGAAGCCGACGGGGCCCCAGGGGGAGCTGCCGTTGCCGGTGTCGTAGGCGAAGACCTGCTTGTACGCCGCCTTCACCACCGTGTTGCCGGCGATCCACATGCCGGGGGCGTCCGCGCCCGAACCGGGGGCGTCCGGAGCCGACTTGTACCAGAGCACCTTCGCCTCGCCGGGCGCGCGGCCCTTGTTGAGGTCCTCGGGGTCGTCACCGCCGGTGGACGAGGAGGCGGGCGAGGGGGTGCCGGAGGCGGTCGGCGCGCCGCTGCCGCTCTGCTCGGCGACGGGCTTCTTCTCACCGTCGTCGCCGCCGCTGGTGACGGCGTAGACGGTGCCGGCTATGACGAGCAGCGCGGCCGCCGCGGCACCGACGATCAGCGCCGTCTTCTTCTTGCCGCCGCCGCTCGGGGGCGGGAAGGGGCCGCCCGGCGCGGCGCCGGGGGCACCGGGGTACGGCGGCTGCTGCGGGAAGCCGTAACCGGGCTGGGGATGCTGCCCGTAGGGGCCGGGCTGCTGGGGCTGCTGCGGGTAGCCGTAGGGGCCGGGGGCGCCGGGGGCCGCAGGGGCTCCGTAGGAGCCGGGGGCGCCGGGGGTGCCGGGTGCCGCAGGGGCTCCGTAGGGGCCGGGGGCGCCGGGGGTGCCGGGTGCCGCAGGGGCTCCGTAGGGGCCGGGGGCGCCGGGGGCCGTAGGGGCTCCGTAGGGGCCGGGCTGCTGCGGGTAGCCGTAGCCGGGGCCCGGCTGCTGCGGGGGCTGGGGCGGCTGTCCCGACTGCGGCGGCGGGCCGGGCTGGGCCTGGGGCGGGAGCGGGGCCGGACCGGCCGACGGCGGATTCCCGGCCGGCTTGGACAGGACCGTCGGCGGCGGGGCCGCCGGGGTCGCGGGCGCGGTGGGCGGCTGGGCCGGGACCGCGGGCCGGTCGGCGGGCGCGGTGGGCGTCGCCGGTGCGGGCGGGGCGCCGAAGTCGCCGCCCTGCGGAGGCTGGTTCCTCGGGTCCCTCGGGTCCCTCGGATCTATCGGATCTATCGGATTCCTCGGGTCCTGCGGTGCTCCGAAGCCGCCGTTGGGCGACTGGTCGGGCGGCTGAGTCATCAGCGCTCTTCCCCCTCGTTCACTGATTTTTAGCCACGCCCTGAGGTTCTCGACGGACCCTCGGTCGTTGTGCAGACGGTTCTCAGACGGCCCTTTCTATCACCCGGTACGGACAGCGAAGCGGGCCGGATCCCTCCCTGTTCCCAAGGGAGAACCGGCCCGTGATGCCGCCGTTACGCGTCTTCACGCCCCCTTCACGCGGCGCACGCGCGACCCACCGCGCGCCGGGGACAAAGCGCTTGCCGCGCTGGCTGATTCGAGGCGGACGCGGTGCTACGCGTCCTCCGCCAGCTCCAGCCAGCGCAGCTCCAGCTCCTCGCGCTCGCCGGCGAGTTCCCGCAACTGGGCGTCCAGCTCGGCCACCTTGGCGAAGTCCGTGGCGTTCTCGGCGATCTGGGCGTGCAGCCTGGTCTCCTTGTCGGAGACCTTGTCCAACTGCCGCTCGATCTTCTGGAGTTCCTTCTTGGCGGCGCGCTGGTCGGCGGCGCTCTTCTCCTGCGTGGCCGGCTTGGGCGCGGCGGCGGAGGCGCGCTCGGCGACCACCTCCTCCATCCGCTGCCGCCGCTCCAGGTACTCGTCGATGCCACGCGGCAGCATCCGCAGGGCGCCGTCGCCGAGCAGGGCGAACACCCGGTCCGTGGTGCGCTCCACGAAGAACCGGTCGTGGGAGATGACGATCATCGAGCCGGGCCAGCCGTCGAGGAGGTCCTCCAGCTGGGTGAGGGTCTCGATGTCGAGGTCGTTGGTGGGCTCGTCCAGGAAGAGGACGTTGGGCTCGTCCATCAGCAGCCGCAGCAGCTGGAGACGGCGGCGCTCACCGCCGGAGAGGTCGCCGACCGGCGTCCACTGCTTCTCCTTGGTGAACCCGAAGGTCTCGCACAGCTGGCCCGCGGTCATCTCGCGGCCCTTGCCGAGGTCGACGCGCTCGCGCACGCGCTGCACGGCCTCCAGGACCCGCCAGGTCGGGTCGAGTTCGGCGACCTCCTGGGAGAGGTAGGCGAGCTTGACCGTCCGCCCGACGGCGATCCGGCCGCCGGCCGGCTGCTCCTCGCCCTCGGAGCGGGCGGCCTCGGTCATGGCGCGCAGCAGCGAGGTCTTGCCGGCGCCGTTCACCCCGACGAGGCCGATCCGGTCGCCGGGGCCGAGCTGCCAGGTGACGTGCTTGAGCAGCACCTTGGGGCCGGCCTGGACGGTGACGTCCTCCAGGTCGAAGACGGTCTTGCCGAGCCGGGAGGAGGCGAACTTCATCAGCTCGCTGCTGTCGCGGGGCGGCGGCACGTCGGCGATCAGCTCGTTGGCCGCCTCCACCCGGAAGCGGGGCTTGGAGGTGCGGGCGGGGGCGCCGCGGCGCAGCCAGGCCAGCTCCTTGCGGACCAGGTTCTGCCGCTTGGCCTCTTCGGTGGCGGCGATGCGCTCACGCTCGGCGCGGGCGAAGACGTAGTCGGAGTAGCCGCCCTCGTACTCGTACACGTCGCCGCGCTGCACGTCCCACATGCGGGTGCAGACCTGGTCCAGGAACCAGCGGTCGTGGGTCACGCAGACCAGGGCCGAGCGGCGGTTCTGGAGGTGCCGGGCGAGCCAGGAGATGCCCTCGACGTCGAGGTGGTTGGTGGGCTCGTCCAGGACGAGCAGGTCCTGCTCCTCGATCAGCAGCTTGGCCAGCGCGATGCGGCGCCGCTCGCCACCGGACAGCGGTCCGATGACGGTGTCCAGGCCCTTGGGGAAGCCGGGCAGGTCCAGTCCGCCGAACAGGCCGGTCAGTACGTCCCTGACCTTGGCGTTCCCGGCCCACTCGTGGTCGGCCATGTCGCCGATCACCTCGTGGCGCACGGTGGCGGCCGGGTCGAGCGAGTCGTGCTGGGTGAGCACGCCGAGGCGCAGCCCGCCGGAGTGCGTCACGCGCCCGGTGTCGGCCTCCTCCAGCTTGGCGAGCATCCGGATCAGGGTGGTCTTCCCGTCACCGTTGCGGCCGACGACCCCGATCCGGTCCCCTTCCTGCACACCGAGCGAGACGCCGTCCAACAGGGCACGGGTGCCGTACACCTTGCTGACGTTCTCGACATTGACCAGGTTGACGGCCATTTCACTCCTGCGCACGGGGCGTATCGACATGCGGCTCCGCCGCGTGGGTCAGCTTTCTAGCGTAGGCCCTCGGGGGAAGGGGGCGGTGCGCGAGGGCATGGTCACCCTGTGTGCGCCCTCGACCGGTGCCGAGCCCGCTCAGACCACCGTCGCCCCCGGCACCGGCCCCCGCGCCGTCCGTACCGTGCGGCAGGTGCCCGAGGCCCGGAGGGCCTGCGCGACCTTCTCCGCCGCGGCGGCGTCCCGTGTGAGGAAGGCCGTGGTCGGGCCGGAGCCGGAGACCAGGGAGGCGAGGGCGCCCGCGTCGCGGCCGGCGGACAGCGTGGCGGACAGTTCCGGGAAGAGGGACAGCGCGGCGGGCTGGAGGTCGTTCGTGACCGCCGCCGCCAGGGCGTCGGCGTCGCCCTTCGCCAGCGCGTCCAGCAGATCCCGCGAGGCCACCGGCTCCGGGATCGCGCGGCCCTCGGCCAGCCGGTCGAACTCGCGGAAGACCGCCGGCGTGGACAGCCCCCGCTCGGCCATCGCGAACACCCAGTGGAAGGTGCCCCCCACGTCGAGGCCGGTCAGCTGCTCGCCGCGGCCGACGCCCAGCGCGGCGCCGCCGACGAGGCTGAACGGCACGTCGCTGCCCAGCTCGGCGCAGATCGCGAGGAGTTCGGCCCGCGAGGCTCCGGTGCCCCACAACGTGTCGCAGGCGAGCAGCGCGCCCGCGCCGTCCGCGCTGCCGCCCGCCATGCCGCCGGCGACGGGGATGTCCTTGGCGATGTGGAGGTGCACGTTCGGCTCGATGCCCCGGCGCGCGGCGAGCGCGAGCGCGGCGCGGGCGGCGAGGTTGGTGCGGTCCAGCGGCACCTGGCCGGCGTCCGGGCCCGCGCAGGTGACGCGCAGTTCGTCGGCGGGGGTGACCGTGATCTCGTCGTACAGGCCGACGGCGAGGAAGACGTTGGCGAGGTCGTGGAACCCGTCGGGGCGGGCGGCGCCCACCGCGAGCTGGACGTTGACCTTGGCGGGGACGCGGACCGTGACGCTCACTGCGCTCCTTGGGCTGTGCGGGGTGCCGGCGTCAGGCGCCGGTCTGGGCGTGCTCGGCGATGCGGGCGAACTCCTCGACCGTCAGCGACTCGCCGCGGGCCTGCGGGGAGATCCCGGCGGCGACCAGGGCGGCCTCGGCGGCGGCCGCGGAACCGGCCCAGCCCGCGAGCGCGGCCCGCAGGGTCTTGCGGCGCTGCGCGAAGGCCGCGTCGACCACCGCGAAGACCTGCCGCTTCGTGGCCGTCGTCCTGATCGGCTCGGTGCGCCGCACGAGGGAGACGAGCCCGCTGTCGACGTTGGGCGCGGGCCAGAAGACGTTGCGGCCGATGGCGCCGGCGCGCTTGACCTCGGCGTACCAGTTGGCCTTCACGGACGGGACGCCGTACACCTTCGAGCCGGGGGCCGCGGCGAGGCGGTCGGCGACCTCGGACTGCACCATGACGAGGGTGCGCTCGATGCTCGGGAAGGTGTCGAGCATGTGCAGCAGCACGGGGACGGCGACGTTGTACGGCAGGTTCGCGACCAGGGCGGTCGGGGCGGGGCCCGGCAGCTCGGTGACGTGCATCGCGTCGGAGTGGACCAGCGCGAAACGGTCGGCGCGGGCGGGCATGCGGGCGGCGATGGTCGCGGGGAGTGCGGCGGCGAGGACGTCGTCGATCTCCACGGCGGTGACGCGGTCGGCGACCTCCAGCAGCGCGAGGGTGAGCGAGCCGAGCCCGGGGCCGACCTCCACGACGACGTCGTCGGGGCGGACCTCGGCGGTGCGGACGATACGGCGGACCGTGTTCGCGTCGATCACGAAGTTCTGGCCGCGCTGCTTGGTGGGGCGGACACCGAGCGCTGCCGCGAGCTCGCGGATGTCGGCGGGGCCGAGGAGGGACTCGGGGGCGGGGCTACTCACGGGACAAGGGTACGGGGCGGTGGGGCACCCCCTTGCCAGGTCCCCGCGCCGGGACGCTCCGGCCGGCCGTGCCGGTGCGGCCTCCGCCGCACGGGCGCGGCCGGCCGCGACGCGCCCGCACCGGGAGGCGCCCGGGTCGCCCCCGGACCTACCCGTGCAACCGCTCCCCGCAGTGCGGCCAGGGGCTCTCCCCCTGCCGCGTGTACAGCTTCTTCGCCCGGGACGTCTGCTCGGACGCCGGCGCGTCCTGGGGCCGGCCCGTGCCCCCCAGCGTGTGCCAGGTACGCGTGTCGAACTGGTACAGGCCCCCGTACGTCCCCGAGGAGTCCACCGCGTGCGGATCGCCGCCGGACTCGCACAGCGCGAGCCCGTGCCAGTCGAGCGCGTCGACCGGCCGCCCGGCCCGCGGCAGCGGCTTCGTGCCGACGCGGACCACTTGCCTCCGCGGCCGCCGCACCACCTCCGCGCCCTCCCGGCGCGGCGTCTGCCGCACCCCGTTGACCGTGCGCAGCAGGTACGTGGTCCGCCGCAGTCCCGGGCGCCCGGGACGCGCCACGACCTCGGTGCCCTTGAACAGCGAGGGATCGTAGGTCCGCTCGACGCGGAACGGGATCGCCTCCTCGCGCACCTCCCGCCCCCCGGTCACCCGCAGCACCGTCACGGTCTGCCCGTCGCGCGGGAAGCTGCCGGCCGGGACGGAGAGCGTGTCGTCGGGGCCCAGGGCGACCCCCGCCTCCTCGACCGCCTCCCGTGCCGTCGCTGCGTTGGTGCGGATCGTACGGGCCCGCCCGTCGGCCATGACGGTGACCGCCCGCTCGGTGCGCACGTCGAGCGCGAGCCCCGCGCGGCCGATGCTCTGGGAGCGCGAGGCCGACAGGTACGCGCCCTCGGCCCGCACCCCCAGCTCCCGCAGCGCCCCGTCCACCGTGTGCGCCGTCGTCCACACCTGCCGCCGCCGGCCGTCCAGCGTGAGCCGCACGGGACGGCCGTAGCGCACCGCGATCGCGTCGCCGCCGGTGAGCGGTGTGCCCGGGGCGGGCGCGACCATGTCGTGCTCCCCCACGCGCACGCCCTCCTCGGCGAGCAGCGCCTCCACGTCGTCGGCGAAGGTGTGCAGCGCCCGCGGCCGGCCGTCGACGCTGAGCTGGATCGCCCGGTCCTGCGCGACGAACGCGGTGGTGCCGCCGGCCAGGAAGGCCACCACCAGCGCCCGCGGCAGCAACCGGCGCACGACGGAGTCCGGGCCTTTGGCCGCCCGCGCCCCGCGCCGGCGCGCGCGCCGCCTACCGGGCCGCCCCGGCGACACGCCGGGCGCCGTACCGGTCTCCAACCGAGGGTTGCTGCTCACGCCGACACGCTCCAGAGGGGCCGAATGGTCCGGATCGGGGGCAGAACCTAGCGGAGCCCCGGTCACTCTCCAAAGCGGATCGACTACCCGGCGTCACGAAAGCAGGCTACGCCTCGTACCCGAAGGCGCGGGCGGTGTTCGCGTTCAGGGCCGTCGCCAGCGCGTCTTCGTCGATGCCGCGCACCGCGGCCATCGCGCGCACGGTGACCGGAACGAGGTACGGCGCGTTGGGCCGTCCGCGGTACGGCGCCGGGGTGAGGAAGGGCGCGTCGGTCTCCACGAGGACCAGTTCCAGCGGGGCGACGGCGAGCGCGTCCCGCAGGTTCTGGGCGTTCTTGAAGGTGACGTTGCCGGCGAAGGACATGAAGTAGCCCTCGCGGGCGCAGATCCCGGCCATCTCGGCGTCGCCGGAGTAGCAGTGGAAGACGGTGCGCTCGGGGGCGCCCTCCTCCTTGAGCACGCGCAGCACGTCGGCGTGGGCCTCGCGGTCGTGGATGACGAGCGCCTTGCCCTGCCGCTTGGCGATCTCGATGTGCGCGCGGAAGGACCGCTCCTGCGCCTCCTTGCCCTCGGGGCCCGTGCGGAAGTAATCGAGGCCGGTCTCGCCGACGCCCCTGACGTGGGGCAGCGCGGCGAGCCGGTCGATCTCGGCGAGCGCCTCGTCCAGCGCGGCCTGCCCGCCCGGCCGCCTGGCCCCCTGCCGCGACCAGCCGTCGGGGTCGCCGTGGACGATGCGCGGGGCCTCGTTGGGGTGGAGGGCGACGGCGGCGTGCACGCTCTCGTGGGTCCGCGCGATCTCGGCCGCCCACCGGGAGCCGTCGACGTCGCAGCCGACCTGGACGACCGTGGTCACCCCGACCGACGCGGCCTTCGCCAGGCCCTCCTCCACCGTGTCGGACTGCATGTCGAGGTGGGTGTGGGAGTCGGCGACGGGCACCCGCAGGGGTGCGGGCAGCGGCGGCGCCGCGTTCTTGTCGCCCTGGGAGCCGCTCTGGCCGGCGTTCGAAGGCATGCCCCGATCCTACGGAAGGGGCGAACCCCCGGGGCCGTCGCCCGGGGCTCCCCCAGGGGCTCAGCCCGCCTTGCGCTGGAAGGGGTGCAGCAGGTCCGACAGATGCCAGTGGTGCTGCGCGCCGCCCGTCCCCTCGCCCCCCGCGGCGATCGGCACCTGAGGCACCTCCACCGGCCCGGCCAGCGGCGCGCTGTGCCCATGCCGCGCGCCCCGTACCGACGACACCTGCCCGGCGCGCATGATCCGCACCACGTGGCCGTCGCAGTTCTGGCAGCTGGGGCGGCGCAGCGGCGACGGCACGACGCGGCCGTCGGCCACGTAGAGGACGAACTCCTGCCCGTCGGCGTCCGTGTGGTGCTCTATCGCGTACGACTGCTCCCAGCCGTGCCCGCAGCGCATGCAGGCGAATGAATACGACTCGTGAACGACGGCCGTGGCCGTACCGCGGAGGCCGGTTTGCCCTGCGATCTCACTCATGCCAGCTCCTCGTTTCCGCTGGACGAGCACCCCCTGATCGGGGTCCCTTCGACCAGTGGACGCCTTCGCCGACGCGAATGCACCGGGGCTGTCGAGTGTTGGAGGCGATTTGAGTCTTCCTTGCCGAAAAGGCCCTCCGGGCCGCCTCCGCCCTTTGCCAACGGAGACAGCCTTTTGCCGCCCGTTGGCCGTCGTGCTCATCCGAGAAGATCGCTGCTCAGAGGGCGGTTTTCCCTCGGGAACACCGCGCGAGCAGGCCCCTCACCGATCGGCACGCTTCGCGGCGACAACGGCGTCGAACACGATCCTCTTGGGCAACCCCGCCTCCACCGCCACCGCCGCGATCGCCTCCTTGCGGCGCTCCCCGGCCTCCTCGCGCACCCGCACCCGGCGCACCAGTTCCGCCGCGTCCAGCTCCTCCGGGCCGGTCTCGGGCGCGCCCTCGACCACCACGGTGATCTCGCCGCGGACGCCCTCCGCCGCCCAGCTCGCCAGCTCGGCCAGCGGGCCGCGGCGTACCTCCTCGTACGTCTTGGTCAGCTCCCGGCACACCGCGGCCCGCCGCTCGGCACCGAAGACCTCGGCCATCGCGGCGAGGGTGTCGTCGAGGCGGTGCGGGGCCTCGAAGTAGACCAGCGTGCGCCGCTCGGCCGCGACCTCCCGCAGCCGGGACAGCCGCTCGCCCGCCTTGCGCGGCAGGAAGCCCTCGAAGCAGAAGCGGTCCACGGGCAGCCCGGACAGGGCGAGCGCGGTGAGCACGGCGGACGGTCCGGGCACGGCGGTGACCCGGATGTCCTTCTCGACGGCCGCCGCGACCAGCCGGTACCCGGGGTCGGACACCGACGGCATGCCGGCGTCCGTGACGAGCAGCACCCGCGCCCCGCCGAGCAGCTCCTCGACCAGCTCCGGCGTGCGCGCCGACTCGTTGCCCTCGAAGTACGACAGCACGCGGCCCCCCGGCGTGACGCCGAGCGCCTGGGTGAGCCGGCGCAGCCGCCGGGTGTCCTCGGCGGCGACCACGTCCGCGGCGGCCAGCTCCTGCGCCAGCCGGGGCGGCGCGTCCGCGATGTCGCCGATGGGGGTACCTGCGAGGACAAGGGTTCCAGTCACGCCCCCATCCTCGCAGGGGTCCGCGGGCCGGAGGAAAACGACCGCTTCGCGGCCCGCGCCGCGCATGCACGGGACTCGCACAGCACCGTTCCCTACGATGGCGCGGTGACCAGTACCGCGTCCTCCATGGATCTGAGGCAGGGCCAGGCGCCGCACGACCGGCGGCCGCCGTGGCAGCAGCGGCTGCGCCGGTTCGGGTACGCGCCGGCGACGGACGCGCCCGCGGGCGACGTCCGCGACCGGCTGGTGCCGCCGTACACGGAGCCGAGTCCGCGACTGTGGCGGGCGCTCGGCGTGCCGCCCGTCCTGGCCGACCGGATCACCCGCTGGTCGGGGTGGGTCGGTCCGCTGCTGGTGACGCTGGTCGCGGGCGTGCTGCGGTTCTGGAACCTGGGCAGCCCGCGGGCGGTGATATTCGACGAGACGTACTACGCCAAGGACGCGTGGGCGCTGGTCCACCGCGGTTTCGAGGTCAACTGGGACAAGAACGCCAACGACCTGGTCCTCCAGACGCACGGGCATCTGGCGATCCCGGCGGACGCGGCGTACGTCGTGCACCCGCCGGTCGGGAAGTACGTGATCGGGCTCGGCGAGCTGATGTTCGGGTTCAACCCGTTCGGCTGGCGGTTCATGACCGCGCTGCTCGGCACGCTGAGCGTGCTGATGCTCTGCCGGATCGGGCGCCGGATGTTCCGCTCGACGTTCCTGGGCTGCCTCGCGGGCGGGCTGCTCGCGGTGGACGGGCTGCACTTCGTGATGAGCCGCACCTCGCTGCTCGACGGCGTGCTGATGTTCTTCGTGGTGGCCGCGTTCGGCTGTCTGCTCATCGACCGGGACCGCTCACGGGCGAGACTGGCCGCGGCGCTGCCCGCCGGGCCGGACGGCCTGGTCCGCCCGAACGCGGGGGTGGCGGACTCCTTCCGGTTCGGCTGGCGCCCCTGGCGCTGGGCGGCCGGGCTGATGCTGGGCCTGGCCATCGGCACCAAGTGGAACGGCCTGTACGTCCTGGCCGCGTTCTGTGTGATGGCGCTGCTGTGGGACGTCGGCGCCCGCAAGGTGGCCGGCGCCCGCTACCCGCGCCTGGCGGTCCTGAAGTACGACACGGGCATCACCTTCCTGGCGACGGTCCCGGTGGCCGTCGCCGTCTACCTCCTGTCCTGGCTCGGCTGGATCCTCTCCCCCACGGACGGCACCGGCGGCTACTTCCGCAACTGGGCGATCACCGACGGCCGGGGCGGCTTCTGGTCCTTCCTGCCGGACTGGGTGCGCAGCCTGTGGCACTACGAGCACGAGGTGTACGAGTTCCACCTCCACCTGGACTCCCCGCACACCTACCAGTCCAACCCGTGGAGCTGGCTCGTCCTCGGCCGCCCGGTGTCGTACTTCTACGAGTCCCCGTCCCCCGGCACCGACGGCTGCCCGGCGGACGCGGGGCAGAAGTGCGCGCGCGAGGTGCTGGCGCTCGGCACGCCGCTGCTGTGGTGGGCGGCCTGCTTCGCGATCGTGTACGTCCTGTGGCGCTGGGCGTTCCGCCGCGACTGGCGGGCCGGCGCCATCGCCTGCGCCATCGCGGCCGGCTATCTGCCGTGGTTCCTCTACCAGGACCGGACGATCTTCTTCTTCTACGCGGTCGTCTTCGTGCCGTTCCTGTGTCTGGCCGTGGCGATGATGATCGGCGCGATCATCGGCCCACCGGGCTCCAGCGACACCCGCCGCGTGGTCGGCGCCACCTCCGCGGGCATCCTGGTCCTGCTGATCTCCTGGAACTTCATCTACTTCTGGCCCCTGTTCACCGGCACGGCGATCCCGATCGACAGCTGGCGGGCGCGGATGTGGCTGGACACCTGGGTCTAGCTGGGGAGAAGAACGACGAGGGCACGGCCGCCGGCCGTGCCCTCGTCGTCGTTGTTGGTCGTCGGCGGTCATCGCTGGCCTCCCCCGGACGGCCCAGGCACGGCCCAGAGGTGGCCCACGGCAGGCTTACAGACCGCGCAGGGCGCTAACCCGGGCGCCCCCGCGCGCCTACCTTCGGACAGGTGATTGCACTGCTACCGCTGTTCAGGGCTCCAGGGCCTTTCCCCTCGGACCGCTTCGCCCCGAAGCAACTTGGGTGAGGGCTCGACCTGGGGCCGGTGTGCCCCTCGCTTGCGCTGATGGTCCCCCGACGTCCGTGCGCGTCCGCCGCTGTCCGTCGGTGTTGTCACGCAGTTAGACACTCACCGGGGAGACAGGTGCGTGTTCGCTTAGCACTGCCAACGCCTCCCAGGTCCGCTTCGCACGAGGCGCCGCGTCGTTCGGGTTGGCCGTACTGGCGGCCGTCCTGCTCGCCGGTCAGATGACGTCGGTCTGCCCCTGATGCGGCTGTTCCAACTGCTGTTCCCGCTTGCGCTGCTCCATCCGGAGCGTCTCCACGTTCTCCGCGAACCGCTCCAGGTTCACCGCCGCGTCCGAATCCGCGTACGGCGTAATGCCCAAATCGAAGGCCGTGGCGTGCTGCTCTACCTGGTCAGCGGTCTGCTGAAGGTTGTAAGCCCGCTCACGGAATTTGAAATAGCCCGTCACCGCGGTGGCGAATGCCAGGAACGACCCCAGCACGATCAGGATCGTCTTACCCGGCTGCGGGGTATCCCAGAAAGCCGTAGTCGCCGTGGTCCCCACCGACGCGAAGAACACCCCCCACTGGAACCAGTTGTGAATACGCCGGTAGAACCGCGTATCCCGCCGCAAACGATCTATCACCCGCGGTATGTGCTCTCGGTAGCCGTCACGCCGCTCCGTTGCCGGGCGCGTCTTTGAGGCATTCAGGATCCACTGGTCATGGATGATTTCCAGATCTCTGCGGAGCAGAAAAACCGACCTTACACCGTGTTCCTTATCCTTCACCCGCAGGAAGAAGCCGACCAGGAACACCATCACCAGGATCAGCACCACCGCGATGGTCACGATGTTGAACGTGCGCAGGTCCGGCACGTCTTCGGGCCACAGGTTTCCCCATCCGAGCACTGCCAGAACCAGCGGCATCACCACAAGTGGCACCAGCCGGAGCCACCGCGACAGAAGAGCCCTGCGGATATGACGCTCCGTCGTCGCCACGTCCCGCCGGTAGGTGATAACACTGTTCGCGTACTCGTGCTGTCGAGCGGGCTCTAGCCTCCATCCGTACTCTTGTTTTGGGTCTTTGAGGGTTTCAATTACCTCTTCAACGAGATCGCCCCAGGTGGAATTCGATTCTGCGGTGAACACATCCTTAAGTCGCACGTACCGTTTGTATCGGTCAGGTGCCCCAATCTCCCTGTGGAAGATGTATGCGCTTTCACTGGCGTATCTGACCGTGCGGGCTATTTCGACAAATAGGGTCCACTTGAGTTCTTTCCTGTCGGTCTTCCATGCGGCAGAGAGAATCGCGGCTATGCCCTCCCAGGTCAACGCGAATTCCTCTGGGAGGGGGGTGCGTATGTCGGCCTCGGACAGCCGCTGATCTTCGTATGCGAGGTGATGCAGCACATCACCCACCCACGGTTCGTAACTGTCGGCTGTCTTGGGTTCAGGTTCGTACGGCACGTCGGTAAGGCCGGACATCGCTGGCTCCCGGTCAAGGGTGGCGGTGTGTGGTCGACGGCACGCTACCGCCGCCCTGCCTTCCATCAGTCGGTAACCCGCCTGTTAGGCAGAGGAGTTGACCACATCCGCACCTAAGAAGGGAACATGTTCTGCCGGATCAAGAGCTGCCCCGGTGGGGCCAGGCTGCTTCCCAGGTTGCAGGCTCATGGGTCGCCGCTCTTCAAGCTAAGGTCGGCGGAGCGGCAGGCCCGGCCGGGGGCCGGGCCGCGCGCGGTGAGCGGAGCGAGCCGCCTTGAAGCAGTAGAGGAAGTTGTAACGCGCTGGGAGCACCACGACGGTTTTCAAGACCGATTGGCATACGCACTCGTTCCATACTCTGACCTGCCCGTTTCCCTCCTACGAGGCGCCGCGCGCGAGTCCTGGCCCGCGCATGGCCCACGGGGGACTGAGAACGGCCCACTCACGGACCGCATCCGGGCCGCCCAGTCGTACGCGGTCACATGCGACCCTGGCAGCAAATGAAGCCCGTGGAAGGAGGTGCCGTGCCGGAGGCCAGCCCGCGCGGAACCTATCTACTGATCGCTGATGCGCTGCGGAAGGAGATCGAGGAGGGACAGCACAAGGACAGCACCCTGCCGTCAGAGGCCGAACTGATGCAGGCCTACGACGTCTCCCGTAACACCATCCGTCGCGCGCTCAGGACGCTGGAGTCCGAGAAGCTGATCACGTCCGTGCCGGGGGTCGGCTGGCGTGCCTCCCGAGTCCCCGTTCTGCCTCTCGTCGAGCGCCTGATCGCCGTCATCACGGAGGACTCCCTCGAAGTCGGCGACAAATACCCGTCAGAGGCGAACCTCTGCGAGCGCTTCGGAATGTCCCGGACAGCCGTACGCCACGCGCTGGCTCAGATGGAAGGCACCGGCCTTCTCGCCACCGTGCACGGCAAGGGGCGCACCGTGCTCGCCCTTCCGACTATCCAGGAGGAGTCATAGCCGTGCCATCCATGGGGCTTACTCAGTGGGCGTACTCGCTCTCCCAATCGATGCTGGCCGAACCGCTGCCGCGTCGCTGGGCGCACTCTCTCGGGGTAGCCGAACGGGCTCGCTCCCTGAGCCCGATCCTCGGCCGCGATTCCGAACTGCTGGAGGCTGCCGCCGTTCTGCACGACGTCGGTTACTCCCCCTCCATCGCCACTACCGGCTTCCACCCGCTCGACGGGGCCCGGTTCCTCCGCGACCAGGAGGGCGCCGACGAGCGCGTCGTCCGGCTCGTGGCGCACCACTCATGCGCGCTCCTGGAGGCCGAGGAGAGGGGACTCCGGCATGATCTAGAGACCGAGTTCGAGCTGGAGCAGCCGGAGCTGGTGGACGCGCTCATCGTGTCGGACATGACGACCACTCCGGACGGTGAGCACACGACGCCGGCCGCCCGGCTGAACGAGATCGTGCAGCGGTACGGGCCGGACACGATCGTGGGCCGGTTCATCCAGCGAGCGGCGCCGGAGATCTACGCCGCCGTGGAGCGGGTCGAAAGCCGGATGACCGCCGTCTCGGCGGGCACTCAGCCGATGTAGGGCTCACGACGCGACTCGTCCAGCCCATGCTGGATCCGCAGACGCATGGACGGGTGGATGTCCAGTGAATCGAGGTCCGCTGGGTCTATCCAGCGGACCTCTTTGGATTCGCTGCT
Source organism: Streptomyces sp. NPDC001056 (assembly GCF_053598955.1). Taxonomy (NCBI): domain Bacteria; kingdom Bacillati; phylum Actinomycetota; class Actinomycetes; order Kitasatosporales; family Streptomycetaceae; genus Streptomyces; species Streptomyces sp. NPDC001056. The sequence goes on along the minus strand of NZ_JBSFLI010000018.1, from coordinate 44,435 downwards.
CGTGCGGAGGGTTCCGCCCACCGGGTGGGCCCGGAAGCAGATGGAGAACTGCTGCCGCACCTCGCCGTCGTCGTAGGCAAGCACGTGCTCCGGGTCGGTGTAGAGCCCGACGATGCCGTCCACCTCGACCTTGATTCCGGTCTCCTCCTCGACCTCGCGCACGACCGTGTCACCGATACGCTCGCCGATGTCGTGACCACCGCCGGGCAGCGCCCACAGGTTGTTATCGGTCTTGTGGATGACCAGGAGTCTGCCAGCGTGGTCGCACACAACGGCTGTGACCGAGGGCACGACAGAGTTGGCCGCAGGGGCGTTGGGGTCGCGGAAGTAATCGATTCGGCTCATGCGTCTGGGCCTCTCAGGTCGGTGGGCGAGGAGATGGGCCGCGCGGTCTCCCAGACCCGTTCGACACTCTCAGCGTAGGCGTCGAACAGCTCGCCCCCAGGGACGCGCTGGATATGCAGCACCGGCGCCATGTACGCGCCTACTCCGTACAGGTGGCCATTGGCGAGCATCTCGTCGTCAGCCCGATAGATCGAGTTGTAGAGCGTGGAGGAGTGGAGCCGGAACTCCACCCCCGGAAGTCCGAACAACGCAGCGTAGTTGACCAGGGCGTTTCGAATCTTGCTGGCCATCGCACCCCCGATCCCCTCGTCCTCGCCGCGCACGGCGACAGCCGTGGAATCGGGGTCCCCGAGCATGAACCGGATACGAACGCCGGCGGCTGACTTCTCCTTGACGACCTGGTGGAACGCCGCGTCCTCGGTGAGCCAGAACCCCGAGTAGACAAGCACATCGAAGTGTCGCGACGCTCGGGCGTAGAGCTGCGGCCAGAGACGGTTCGGAACCACGGAGCGGTGGGGGTAGAGCCTGACCAGCTCGGCGTTCCCAGCTTCGGTGACCTCTGCCGACGTCCGCTCATCCGGCCACAGATAAGACATTTCGCATTGCAGGAGCGAGGCCGCCGCGTACTTGAAGCGGCGGTACGGCTGGCGCTTCGGCTCGTTGATCCAGCGTTCGACCGTCTTGGCCGACACGCCTAGCGCTTCCGCGACTTGATCCAGCGACAGGCCGCTCTTGGTGATCGCGCCGCGTAACCGCTCATTCGCCATGTCGCACTCTCCCCCAGTGGGACGACTTGGGACGACTTCACCCTAGCCAAGTCGTGCACGAGTCGTACATGCGCGGAGTCCAACGTCTCAGCCGCAACAGCCAAGCTGAAGGCACATCGCGCGGATGGACGCGTCAACCCCGAAGAGCGAAGGGACTTGACGCGGCGAATCCTTCTCCGCATGATGAGGAACAGGTACTACATGTACCTCTACGGATTTCGGTCCGCCGAGAGGTGCTGCACACGTACAGGGCGGGGACGCTGCAATCCCGCTAAAGGCCAGGCAGAACAGGGTTTCGGCCCGTACTGGCGAGGTGGCCCGGCGACCGCGAGCAACGGCCGGAGAGTGGGGACGAGGTCCCCCTTGCAGTGCTCCATCCCTGTTGCTCGATCCCAAGGAGGTTCCGATGTTCCGACGAAGACTCCAGGCGCCGCCGTCGCTGGACCGGCGATCGTGGCGTGCCCACCGCGTCACCTGACCGCCGCAGCATTCGCCTGCGGCCGGCTGCCTCTCCCGTCCGTCCGGACCTGCTCTGAGCAGGCCGTACGGACGGGAGCGCGGGGAGCCGGAACACCCCTTCGCCTCTCGGGAGTCCTCATGGCTGTTGTCGAGATCGTCAGCTTCGGCTACCTGCATGACGAGCCGCCCACCGCTCACCTCACGATCGATCTGCGGCACCACTTCCGTGACCCGCACGTCTCGCCGGAGCTGCGGTACATGACCGCGAACGACGCGCCGGTACGGGCCGCGGTGCTGGGCACGCCCGGCATCACGGACCTGGTGGAGGCCACCGCCGCCGCGGTCGCCGCGTTCGCCTCCGGCCCGAGCGCCGGAACCGTGACCGTCGCCGACGGGTGCGCGGGCGGCCGGCACCGGGCCCCGACCTTCGCCGACGCGCTCGCCGAGCGGCTGACGGCCGCCGGACACCAGGTGAGCGTTCAGCACCGCGACATGGACAAGGCCGTTGTGAAGCGCTGACGGCTTCAGCACAGCGGTTCAGGAATCCCCACTGATCAGCCGCAAATGACTCACGGCTCCGGCGCTCATGCCGGCGCCGTTCCCGCCTTCTGGAGGCCCGTCCCATGAAGTACATCGTTGCTGGCCATGAGGCCATCAGTCCTGAGGAGTTCGCGGAGCTGGCGCTCGGCACCCCCATTGAGCTGTGGCTCGGGATGGAGGGTGAGTCCGCGGAGGAGCGCGCGGCACGGCTGGACGCGGCGCGGGACATCCTCGCCGACCCCGAGTACCGCAATCTCCCCGACGACCTGATTCGCGTGGCCGCGCGAGCCGTCGAGGACCACTTGGACCTGTTCAACGTGGTCCCGCTGGTCAGCCTCACCCGCTGCCGCACGACGCGCAAGGGGATCGCGGCCTGATGACGTCGGCGTTGAGCGAGTGCTTCGACCCGACCGGCGCCCGGCACGGCATACCGACCTACCCGTGGCGCTTGGCCCCGGAAGGGTTGGCGACCAGACGGCAGTTACGAGCCCGGGGCCTGCGGCCTGGCGGACAGCCGGTCGTGGGGCAGGTGCTGCGCCCTCGCCGCCGGCGCGGCCCGCTGGTCGCCTACCTCTACCGGCTCGATGAGGCCAAGCCGGTCCGACCGATGACCCCGGCGAAGCGCCGGGCGCTGGAGTGCGCGATGCGCGCCCGCCGGACCTGCCCGCAGTGCCGCAGGGACGCCGGCTACGTCATCCCCGGCTCGCTCGGGGTGTGCGTCCCCTGCGCCTACCCCGACGACCAGCGCGCCGCCTGACCGGCCCGGTCAGGCGGCCGAGTTCTGACAAGGAGACAAGCAGTGAAGCATCCCCCGGAAAGGTCCCTGAGCAGGGGCCAGGCACTCGTGCTGGGCGCCGCCGCCCTGCCCATGGTCGGCTTCGGCGGCCTGGGCGCATGGGGCACCTACAGCAACATCACCTCCGTCTTCCACCGCTCCGCCACCGCCCTGGGCATGGTCTCCGCGGGTGAGGGAGCCACGCTCGTTCTGGCGCTGACCCTGGTGGGCCTGACCATGCTGGGCCAGTCCTCCCCGGCCGCGGTGCGGGTCGGACTGTGGACGCTGCCCGCGGTGGCTTCCGTGACCGGAGCCGCGGTCGCGCCGACGGGCACGGAGTCGGTGGTGTTCGCGTTCACCCCGATGGCCATGTGCGTGGCCGCGGAGGGCATGGGCCTGCTGGCCCGCCGCATCGTGGTCTTCCGCACCGGCGTGGACGCCGAGGCGCAGCGCCGCAACGCCGTGGTCATGCAGAAGCTCGCCTACCACCGGGCCCGCGCCGCGAACCACCCCGACGAGAAGGCCCGCAACGCCTCGGAGCTGACGTCGTGGAAGCTCGCGGAGAAGGTCGGCGCGGGTGACGCTCTGCTCGGCGCGCACCTGGTCGACGTGCAGCGCGAGCGGATGACGGCCGGCGCCGATGCCGCGCTCGCAGGCATGTTCGCTCTGCCCGTCACGGCCGCAGCCCCCGCCGTGACGGCCGCCCCCGAGCCGCCCGCCGTCGAGCCCGCCCGGGAGGAGGGCGTCACGCCCCCCGTGACGGAGGAAGACACGCAGGTCACGGCCGAGCCCGAGACCGTTCCGGCCGGACCCGTCACGCCCGTGACGCCGCCCGTCACACCCCCCGTGACTCTGGAGGAGATCGCGGCCGTGGCTGGCGTACCGACCCCGCAGCCCGCCGAGCCGCTGACCGACGCACAGCTGGTCGTCGTCCTGCGGCACCTGCGCTACACCGACGACCCGCCGCTGTCCTACCGCCAGGCCGTGACCGCCTTCCGCGAGGGCGGGTTCGTCGGCGGTGAGCAGCGGGTGCGCAAGGCGTGGGGGTCACTGATGTCCCACGAGGAGACCGAGGCGTAAGCCGACGTCCGGCACCACCAATGAGGGCCAGCCCAGGGAAAGTGGGCTGGCCCTCGTTGCGACTGCCGGAAGCAGTCGAGCACCAGTGAAGCAGACCCGGTGAGCCCCGGCGAGCGGCACCACCGCAGACCCGGCGAGCAGACCCGGCGAGCCTTCACCTCCCACCCCGGCGGGACGGCCCGGCGGGGTGCCATCTCAATGCCGCTTTCAGACAGGAGTGTTGAGCGTGAATCCGACTACGTCTGTGCGTCGCCGTCTGATCCTTTCCGGCACCGTTGCCGCCTGCGCGGCATTGGCCGGGGCGATCGGCGTACGACTGTCCGACTACGGCGTGCCCGTTTCGCTGCTGGTGGCCTGCTCGACTTCGTGCCTGGCCACCTTCACCAGCCTGGCCTTTCGCTGCACCGAGGCCCTGTCCACCGTCACGCACCGGTGCAAGCAGCCGGGCTGCGACTTCCGGGTACGGCTGGCCAACACTGACGCCGCCGAGAACCGGCGCTGGCAGGAGATGGCCGCCACCCACCCCCACCACATGAACTGAAGGGGCTTCCACTGTGCCGACTCCGGCCTGCACGGGTACCGACGACCGCGTCGAGTACTTCTTCATCGTGACCGCCCAGCTTGAGGGCGCCAAGCACGTCACCATCTCGAACACGATCCAGGTGGCGCTGCGCGACTCGCGCGCGAAGGTCTACCAGGTGATCCGCGAGTACGTCACCCGTCAGATGGGCTACGGCGGATTCACCATCCTCTTCTTCTACCTGGAGCCCAACCGGCTCTGATCAGCCCTCTCTCGCACAGGAACCCGGACGCGCACGCCCTCACAAAGCACCGCGTCCGGGTCCTGCTCGACTCCGCAAAAGGGAGTGGTCCTCAGCATGACCGACATCAGCACCGAACCGGTAGCCGTCCCGGCCGCCGACACACCGCCCCCCGAAACGCCCCCGCCCACTGAACAGCCCACGCCCACAACGGGGCCGGAGCTGGCACACACGCCGGGCGGCATCCCCGTGCTGCCTCTTGCTCTGTCCGGCACCAACGGAATGGTCGGGGCGGTGGGCGCCGCTGCTCTGGCAGGCGGCGGCCCCGTCGCACTCGCCGTGGCCGGCGGCAGCGCCGCCCTACTGGGTGCGACAGCCGCCGTACGGGCCCGCCGCAGCACCGCCAAGGGGCACCGCGCGAAGGGAGCGACCGGCGCCGGTCGCGGCGGGCGCACGCCCTCCATGCTCCGCAGTGCCGGCGGCGGTTCGTCGTTTGGGAAGCAGGGCCGCGGGACGGGCGGCAAGTCCCGTACCGGCAGCGGCACATCGGGCGCTCGGCACGGCACGGGCGCCCTGCGTCACGGCGCTGGCCAGGACCGTCACGCCGGGCGTCACGGTGGCCGTGACGCGTCACGCTCCTCCGTGACGCCCACCGCGGGCGGCGGGCGCGGTGGCCGGGCCAGGCAGATACGAGACCTGCGCAAATCCGACCGGGCGCAGACGCCTTCGCGTGCGGCGGCCCGGCAGCAGACCACCGCAGCGCGCCGTGCGGTCGCCGACGCCCGCCGCGACGCCCGCGCCAAGGTCCGCAAGGACAAGGCCGCGGGCGGGCACGGGGCGGCGCGCCGTGCGGCGGGCTGGGCGGCCGGGAAGGCCGCGGCCGGGTCCCGGGCCCTGGTCAACCGGGCCCGTGCCGCCCGCGACCGGCACACCAACGCCCGCATCGAGGCCAAGCGCGACCAGGTCCGCAAGGCGCCCGCCCGTCGCCGTGCCCGCTGGGGGCTGCTGAAGTCGGCGGCCCGCTTCCAGGGCCGCCGCCTGCTGGCCGCCGTCCTCGGTGGCGCGGTGGGGGTGCTGGGCTGCCTGACCACGCCGCTGGGCCGAAAGCTCGGCTGGAAGTGGCTGATGCACCCCGGTAGGCGCCTGTACCGGCGGCTGATGCAGACCGCCCGCGAGCAGCGCGCCGCCCGCGACGAACAGATCCGCGAGCGCCTGCGCGCCGAGGAGACCACCACCGACACCGACGCGATCGGCGACCGCGTCGAGCGCCCCGCCCACACCATCCCGACTGCTCCGATGTCTGATCAGGAGGCCATCAACGTGTCTGGTTTCAAGTTCGAAGAGGCCGCGGCGGAGATGGAGAACGCCGCCCGCAGCTACGAGCCCGACGGGAACATGGAAGTCCTCGCGATGATCGACAACCTCCCCACGGCGCTGCTGTCCGTCGCCAACACCTTCCGCATCCTCGCGGAGCGCTCCGACGCCGAGTTCGCCTTCGAGAAGGACGTCGCGGACGGCTTCGACGACATCCACCGCACCCTGCTCAACGCCGTGGACGCCGCCGAGACCCTCGTCCCGCTGTTCCGCGGGGTCCACGCCGCGGACATCGCCCGCCACGAAGACCCCCGCAACGGCACCGAGGCCGAGAAGGGCTGGAACGTCTGACCATGGCCACCACCGCCACGAACAACAGTGGCCCGGTGCTGGACTGGGCGGCCGGTCACGGACCTGTGACCGGCGCCCTGTCCGCGACCACCGGAGCCTTCGCCATCGCCACCACCGGCGCCGCCACCAGCATGCCCCCGGGCTGGGCCCTCGCCGTCGGCGCTGCCGGCGCCCTCGGCCACACCGTCGCCGGCCTGCGCGTGCGCAACGCCGGCCGCACCATCGCCACCCGCGCCGCCTCCTGGCTCGTCGGCGCCGGATGGACCACCTGGGCCATCACCCACGGCCCCCTGACCTGGACCGCCCTGGGATCGCTCGCCACCATCGGCGTCGGTATCGGCGCCGCCACCCGCTCCACCAACCTCTACGAGGAGGCCCGGGAGGAGGAGGCGATCGCCGCGGCCGAACGGCAGGTCGCCGAGGAGCTGTCCGCCGAACGCCGTGCGATCGCCACCGAGTGGGTGGACCGTATCCAGCGGGTGTGCGGGATCACCGTGCGCGTCCTCGCGGTCGAGTCCTGGCCCACCGGCACCGGGTTCTCCATCGACGCCGAACTCCCGCCCGGCGGCGCCACCTACGCCAAGATCGCATCCGAGTCGGCGAAGCTGTCCGCTGATGCCCGGCTGCCCCACGGCTGCACCGCCACCGCCTCTCCCGGCATCCACCAGGGCCGGGCCATCATCGACGTGACCACCGTCAACGTCCTGGAGCAGGAGCGGACCTACCCGGCCGAGTACGGGCCGCTGTCCGTGCACACCGGAATCCCCTGGGGCTACCGCACCAACGCCGAGGAGATCCGCGCCTACCTGCGCGAGCAGTGCGCACTCGTCGTCGGCCCGACCGGCTCGGGCAAGACCAACATGGTCCACAGCATCCTGGCCGGGTTCGCCCGCGCCGACGACATCCTGACCTGGGTCATCGACCTGAACGCCGGATCGGCGGGCCTGCCCTGGGTCCTGCCCGCGCTGAACGGGGAGATCAAGCGGGCCGACGGCGGTCCGGTCCGGCCCGGGATCGACTGGCTCGCCGGCACCTACGACGAGGCCATGACGATGCTGGACACCGCGGTGAAGGTCGCCAAGCAACGCAAGATGGCCTACCAGGACCTGCTCGCCCAGGCCAACACCGACCTGCTGCCCATCAGCGCACGGATTCCCCAGATCATGCTGGTCATCGACGAAGGCGCCGAGATCCTCGCGAGCGCCGACCGCAACGTGCGCAAGCTCGGGGAGAAGATCCTCGAAGTCATCCGGATCGCCCGCGCCATGGGCGTCCGCACCGTCCTCACCGCCCTCGGCGCCACCGGAAGCGTGCTGGGCAACCTCATGATCCGCCGGGAAGCCAAGGTGCGCGTCGCCCTGACCGGCGGCGAGACCGAGGGCATGGACCTGTCGAAGATGTTCCCCGGCTCGCGCGGACTGCGCGTCGACCAGGCCCCGTTCAAGGGCGCCGGGTTCATGAGCACCCCCGAATCCCCCGCCGCCCTGTTCAAGGCATGGCGCATCCTCCCCAACCAGATCCGCGAGATCATCGCCGCCACCTCCGACCGGCACCCCGTGCTGGACGACATCTCCGCCAAGGCCGCCGGCCCCGCCTACGCCCGCCGCTGGGACACCGACCGCACCTCCTGGATGCGCGACCACACCCCCACCGACGACACCCCGAGCGACCCCGCGCCGCAGACCGCTTCGGGCAGGACCGGACTGAACCTGTCCGCGCTCCGCGGCGAGCAGGCGCCGGACCCGACGGTCGAGGCTGAACTGGCGCGGTTCCGCGAGCAGATCGACGCCGAGTTCGCCACCGCCCCCGACCCGAGCACCACCCGCCCGGCCAAGCCCCAGGGCGAGCGGGCCGGGCTGAACCTGTCCGCCCTGCGCGGCGAGCAGGACAGCCCCGCACAGCGGGCGGCACTCGCGCTGCTGCTCGCCGCCGGCCCGGACGGCACTGGCGCCTCCGCGATCGCCCGCGACCTCGCCGACGAGCACGGCACGACCCGGCAGACGGTCGTCGGCTGGCTCAAGACGTGGGTGCAGGACGGCACCGCCGTCCGCGTCGGGGAAGGCACCAAGGCCCGCTACGTCCACCACCGGCACGCCCCCGAACAGCCCTCCGAGGACTGACCAGACAGCCCCTGTCGCCTCCCCGGAACACAAGCCGCCCCACCGGGCCGTGAGGCTCGAAAAACGGCTTCTGACCTGCGAGACGACAAGCGACAAGACAAGACAAGCGACAAGCCGCACGACAAGCCAGACGACAAGCAACGCGACAAGCGACAGCACGGGCCGCCCCCACGCCCCGGGGGCGGCCCGCCGCGTTGCACGACCCCCTCGGGAGGCCCCTCGTGATCGTGACCCTGTCCGCCGTCGCACTCTTCGGGGTGCTGGCCTTCGTCCTGCTGCGCGGCCGCTACGTCGGCCCGTTCAGCGCGCTCGTGCTGTTCCTGTTCGGCTTCTTCACCGCCGGCACCGGCGCCGCCACCACCATCACCGCCGTATGCCGCGCGATCGCCGGCGCCGCCCGCCAACTCACCTGACCCCGGCAGGGAGCCCGCCATGCCCGACCACGACCCCACCACCCGGCCGCTGCACATGACCGACGCCGAAGCCGCCGCCGCAGCACGCCGGATCCTCGCGGACGCCTACCAGCCCACGCCGCACATGCCGACCGCCTACCGCGACCCGGCCCCGCTGCCGGCATACGGGCCCACGCCCCCGGTTCCGCAGCCGGACCGCCGGATCGTGCCCGCCTGGGCCGCCGGGATGGCGGTCGCCGGGATCGGCGTCGGCGCCACCTGCGTGGGGCTCGGCTGCGGCATCTGGCTCGCCTGCAAGGGACTCACCGCCGTGACCCTGTCGTCCGTGCTGTTCGTGACCCTGCCCATCGCCGCCTTGGCCGCCGTCGCCACCGCCATCGGCTCCGCCGTCCGCTCGGTCAAGGCCACCCGCACCGAGACCCACCACCACTACTCCGGCCCCGTCCGGCTGGAGAACAACACGATCACCGCGCCCGCGTACGGGCTGATCGCCCGCAACCGCAACGAACTCAACCGCTGACCTGGAGAGGAACCCCATGTCGTTCGGAGAGACCCCCATCACCCTCGTCGGCAACCTGACCGACGACCCCGAGCTGAAGTTCACCGAGGGCGGCGCCGCGCTCGCGAAGTTCACGATCGCCGTCACCCCGCGCAGCTTCGACCGCACCAGCAACCAGTGGAAGGACGGCACCACCGCCTTCTACCGCTGCGCCGCCTGGCGCGCCCTCGCCGAACACGTCGCCGAGTCCCTGCTCAAGGGCTCCCGCGTCGTCGCCACGGGCCGGATGCGACAGCACGACTGGACCACCGACCAGGGCGAGAAGCGCTCCATGCTCGCCGTCGAGGTGGACGACATCGGCGCGTCCGTCCGCTTCACCACCGTCCAGATCAACGCCAAGCGCCCCGCCCAGAACGGCCCCACCGCGAACGACCCGTGGAACACCGCCGGCAACCCCGCCCAGCTGGGCGACGAGCCCCCGTTCTAGACGCGCCCGGGGTGACCGCCTCTCTCGCCAAAGACACGCGGTCACCCCGGCCAACCAGTCCACAACAGACCTGTTGGAGGCATCCAGCATGACCCATGACCCCGCCATGCCGCTGGAGGGCGGCAACATCAGTCTGTGCACCGGATCCGCCGCCCTGGACCAGGCCGTGGAAGCCGTCACCGGCCTGTCCACGGTCGTGGTCGCCGAGAAGGACCAGGCCGCGTCGCGGTTGCTGGCCGCCCGGCTGCCGCACGCCCGCAACGTCGGTGACATCACGTCGGTCGACTGGCCGGCGCTGGCCGCCACGCTGCCGCGCCCGGCGTCTCTGACCGCCGGATTCCCCTGCCAGGACATCTCCAACGCCGGACCTCGGGGAGGGATCGCCGGTGACCGATCGGGACTGTGGAAAACCGTCGCCCACGCCATTCGCCACCTTCGACCCCAGCTCGTGTTCCTGGAGAACGTCGCCGCCATCCGAAGCCGGGGACTCGACGTCGTCGCCGCGGACCTGGCCGCGATCGGGTATGACGCGCGGTGGGTGTGCCTACGAGCTGGAGATCCCGAAGTCGGAGCCTGCCACCGGCGCGACCGCTGGTTCGCCGTCGCGTATCCCGCTGCTGAAGACCCCCACCTCACAACTGGGACGCAACGGCGGACCCCAACACCCGGACAAGCGCAAGGCGGGCGGGCACGGGCCCACGCTGGAGGACGAAGTGGTCTTCTTGCTGCCCCCGACGGACGCCTGACCCTGCTGCCCACCCCGGCCGCCGCCGACGGCACCGGCGGCCCCGGGATCTCCCCGAAACGGCGGGGCGGGATGAACCTGCGCACCGCCGTCACCCTCCTGCCCACCCCGGCCGCGCGCGACTGGAAGTCCGGCGCCTCCAACCTGCTGGGCGTCAACTCCCGTCCACTGAACGAGGTGGTGGTCAACCTGCTGCCTACCCCGAAGGCGTCGGACGGGCCGCACGGCGGGCCGAACCAGCGCGACAGCGCCGGGAACTACTACCTACCCGGCCAGGCCGTCCGTCTGGACGGCCGGTGGGTGGCCACCAACGGCACCGACTACGGGCCCGCCATCCACCGCTGGGAAACCGTCCTCGGACGGGCCGCACCGGAGCCGACCGAACCGGGCACCAAGGGCAACCGCCGGCTGTCCCCCGCCTTCGTGGAATGGATGATGGGCGCCGATCCCGGCTGGGTCACGGACGCGGACCTGGGTCTGTCCCGCTCCGACCAGCTCAAGATCCTCGGCAACGGGGTCGTCATCCACCAGGCCATCCACGCCTACCGCGCGCTGCTCGCCACCCTCGCGCCCGAAGCCGCCGACCCCGCCCCGGCACAGCTCGCCCTCGACATCGCCTGATACACGCCCGGGGTGACCGCCTCTCTCGCCAAAGACACGCAGTCACCCCGGCCAACCAGTCCACAACAGACCTGTTGGAGGCATCCAGCATGACCCATCGCACCACCCAGCGGCGAGAGCGCCTGCTCTCCGCCGCTCTGGCCACCATCACGCGCGGCTGGCCCGTCATCCCGCTGCACCCCAGCAGCAAGCGCCCGGCCGGACACCCGGAACGTTCCTGCCCCGGCACCGGCCGGTGCGCGGGCGGGCACCGAACCCCCGAACAACGCGCCACCACCGACCCGGAGTTGATCCAGGCCGCGTGGGCGCGCACCGCGTACAACGTGGGGATCGCCACCGGCCCGGCCGGGCTGCTCGTCATCGATCTGGACGTGTGCAAGCCGGGAGAGGAAGAAGGAGCGCCTGACGGCGCCGCTTCTCTGGCAGCGCTCTGCGAGCGCGCCGGCGAGCAGCTCCCATCCACCTACCAGGTGCGGACCCCGAGCGGGGGCCGCCACCTGTACTTCACCGCCCCGCCCGGAGCGAAGCTGCCCGGCAGCGTGAACCGGCTCGGGCCGCACATCGACACCCGCGCGTGGGGCGGCTACGTCGTCGCCCCCCACAGCACCACCCCCGACGGCGCCTACGAACTGCTGGACGACGCCCCGCTGGCCCCGTTGTCCTCGTGGCTCATCCCGCTCCTGACCGAGCCGTCCCGGCCCGCCGTGGCGCCCGCGCCGCTGCTCGTCCCGGAGGCGGTCACCCGGCGGGCCAAGGCCGCGCTGGAGCGTGAGGTCGCAGCGGTCGCGGGCACCGGCGAGGGCGGCCGGAACACACGGCTGCTGGAGGGCGCCCGCGCCCTGGGACGGTTCGTCGCATGGGGCGAGATCCCCCGGGACGTGGTGGAGGAGGCGTTTCAGGCGGGGGGAGAGGCGGCCGGACTGCCGGCGGCCGAGTGCCGGGCCACCATCCAAAGCGCCCTGAACTGGTCCATCCGCACGTGCCGTCCCAGGGACGCCGCGTGACCCCCCGCCCTGAAAAGCCTTCTCAGTCCGCCGCCCCGCGCTCGCGCCCGGCGACTGGTGACGCCGGTGGGGGCCGTGGCACGAAGAACGACTGCCGACAGGCAGTCCTTTCATCTCTTCGTCCTGACCCGCACCCGACCGACCACACCCGCCACCACCCCGACGACCCGACGCCGGACCGGCCGGGCATCCGCATCTCCGCCCCGCCGGTCTACCGCCACCACTACGACGGCGCCCGCTGGTCCAAGCGCTACCGCGACACCCCCACCGCCGCCTACGCCTGCCCCTGCGGCGAGACCCGCACCGCCCGCGGCCACGACGCCGTGGCCGCCCTGATCACCGAGTACGCCGCCCACAAGCACTTCTGCACCGGCACGCCCGGTACGCACACCGAAAGGAGGAACGCCGCATGACCAGCGCCAACCCGGCTGCCCCGTCCATCGACGGCGCCGCCCTGCTCGATGAAGTCGAAGCGTTCCACCGCCGCTTCAACGTCTTTCCCACCGAGCACGCCTACGTCGCCGTCGCCCTGTGGGACGCCCACGCACACCTGATGGACGCCCTGGACGGCACCGCCCGCCTGGCCTTCCTCTCCCCGGAACCAGGCTCGGGCAAGTCCCGCGCTCTGGAGATCGTGGAAACCCTCACCCCCCGCGCGGCCACCACCGTCAACGCCTCCGCCAACGCCCTCTTCCGGCTCGTCTCCGCCGAGGAGGGCACCCCAACGCTCCTGTTCGACGAGATCGACACCGTCTTCGGCCCGAAAGCCGGCGGGAACGAAGAGGTCCGCGGGTTCCTCAACTCCGGATACCGGCGTGGTGCCAAGTCGCTGCGCTGCATCGGCGACGGCACCGACCAGAAGGCCGCCTTCCTCCCCTCCTTCTGCGCCGTCGCGATGGCCGGACTCGGGTCGCTGCCGGACACGATCCTGACCCGCTCGATCATCATCCGCATGCGCAAGAAGGCCCCCAACGAGACCTGCGAGCCCTACCGGCGCCGCATCCACGAGAAACAGGGCCACGCCCTGCGCGACCGCCTCGCGGAATGGTGCGCCACCCTGCACGACCAGGTAGCCGAAGCCTGGCCCGAGATGCCCGAAGGGGTCGTGGACCGGCCAGCCGACGTGTGGGAACCGCTGCTCGCTGTCGCGGACGCTGCCGGCGGGCACTGGCCCGAGCGGGGACGCGCCGCCTGCCTGGCCCTGATCAAGGCCGCCAGCGTCGGCGACGAAGCATCCCTGGGGGTGCGACTGCTGACCGACCTGCGCGACCGCGTGTTCTGCGGCGTGGACCGGATGCCCACCGCCGCCATCCTCGAAATCCTCCTCCAGCTCGATGACTCCCCATGGGACGACATGAGCGAGGACGGTCAGAGCGTCAAACCTCTCACCGCCCGTCGGCTGTCCAAGCTCCTGAGCCAGTACACGAAGCCCGACGACACCCCGATCAAGCCGAAGGGCATCCGGGTCGGCAGCACCACCCCCAAGGGCTACTACGCCGACGACCTCCGGGACGCCTGGAACCGCTACTGCCCCCCGGACCCTCAAAAGTCCGCAACATCCGCAACAGCCGCAACACCGCAGGTCAACGAGGGTGCACCTGTGGCGGGAACCCCTGCCGGGAGCCGCCACATGTTCGCGGAACCCGACACACGGACCCTCCGCAGCGTCGGCTGACCAACCTCACCCCGAAAGTGCCGCCAGGCCCCCGCCTGGCGGCACCTATCCGCAACAGCAACAGATCCGCCACAGATTTACACCCGCTGACCTGCAATGTTGCGGCGTGGCGGATGTTGCGGATTCCCCAGAAGGGCACGCGACGGAACGCGCAATGAAGGGCATTTGATGAGCACGCCTTCTCGTACTCATACCGACCCGCGCATCACACTTCGGGCTGGCCTCCCGGACCGGTACCTCACCCCGGATGACATCGCCGAGATCTTCGAGGTGCCCGTCGAAACCGTCTACCAGTGGCGCAAGAAGCGCACCGGGCCGCCCGGCTTCCGCATCGGCAAACACCTCCGCTACGACCCTGCGGACGTCCGCACCTACGTCACTGAGCGCAAGAACGCCGACCGCAACGCCGCCTGACACGACCCATCACACAGCCCAACCTGAAGGGAGGGCCACACCGTGGCCCTCCCTTCCCACGCTCGGAAGGGACCACGCCCTGCATGGCAGGTCACATCCAAGACCGCTGGTACAAGAACGAGACTGGTGCCGACGGCAAGACCGTCCGCGTCAAGGCCGACCGCCACGGCACTGGCCTCCGCTACCGCGCCCGGTACGTCGGGCCGGACGGCACCGAGAAGAGCAAATCCTTCAGGGACAAGGAGCTGCGCCTGGCCAAGCAGTGGCTTGCGCAGATCGAGGCAGACATGTCGCGCGGCCAGTACGTCGACCCGCGGACCTCCCGCACGACATTCCGGCAGTACGCGGAACGGTGGGTCAAGACGCACACTGGCGAGATCAACAGCCGTGAGGCTGCGGAACGTCGACTCAGGCTGCATGCCTACCCTCACATCGGTTCTCGCCCGCTCGGCTCCTTCAAGCCCGAGCACATCCGCGCCTGGATCGCCGCCCTGGAAGCCACCGTGCCGGCGGAGTCCCACCGTCGCATCATCGTCGGCACCGTCTCCGCGGCACTGAGTGCGGCGGTCGATGACGGGCTCCTTAACAAGAACCCCTGCCGCGCCCGCACGGTGCAGCTCCCGAAACCGGGCAAGCCGCGCGTCATCCCGTGGACGGCAGTGCAGGTCTTCGACGTGCGCGCTGCCCTAGCCCGGCGCTTCCAGGCGTCCGTGGACATCGGCGCCGGATGCGGTCTGCGTCAGGGGGAGATCTTTGGTCTGGCCGACGAAGAAATCGACTTCGAGAACGGCTGGCTCACCGTGGCCCATCAGCTCAAGCGCATCCGCGGCAAGTACGTCTTCGCATTGCCGAAGGGTGGCAAGGTCCGGAACGTGCCGCTGCCCAACGCTGTGGCCACCGCGCTCCGCGTCCACTCGGCAGAGTTCGAGCCGATCGAAGTGACGCTGCCGTGGCGCACGCCCGACGGCCCCCTGGTGACGAAGCGGCTCATCTTCAGCGGTGTCGAGGGGCGGCACGTGCGCGTGAGCCACTTCAATGATCACCAGTGGAAGCCCGCCCTGTCTGTCGCAGGCATCATCCCGGCGCGCGAGGCACGTGAGCGGTACGTGTCGGCCCGCGAACACGGCATGCACGCACTGAGGCACTTCTACGCGTCCGTCCTGTTGGACGCGGGCGAGAACATCCGGGCCCTGAGCCAGTACCTCGGTCACAGCGATCCGGGGTTCACGCTCCGGACGTACACGCACCTCATGCCGAGTAGTGAGGGACGCACTCGGAACGCCGTCGATGCCCTCTACCGGTCTTCCAATTCTCAAGATCACGGCCCAGAGACGGCCCAGGCGGCCTGATCCAGCCTTGGCAAGAGGTGAACGCGCTGGTCGGGGCCCGTCGGCCCCGGCTGCGCGGACTTCATCTACTTCTGGCCCCTGTTCACCGGCACGGCGATCCCGATCGACAGCTGGCGGGCGCGGATGTGGCTCGACACCTGGGTCTAGCCGGGTCGGCGCGTGTGCCCGGAACCCTGGCCGCGGCCTTCCCGGGCACACCGCGTCCATCGGTCAATGCGGCATAAATCCATGGCCTGTTGACGGCCCAGGCCGCCCCGCAGCCCAGGATCAGCTGGCAGCAATGCACCAATACCGGCGGCTATGTGACGAACCTGGGTCCTGGCAGTTATGTCTGCCAGGGCGGGATGTACGGCGGGGCACCCATCACGTCGATGTAGGCCGTCTCGGCCTCCTCCCGTTTCCGGGTACACCGACCCGCCCGACCCGCCGATCCGATTGTCGCAACCGTGCTACGGAATGACCGGGGACGTCACCCACCCCGCTCGGGACTTTAGGGTAAGTGCCGTCGTTGGGGAGTCGAGGGGCTGCGGGGAACCCGGAAGCGCGGAGGAACAAAGGCTGTGGGCAAGAGAAGACGGGTCGCCGAACGGCGCACGGCCCCGCCCGGTGTGATAGGCGGAGTGATCGCCCTGGTTGCCTGCGGCGCCGGACTCACCGCCTACGCGCTGTACGGCGGCGGTTCGGCGGCCGGCGAGTCGAGCGCCACGGCGCACCACGAGAACGTGAGGACCGGCCCCGTCAGCGCGGCCGAGGTACGGACCGCCGCCACCCGCTTCCTGACCTCCTGGCAGCAGGGCAGGGTCACCGACGCGGCGGCCGTCACGAACGACCCCTCCGCCGCCTCCGCCCTGCTCACGGGCTACGGCAAGGACGCCCACCTCACGGGCGTCACGCTCACCCCGGGTACCGCCACGGGCGCCAAGGTGCCCTTCTCCGTCAAGGCGACACTGGCCTACAAGGGCGTCTCCAGGCCGCTGGCGTACGGCAGTTCGCTCACCGTCGTACGGCGGGCGAGCGACGGCGAGCCCCTGGTCGACTGGCACTCCTCCGTCGTCCACCCGGACCTGCGGGACGGCGACACGCTCGTCACCGGCGACTCCGGCACCCCGCCCGTCAAGGCCCTGGACCGCGACGGCGGCGAGCTGACGGCCGCCCGGTACCCCTCGCTGGGCACCGTGTTGGACGGGCTGCGCGAGAAGTACGGCAAGAAGGCGGGCGGCACGGCCGGCGTGGAGCTGCGCGTGGTGCGCGGCAAGGCGTCGCGGACGGCGAAGCTGTCCGACAAGACGCTGGTGACGCTGAGCCAGGGCACCCCGGGCACCGTGCGGACCACGCTGGACCCGAAGCTCCAGGCGGAGGCCGAGCGGCAGGTCGGCAGGAAGGCGCGCGCCTCGGTGGTCGTACTGCGGCCCTCCACCGGCGAGATCCTCGCGGTCGCCAACAGCGCGCACGGCTTCAACGTCGGTTTCCAGGGCTCCCTCGCGCCGGGCTCCACGATGAAGATCGTGACCTCGACCATGCTGTTCGAGAAGAAGCTCGTCACCCCGAACGCCTCGCACCCCTGCCCCAAGACGTACAAGCTCGCGGGCTGGACGTTCCACAACGACGACGACTCCGAGATCAAGAAGGGCACGTTCAGGACCGCGTTCGGCGCGTCCTGCAACAACGCCTTCATCAACTTCGCGCCCAAACTGTCGAACAGCGATCTGACCAAGGAGGCCCAGGAGGTCTACGGCCTCGGCATGGACAACTGGGCCATCGGCGTGCCCTCCTTCGACGGCTCCGTGCCGGTGCAGAGCGGCGCGCAGATGGGCGCCTCGCTGATCGGCCAGGGCGGGGTGCGCATGAACCCGCTGAACATGGCGTCCGTCGCGGCCACCGTGCAGTCGGGCCGCTTCCGCCAGCCGTACCTGGTCTCCCCCGACGTGGACCACCGCACCCTGGCAAAGGCCGCGCGCACCATGTCCGCCACGACGCAGTCCCAGCTCAAGGACGTCATGAAGTTCACGGCGGACTACGGCACGGCCGCCAAGGCGATGGCCGGCCTGGGCCCGGACTACGGGGCGAAGACCGGCTCGGCCGAGGTCGACGGGCAGAAGAAGCCGAACGGCTGGTTCACGGCGTACCGGGGCGACCTGGTGGCCGCCGGCGTGGTGCAGGCCGGCGGGCACGGCGGCGACACGGCGGGCCCGATCGTGGCGGACCTGCTCAGGACGGGCGGCTGACGCCCCCGCCGGTTCAGTTGTGCACGGGCACGGCCGTGTAGGTCCGGCGCAGGAAGCGGATCAGCGCCTTGGAGTCGAACTGGAGCACGTCGACGCCGTCGGCGGAGTGGAACTCCACGACCGCCTGGACCCGCCCGCACGGCCACACCCGTACGGAGCCGCTCTCGGCCGGTGCGCGCAGCCCCCGTTCCAGCAGGGCACGGGAGAAGGTCCACTCATGCGTGCCCGGGAGATCGATCCGTACCGAGCGTGGATCGTCGTCGGGGTCGTACCGCAGCCTTACCGGGACGGCCCCGGGGTCCTCGCCATCCGTGACGACATGGGCGCGCGCGTACTGTTCGATCACAGACATCGGATCGCCCTTTCACGCTGAGTGACCTATGCGAAAGCTCTTTGTCCGCTTTCTCTCCAATGTCGCACATTTTCCGGAACATGCCCCCGGAGGCCGCTGGCGAGAATCTGGTACTTGCAAAGGATTCGCAACAAGCGTCTAAAATCAAACGGTGCATGTACCTGACGGATTCATCGACGCCCCCGCCTCCGCCGTCACCGGGGTGGTCGCCGCCGGTGCCCTCGCGGTGAGCCTGCGCGGCGCCCGCCGGGAACTGGACGAGCGGACGGCCCCGCTGGCCGGGCTGGTCGCCGCGTTCATCTTCGCCGTGCAGATGCTGAACTTCCCCGTCGCGGCCGGCACCAGCGGCCATCTGCTGGGCGGGGCGCTCGCCGCGATCCTCGTCGGCCCGTACACGGGCGTGCTGTGCGTGTCCGTGGTGCTGCTGATGCAGGGTGTGCTGTTCGCCGACGGCGGGCTGACCGCGCTCGGCGTGAACATCACGGACATGGCGCTGGTGACCACGGTGGTGTCGTACGCCGTCTTCCGCGCCCTGCTCGCCGTGCTGCCCCGGGGCCGCCGCTCGGTGACCGTCGCCTCCTTCGTGGCCGCTCTCCTCTCCGTGCCGGCCGCGGCCGTCGCCTTCACCCTGATCTACGCGGTCGGCGGCACCACCGACGTCTCGATCGGCAAGGTCGCCACCGCGATGATCGGCGTCCATGTGCTGATCGGCGTCGGCGAGGCGGTCATCACCGCGCTGACGGTCGGCGCCGTGATCGCCGTACGCCCGGACCTGGTGCACGGCGCGCGCGGGCTGCGGCAGCGGCTCCGGCTGCGGGTGGACGGCGAACTGGTGGACGCCCCGGCCGGCGCGCCCGCGCCGGTGGCGGCGCGCACCTCCCGGCGCGCGCTGTGGGCGGGCGGCCTGGCCGCCTCCCTCGTGCTCGCCGGTCTCGTCAGCTTCTACGCCTCCGCGAACCCCGACGGCCTGGAGAAGGTCGCGCACGACAAGGGCATCGACACCCAGGAGAAGAAGCACGCCTCGGCCGGCTCCCCGCTCGCCGGCTACGGCGTCGCGGACGTCTCCGACCAGCGGCTGTCCGGCGGGCTCGCGGGCGTGATCGGCGTCGGGGTCACCGTGGTGGCGGGCAGCGCGGTGTTCTGGGCGGTACGCAGACGCCGCGCCGTGGACGCCTCGCCGGTCGACTCGGGTCTGTGACATGGGAGCCGGCCACGCCCATCGGCTGTACCGGCACGGGGACTCTCCCGTGCACGCGCTCCCGCCGCACACCAAGCTCGCCGCCGCCTTCCTCTTCGTGCTGGTCGTGGTCTCGACCCCGCGCGAGGCGATGTGGGCGTTCGCGGTGTACGCCGTGCTGCTCGCGGTCGTCGCCCGGCTCGCCCGCGTCCCGGCCGGGTTCCTGCTGCGGCGGCTGCTGATCGAGGTGCCCTTCGTGGCGTTCGCCGTGCTCATGCCGTTCGTCGCGGAGGGCGAGCGGGTGCACGTCCTCGGGCTCTCGCTGAGCGTGAACGGGCTGTGGGGCGCCTGGAACGTGCTCGCCAAGGGCACCCTCGGCGTCGCCTCCTCCGTGCTCCTCGCGGCCACCACCGAGCTGCGCCAGCTCCTGCTCGGCCTGGAGCGGTTGAAGCTGCCGCCGCTGCTGGTGCAGATCGCCTCCTTCATGATCCGCTACGGCGACGTCATCACGGACGAGATGCGCCGGATGCGGATCGCCCGCGCCTCCCGCGGCTTCGAGGCACGGGGCGTACGGCACTGGGGGGTGCTCGCCAAGTCCGCCGGCGCGCTGTTCATCCGCTCCTACGAGCGCGGGGAGCGCGTGCACCTGGCCATGGTGAGCCGGGGGTACGCCGGTTCGATGCCCGTCATCGAGGAGGCGACCGCCTCCCCCGCGCAGTGGCGCCTCGCCCTCGCGCTCCCCTGCTCCGCCCTCGTCGTCTGCCTGTTGGGATGGACCCTGTGAATCCGGGATGGACCCTGTGACCACGACCCGTGCGACCGCCGCCTCGCTGGAGGTCTCCGGCCTCGCCTTCGCCTACCCCGACGGCCACCAGGCCCTGTTCGGCGTCGACTTCACCGTCGGACGCGGCGAACGGGTCGCGCTGCTCGGCCCCAACGGCGCCGGCAAGACCACCCTGGTGCTGCACCTCAACGGCATCCTCGGCGGCGGCGCCGGGGCGGTGACCGTGGCCGGACTGCCCGTGGACAAGCGGCACATGGCGACCGTCCGGCAGAAGGTCGGCATCGTCTTCCAGGACCCGGACGACCAGTTGTTCATGCCGACGGTGCGCGAGGACGTGGCGTTCGGCCCGGCGGCGGCCGGCCTCAGGGGCGCCGCCCTGGAGGAACGCGTACGGCACGCCCTGGACCGGGTCGGCATGGGCCACTTCGCCGACCGGCCGCCGCACCACCTCTCGTTCGGGCAGCGGCGGCGCGTCGCGGTGGCCACCGTGCTCGCGATGGAGCCGGAGATCCTGGTCCTGGACGAGCCGTCCTCCAACCTCGACCCCGCCTCCCGGCGCGAGCTGGCCGACATCCTGCGCTCGCTGGACGTGACGGTCCTGATGGTCACGCACGACCTTCCCTACGCCCTGGAGCTGTGCCCGCGTGCGCTGATCCTCAGCGACGGGGTGATCGCGGCCGACGGCCCGACGGCGGACCTGCTGTCCGACGAGGAGCTGATGCGGGCGCACCGCCTGGAGCTGCCGTTCGGCTTCGACCCGCGCTCGGTGGCCCGGCTCCCTCAGGGGTGACAAACATAATGATTACGGACACTTGATCTCATCGAGGAATCGCAGGCCCGCACCCGCTGTTGCACCCTCTGTCGCAGGTGAGCGGAAGGGAACGCGGGGCATGGAGGGCGAGGACGTGGACGTGAACGGCACGGTGGCCGAGGGCTTCGAGCCGGTCAGGGAGGCGTTCGCGGCGAACTTCGCCCTTCTCGGGGAGCGCGGCGCGGCGGTGGCCGTGTACCGCCACGGCCGACGGGTGGTCGACCTGTGGGCGGGCACCAGGGACGTGGACGGTACGGCGCCGTGGGAGCCCGGTACCGCCCAGATCGTGCGCTCGGCCACCAAGGGCGTGGTGGCCGCCGGGCTCCTGCTGCTGCACCAGCGCGGTGAGCTGGACCTGGACGCGCCGGTCGGCACGTACTGGCCCGAGTACAAGGCGGCCGGCAAGGAACGCACCCTGGTACGCCATCTGCCGGCGCACCGCGCGGGCGTGCCCGTGCTGGACCGCCCGCTGACCCTGGCCGAGGCCGCCGACCCCGATCTCGGCGCGGCGGCCGTCGCCGCGCAGGCCCCGGTGTGGGAGCCGGGCACGGACCACGGCTACCACGCGCACACGTACAGCTGGCTGACCGGGGAGCTGATCCGGCGCGTGACCGGCCGCCCGGTCGGCGCCTGGCTGGCCGACGAGATCGCCGGGCCCGTCGGCGCGGACCTGTGGCTCGGGCTGCCCGAGGCCGAACAGGGGCGCCTCGGCCGGGTCGGGGACATCGAGGCACCGCGGGCGGCGGGCGCGCTGAAGCTGCGCCCCAAGCGCGCGGTGTCCGCGGCCTACGCCGACCCGGACTCGTTGACCCGGCGCGCCTTCGCCGCGATCACCCCGGTCCCGGACGAGAACGACCCCGCGTACCGCGCCGCCGCCCTGCCCGCCTCCAGCGGCATCGCGACGGCGGACGGACTGGCCCGCGTCTACGCCTCCCTCATCGGCGAACTCGACGGCGGGGTCCGCCTGTTCACCCCCGAGACGATGGAGCTGGCCCGCGCCGAGCAGTCCGCGGGGCCCGACCGGGTGCTCGTGGTGAACACCCGCTTCGGACTCGGCTGGATGCTGCACAGCGGCGCGTCCCCGCTCCTCGCCCCCGGCTCCTTCGGCCACCCGGGCCGCGGCGGTTCCCTCGGTTTCGCCGACCCGGAGTCGGGCATCGCCTTCGGCTATGTCACCAACGGCTTCACCGCGACCGTGACGGCGGACCCGAGGGCGCAGGCGCTGGTGCGGGCGCTGAGGACGGCGCTGACGAGCTGACCAGCGCCGAGACATGGAATCGCCGAGGGCGCGCGCCCCTCGGCCAGGCGCGCGCCCCGCACGCGTGGCTCACACGTGGATCGGATGCGACGTCCGCCCCGAATCCGCGTCGATCTCCGCGTGTGCCTTGCCCAGCAGCTCCATGGCGATCTGGTTGAGGGCACGGGCCCCGGCGATCTCCTCGCCGACCCTGGGCTGGTCGTTGTCGACGTGGTGGCGGCTGGCGTGTCCGTGCCCCCGGATCTCGCTGCCGTCGGGCAGGCGCACCAGGGCCGCCGCGCGCGTGTGCTGACCGTCCTCCTCGAACTCCAGCTCGACATGCCACCCGACAGCGGGGTGCATCACGGTCCGCGTCTGCTGCATGGTCTGCGTCATGTCGGCCACCTCCGGGAAACGCACGTTCCGGCTGTCTCCAGGGTGCTCCCGGCCGCGGGGAACGTCATCTCGGCGGGCCGACTCAGCCCTTGCCGTTCTCCCCGCCCTCGCCGTCGAAGCTGGCGAAGTACGCGGCGGCCATGTCCTCCTGGCCGTGCCCCTGGGCGGCCGCGCGGGCGAACCGTTCGGCGGTGGCCTCGGCCACGTCGAGGCGCACGCCGCTGCGCCTGCCCGCGGCCACGATCAGCCGGGCGTCCTTCTCGGCGGTGGTCACCGCGAACGACGCCGGGGTCAGCCTGTCCTCCAGCAGCACCCCGGACTTGGCCCGCAGATACCCCATGTCGAGCGGGCCGCCGCCGATCAGCTCGAAGAAGTCCCGCGGGTCGACGCCGAGACCCTTGGCGAGGGCCAGTGTCTCGCCGGTGGCCGCGGTGACGGCGAGCACCCAGCTGTTGGCCACCAGCTTCAGCCGGCTGGCGCTGCCCGCGGCGCCGTCCTCGCCGGTCCACAGGGTCTTGGCGCCCACCGCGTCGAACACCGGCGTGACCGCCGCGCGCCCCTCCTCGGGCCCGGCCGCCAGCACGGTGAGCCGGCCGGCCTCGGCGGGCTCCTTGGTGCCGAGCACGGGGGCGTCGTAGAAGAGCAGTCCGTGCTCGCGGGCGAACGCGGCCAGGTCGGTGATCAGCTCGGACCCGGCGGTGGTCGACTGCACCCAGGCGGCCCCCCGGCGCAGCGCCGGCGCGGCCTGGCGCATGACCTCCAGGACGGTGTCGCCGTCGTAGAGCATCGTCAGGACGACGTCGGCGCCCTCGACGGCCTCGGCGGGGGTGCCGGTGATCCGGGCGCCGTCGGCGGCGAGGGGCTCGGCCTTCTCACGGGTGCGGTTCCAGGCACGCACCTCGAACCCCGCGCGGCACAGATTGCGGGCCATGGCGGCGCCCATGATCCCGGTGCCCAGGACGCTGACGGTCGGCTTGTCGCTCATTGGGGCTCCCTGAAGTCGAGGTGTCCCTCCAGCTTGTCGTACCCCGGCGGGCCTCGCGCCGAAAGGGGCCCTGCCTGGCGTGCGGCATCGGCCGTGCGGTACCTACCTCGTCATGAGACTCCGACCCGTGTCGCTCCTCGGCTGTGCCCTGACGCCGGCCCTCCTTCTCACCGCCTGCACCTCGCACCACGACCCCGCGCCGGGCCACCGCCCCTCACCCCCGGCCGCGCACCGGAGCGGCGGGGCGGAGGACGAGAAGAAGCTCACGGATCAGGCGCAGTCCGCGCTCGACGCCGTCACCGATCACGGCAGTTCCATGGTGGAGTCGGGCGTCGAGCGTGTCTCGGACGGCGTGCACACGCGACCCGGGCCGGCTCATGGCACGGCCTACGAGCTGACCGTGGTGTGCGCCGGGAAGGGGACCGCGGAGATCGTCGTGGCACCGTCCGGCGCGGGCCGGAAGAAGGCGGTTCCCTGCGACGGGTCCGCGGTCGTCGAGCGGCTGGCGGCCACCGGCCCGCTCAAGGTCGACATCCAGGGTGAGCCCGGCGCGGCGGGCGTGATCGCCTGGCGGATCAACGGGGCTTGAGCAGCCCTGGGCGCCGACGGCAGGGCCTATCCGGCGTGCAGCATCAGCCCTATCCCGACGACCAGCAGCCCGGCCGCCGCGATACGGGGTGCCCCGAAACGCTCCCGGAAGAACACGGCGCCGATGGCCGCGCCGACGAGGATGGACGACTCGCGCAGGGCCGCGATCGGGGCGAGGTCGGCGCGGGTCTGGGCCCACAGCACCAGCCCGTACCCGAGCACGGACAGCGCGGCGCCCAGCAGGCCGAGCAGCGCGAAGGGCCGTACGACCGCCACGGTCTCGCGGCGCCAGCGGCAGCAGACGGCGTACGCGGGCACGGCCAGGCCCTGCACCACCATCAGCCAGGCGAGGTAGCCGAGGGAGGAACCGGAGGCGCGCACCCCGATCCCGTCGACCACCGTGTACGAGGCGATGGACAGCCCCGTGGCGAAGGCCGCCCCGATCACCGCCCACTCCGGCCTGCGCCCGCGCACCCCCCACAGGG
The DNA here is from genome assembly GCF_053598955.1 of Streptomyces sp. NPDC001056. Taxonomy (NCBI): domain Bacteria; kingdom Bacillati; phylum Actinomycetota; class Actinomycetes; order Kitasatosporales; family Streptomycetaceae; genus Streptomyces; species Streptomyces sp. NPDC001056. Next base: position 19,676 of record NZ_JBSFLI010000018.1, on the reverse strand, counting down.
CCACACCGGTGAGCCCCGCGCACACCAGCCCGATCCCCGCCGCCGCCTGGCCGTCGGGCACCTCGTGGGCGAAGAGGGCCGCGAACACCGTGACCACCAGGGGGGCGGTGCCCCGGGCGATCGGATAGGCCTGCCCGAAGTCCCCGAGCCGGAACGACGTCATCAGCAGGGTGATGTACACGAGATGGATCGCGGCCGAGCCGAGCAGAAAGGGCCATGCGCCGGCCGCCGGAACCGCCGCGAACGGCACCAGCAGCAGCCCGATCAGCACCCCGCCCGCCTGGATGGACACGAAGCCGGCCAGCTTGTCGGTGATGCGGTGGGCGATGGCGTTCCAGCTGGCGTGGGTGACGGCGGCGAGCAGTACGGCGATCGTGACGAGCGGCGTCACGAGTGCTGCTCACGCACGTCCACGAGCGTGGCCCCGGCGTGGGTGACGAGCTCCTTCGGCTCCATGGGGAAGACGGCGTACGGCGTCCCGGCGGCGGCCCACACCACGTCGTGCGCGAGCAGCGAACGGTCGGCGAGCACCCGGGTGCGGGTCCGGTGCCCGAAGGGCGGCACGCCCCCGATGGCGTACCCGGTGACCTCCCGCACCACCTGGGCGTCGGCCCGGCCGACCTTCTTCACCCCGAGTTCCTCGCGCACCCGCTCCACATCGACACGGGAGGCCCCGTCCATCAGCACCAGGACCGGCGCGCCGTCGGCCGCGAACACCAGCGACTTGCAGATCTGGCTGAGTTCGCACCCGATGGCGTCGGCGGCCTCCACCGCCGTCCGCGTCCCCTCCGGAAACCTCCGCGCGCGCCCGAGCACCTCCTCCAGGCCGAGTTCCTTCAGCGCTTGCGCGAAACGCGGGTGCGCGCCGGATCCGTCGGTGCCCGTGGCTGTAGTCGTCATGCGGGCACGTTAACGACGCTCACCGACCAGAGCGAGGAAATTTACCCAGGTGGCGGAGGTGACGGTCAGGTGTGCGGTGTGGGGGGTCTTGGAGTCGCGGACGTGGACGGTGGTGGGGGTGGTGGCTACTTCCACGCAGTCGCCGGGCTCGTTGCTGCTGCTGTAGCTGCTCTTGAACCAGTGGAGTTCCGGCCTGCTCATAGTCTCCCCAGCGCTTGCTCGATGAAGGCCTGCGACTCCCTCGGGGGGAGCGCCTGCGTCCGGATCATCCCATAGCGCAACTCAAGGATCCGAAGGTCTCGGGGGCTTTCGACCGGACGTCCGTTGAAGGCACCTTCCGAGCGGCCGATCGCGGTGCCGTCGGCGAATTTCAGTACCTCGATCAGGCCGTGCATCCCCGCGTGGTCCTCCCGTTCGGTAGGCATGACCTGGAACGAGACGTTGCGCAACTGGCTGATCTCCAGCAGGTGTTCAAGCTGGTGACGCAACACCATCTTCCCACCGATCGGGCGCTCCAGCGTGACCTGTTCCTGGACGAAGCTCAGCGAGGGAGCCTGTTCCCGGTCGAAGACCGACTGGCGTGCCGTGCGCCCGGCGACCTCCCGTTCGATCACGTCCTTCGCGAGCGGAGGCTGCCGCACCTCGTAGAGCGCCGCCATGTACTCGGCCGTCTGCAACAGCCCGTGGATGTTGTGGTTGCTGTACAGCAGCATCTCCACGGCCCGGTCCTCCAGCTCTTTCAGCCGGCGCACCTTCTTCGGGTACCGGGCCCTTCTCATGTCCTCCATGAAGGCCCGGAGATGGCCGTTCGCGTGCAGCACGTGGTCGGCCTTGTCCAGGAACTCCGGGCGGGGGATGCGCTGCCCCCGCTCGATCTTCCGGATCAGGTCCTCCCCGTACCCCAGCAGTTCCGCCAGTTCGGCGGGCCGCATCCCCGTCGCCTCCCGGCACACCTTCAGCAGCCGCCCCACCGCCTGCACCAGCGGTTCGATCTCGTCCCCGGGCTCGACGTCCCAACCGGCCTCGTCCACACCGTCGTTCACGTGCCACCTCCCGTCGCTGCCGTACCCGTACAACGCGCGGGACCGCCGATTCAGCACGGGACAGATCCCGGACAAGAAAGAAGCCGGTGAGGGTGCGACCCCGTCCCCACGGGCACCCTCACCGGCGGCTCTTCTCAGGAGCGGTGCGTCAGACGCGTACCGGCTCCCGCTCGTCCTCCCTGCCCTCCGCGGACGACGTGCGCAGGCCCTCGCCCTCGACGTCCACGTTGGGCAGGACCCGGTCCAGCCACTTCGGGAGCCACCAGGCGCGCCTGCCCAGCAGGGCGAGGACGGCCGGGACGATGGCCATGCGGACGATGAAGGCGTCGAAGAAGACGGCGATGGCGAGGCCGAAACCGATCATCTTGACCATGGACTCGCTGGAGCCGATGAAGCCGGAGAAGACGGCGATCATGATGACGGCGGCGGCGGTGACGACGCGGGCACCGTGCCGGAAGCCCGTCACCACGGCCTGGCTCGGCTTCTCGCCGTGCACGTACGCCTCGCGCATCCGCGTGACCAGGAAGACCTCGTAGTCCATCGCGAGGCCGAAGACCACGCCCACCATGAAGATCGGCATCATCGACATGACCGGGCCGGTCTGCTGGACGTTCATCAGGCCGGACAGCCAGCCCCACTGGAAGACGGCCACGACCGCGCCGAGCGCCGCGAGCACGCTGAGCAGGAAGCCGAGGGCCGCCTTCAGCGGGACGAGGACCGAGCGGAAGACCACGATCAGCAGGAGGAAGGCCAGGCCCACCACCAGGGCGAGGTAGGGCAGCAGCGCGTCGTTCAGGCGCTGGGAGACGTCGATGTTCATCGCCGTCGCGCCCGTCACCAGGAGCTTGGCGTCCGTCTTCGCCTCGATGTCCGCGCCCTTGTCACGGATCGCGTGCACCAGGTCCTCGGTGGACCTGGAGGACGGCTTGGACTTCGGGACCACCGTGATGATCGCCGTGTCGCCCGCCTTGTTGGGCGTGGCCGGGGTGACCGCGACGACGTCCTTCAGGCCCTTGATCTCCTTGCCGACCTCGGCGAAGGCCTTCTGGGGACGGGCACTGTCCTTGCCGTCGACGACGACCATCAGGGGGCCGTTGAAGCCGGCCCCGAAGCCCTCGGACAGGAGGTCGTAGGCGCGGCGCTGGGTGGTGGAGGTGGGCTGGGCGCCGTCGTCGGGCAGGCCCAGCTCCAGGGACGCGGCCGGGACCGCCGCCGCGCCGAGGCCGATCACCCCGAGGAGGAGGACGGCGACGGGGCGTCGTACGACGAAACTCGCCCAGCGGCTGCCCATGTTGGGGCGGCCCGGCTTCTTCGCCGGACGGCCGCCGCCGAGCAGCTTGCTCTTCTCGCCGGCCGGCTTGACCTTGCGGCCCGCGTAGCCGAGCAGCGCGGGGATCATGGTCAGCGCGATCAGGACGGCGATGGCGACCGTGCCCGCCGCCGCGACGCCCATCTTGGTCAGCATCGGGATGTCGACGACGGACAGACCGACGAGGGCGATGACGACGGTCAGGCCCGCGAAGACCACCGCGGAGCCCGCGGTGCCGACGGCGCGGCCCGCCGCCTCCTCGCGCTCGCGGCCCTCGGCGAGTTCGGCGCGGTAGCGGGAGACGATGAACAGGGCGTAGTCGATGCCGACGGCGAGGCCGATCATCGTGGCCAGGGTGGAGGTGGTGGAGCCCAGGTCGAGGGCGGAGGCGAGGGCGGTGATCGCGGAGACGCCGATGCCCACGCCGATGATCGCCGTCAGCAGCGGCAGCCCGGCGGCGAGCAGGGAGCCGAAGGTGATCACGAGGACGACGGCGGCGATGCCGATGCCGATCACCTCGCTGGAGCCCGTCTCGGGGGCGGCGGTGAGCGCGTCGCCGCCGACCTCGACGGTCAGCCCGGCGTTCCGCGCGTCCTGCGCGGTCTGCTTCAGGGCGTCGCGCGAGGAGTCCTTCAGCTCCATGCCGGAGACCTTGTACTTCACCGAGGCGTAGGCGATGGAGCCGTCCCGGCTGACGGCGTGCCCGGCGTAGGGGTCGGCGACGGAGACGACCTCGGCGCCGTGCCTCAACTCGCGCACCGTCTTCTCGACGGCGGCCTTGTTGAGTTTGTCGGTCATCTTCTCGCCGGCCGGAGCCTTGAAGACGACCCGTGCGGTGGCGCCGTCGGCGCTCATCCCGGGGAAGCGCTGTTCCAGCAGGTCGAAGGCCTTCTGGGCCTCGGTCCCGGGAATCGAGAAGGAGGAGTTGCCGGCGGGCGGCGCGGAGGCGGCGCCCACCCCGGCGAGGGTGAGCAGCGCGACCCATATGAGGGCGACGAAGTGCCGTCGCCTGAAGGCGAGGCGTCCGAGTCGGTACAGGAATGTGGCCACGGAGGCGTACTCCCGGTCAGGTCGTGGGGTCCATCAGGGCAGGAGCGATCAGCCCGACGACGTGAGCGGTGACGTCAGGTGGTGGGCTTGTGGGGAGGTGTGCGACGAGGGTCAGGCGCCGAGGGCGGGGAGGATCACGGCGTCGACGTACGAGATGAGGAACTCCTGGGTGGGCGGCTGGTCCTCCAGGAGGGTCCGGGTGGCGAAGCCCCCGACCATCATGTGCACCAGGAAGTCGATCGCCGGGCAGTCCGGGCGGACCTCTCCCCGGTCGATGGCCCGCTGGAGCATCTGCCGGCCCTCGCCGATCTCCGCATCGACGATCTGCTCCTTGAACGCGTCGCGCAGATCCTCGTTGTGGTGCATCGCCATGGCGACGCCCCGCATCAGGGCGGAGTTGCGCGCCATGGTGCAGTCGTCCTCCATCGCCACGAGGGCGTGCAGGTCGCCGCGGAGGGTTCCGGTGTCGATGTCCTCGACGTGGCCGCGCTTGGTGTGCCGCAGCGCCTTGACCACCAGCTCGGCCTTGCCGCCCCACTGGCGGTAGAGCGTGGCCTTGCTGGACCGGGTGCGGGCGGCCACGGCGTCCATGGTGAGGGCGTCGTAACCGACCTCTCGGAGCAGGTCGAGCACGGCCCCGTACAGCTCGGCCTCGCGCTCGGGGGTGATACGACTGCGACGCGCAGCCGCGACGGCCTCGGTCATGTCGCTCACCCTTCCACTCCGGGACTTCCTTGTCGTACGTCTGTCTTCGTACGTGAACGAAGATACCCCTCCCCCATACGAAACGAAACCGTTTCGTACGTGCGCTCGGTCACGATCGTGAGGGCCGCGTAAGGGAGGCCGCGAGCAGCCGGGGAGAAGGGCACACGAGTTGCCCGCCCCCGGTCGCGGGAAAAGCATGGGGAGGGTGAGCTATCTGCGCTTCCCCCACCTCAGCGGCGACCTGCTCTGCTTCGTGGCCGAGGACGACCTGTGGCTGGCCCCCCTCGACACCCCGGGCCGCGCCTGGCGGCTCACGGCCGACCGCACGAAGACCGGGTACCCGCGCTTCTCCCCCGACGGCCGCCGGATCGCGTACACGAGCTGGCGCAGCCTGGTCCCCGAGATCCACCTCGTGGACGTCACCGGCGGGCCCGCGCGCCAGCTGACGTACTGGGGCAGCACCGACACCCAGGTGTGCGGCTGGTCCCCGGACGGCGACGTCCTGGCGGTGGCCTCGCACCAGCAGCCGTTCTCCTACTTCACCTGGGCCTACAAGGTGACCCCCGACGGCGATCCGGGCGGTCGGCTGCCCTGGGGCCCGGTCACCGAGATCCAGGTCGCCGACCTCGCCGGCGAGCGCAAGACGCTGCTGCTCACCGGCACCCCGCCGCACGAACCGGCCTCCTGGAAGCGCTACCGGGGCGGCGCCATGGGCCGGCTGTGGCTGCACGGCGAACGCCTGCTGCCCGACATCGAGGGCCATCTGGCCAGCCCCGTGTACGTCGCCGGGCGGATCGCCTTCCTCTCCGACCACGAGGGCGTCGGCAACCTCTACTCCTGCGCCTACGACGGCACCGACCTGCGCCGCCACACCGACCACGACGCCTTCTACGCCCGGCACGCGTCCAGCGACGGCACCCGGGTGGTCTACCAGTGCGCGGGCGACCTGTGGATCGTCGACGACTTCTCCCCGCACGGCACCCCGCGCAGGCTCGACGTCCGCCTCGCCGGACCCGCCGCGGGCCGCCGCCGCTACCAGGTGCCGGCCGCGCAGAACGTGGACGGCATCTCCGTGGACGAGACCGGCCGGGCCAGCGCGGTCGTGGTGCGCGGCGGCCTGTACTGGCTCACCCACCGCGACGGCCCGGCCCGCACCATCGCGGACACCCCCGGCGTCCGGGTCCGGCTGCCGGAGATGCTCGGCTCCATGGGGCAGGTGGCCTATGTGACCGACGCCGAGGGCGAGGACGCGGTGGAGATCGCCCAGTTGCCCCGCGCCACCGGCGACCGCCCGCCCCACCGGCTGGCCTCCGGGGCCCTCGGCCGGGTCCTGGAGATGATCCCCGACCCGGCCGGCGAACGCCTGGCCGTCGCCTCGCACGACGGCCGCCTGCTGCTGATCGACGTCCCCGAGGAGCCCGGCGCCGGGGTCCCGGAGTCGCCCGGCACCGGGGTCGGCGCGGAGTCCGAGGACAGCACGGTCACCGAGCTGATCCGCTCCGTCAACGGACCCGTCCGGGACCTCTCCTTCTCCCCCGACGGCACCTGGCTCACCTGGTCCCACCCCGGCATCGGCCGCTCGCTGCGCCAGATCAAGCTGGCCCGCATCAAGGACCGGCTGATCGTGGACGTCACCGACGGCCGCTTCGAGGACGAGACCCCCGTCTTCACCCGCGACGGCCGCTACCTCGCCTTCCTGTCCTGGCGCGGCTTCGACCCGGTGTACGACGTGCACACCGGCGACCTGTCCTTCCCGCTCGGCAGCCGCCCCTACCTGGTGCCGCTGTCCTCGGCGACCCCCTCGCCCTTCGCGCTGAACCCCGAGGGCCGTCCGGCGGCCGGCGGGCTCGATCCGGTGGAGGACGAGGAGACCGGGGAGGCGGGCGCCGTGACGGTCGAGGTGGAGGGCCTGGCGAGCCGGGTCACCCCGTTCCCGGTGATCGCCTCCAAGTACTCCTCGCTGCACCCGGTCGCGGGCGGCGGCCTGGTCTGGCTGCGCTGGCCGATCTCCGGCGCGCTCGGCGAGACCTTCGCCAACCCGGCCGACACCAGCGGCCGCCCGACGCTGGAGTACTTCAACATCACCAAGGCGAAGAAGTCCGAACTCGTCGGCCATCTCGACTGGTTCGCGGTGAGCGGCGACGGCACCCGGCTCGTGGTGGTGGACGAGGGCGAGCTGCGCGCGGTGCCCTCCACCGAGGTCGGCGACGCCGACAGCACCGTCTGGATCGACCTGCGGCGCATCCTGCACGAGGTGGACCCGCCCGCCGAGTGGCGCCAGGCGTACGACGAGGCGGGACGGCTCATCCGCGCCTACTTCTGGGACCCCGGCATGAGCGGCATCGACTGGGACGCGGTGCTCGACCAGTACCGCCCGCTGGTCGAACGGGTCGCCTCGCCCGACGAGTTCGCCGACCTGCTGCGCGAGGTCCTCGGCGAACTCGGCACCTCCCACGCCTACGTCACCGCCTCCCGCCGCAACGAGGGCCCGCCCCACTACCAGCGCTGGCAGGGCCTGCTCGGCGCCAACCTGGTACGCCGGGACGCCGGCTGGACGGTACGGCGGATCCTGCCCGGCGACTCCTCCGACTCCAAGGCCCGCTCCCCGCTCGCCGGGACCGGCATCCGCGAGGGCGCGGTCCTCACCCACGTCGACGGCCGCCCGGTCGACCCGGTCAAGGGCCCCTTCCCGCTGCTGGCCGGCTCCGGCGGTACGACCGTGGAGCTGACCTTCACCCCGGCCGAGGGCACCGGACCGCCCCGCCGGGTCGCCGTCGTCCCGCTGGTCGACGACCGGCCGCTGCGCTACCAGGACTGGGTGGCCAAACGCCGTGAAGTGGTGCGCGAGTTGAGCGGCGGCACGTGCGGCTACCTGCACATCCCCGACATGGGCGGCTCGGGCTGGGCCCAGTTCAACCGCGATCTGCGCATGGAGGTGTCCCGGCCGGCGCTGATCGTGGACGTGCGCGGCAACGCGGGCGGGCACATCAGCGAGCTGGTCATCGAGAAGCTGACCCGGACGATCCTGGGCTGGGACCTGACGCGCGACGCCCAGCCGGTGTCGTACACCTCGAACGCGCCCCGCGGCCCGGTCGTCGCCCTCGCGGACGAGGCGACCTCCTCCGACGGCGACATGATCACCGCCGCGTTCAAACTCCTCGGGCTGGGCCCGGTGGTGGGCCAGCGCACCTGGGGCGGCGTCGTCGGCATGACCGGCCGTCACCGCCTCGGCGACGGCACCGTCATCACCGTGCCCATGAACGCCGCCTGGTTCGACGCCTACGGCTGGTCCGTCGAGAACCACGGCGTCGCCCCCGACCTGGAGATCCTCCGCACCCCGCTGGACTGGGCCGAGGGCCGCCACGCCCAGATGGACGACGCGATCCAACTGGCCCTGAAACTCCTGGAGTCCCACCCGGCGGCGGTTCCGCCGGACTACTCCGACGTCCCCGACCGCACCCGCCCGAAGCTGCCGCCGAGGGCGACGTGAGACTCCTCTGAAGGGGCGCGGGGCACGCCGGCCACGCGCGGGGCACGCCGGCCATCCCGGAACGAGCGCGGGGCGCCCCTCGAAGCGAAGGGCGCCCCGCATACCCGGCCGAAGCCGAGCGCCGCGGCTACGCGTCGTAGTCGTGGTCCAGCCGGTCCTGCATCTCCATGTCGTCCATGTCCTGACGGCCACGGTTCGGCTGCTGGCCCTGCTGGGGGCGCTGGCCGCGCTGGGGCTGACCCGGCTGCTGGCCGGCGCGCTCACGCGCCTGACCCAGCTTGTCCTTGCCCTTCTGCTGCCACTGGCCCTGGTCCTGGCGCTGCTGGTCCTTCATGCCCATGTGGGTTCACTCCTGTGGTGAGTGAGAGTGGGGAGTCGGCCCCTGGGCGGGGCCACGACCAGATTCACACGCCCCACCACGCTGCGCATGTGGATCAGTCACGGTGCGTGACACGCGCCTCCTCGTCCGCCGCGCCGCCCGCGCCGACCAGCCCGGACCGCATCCCCTCCAGCCGGGGCGCGAACCGCTTCATCTCCCGCTGCCCGACCGAGCCGATGAGCGCCGGGAGGTACCCGCGTACGCCCTGCATCCCGCGCAGCCACCACTGCGCGTACACATGCGACGAGCGCCGCTCGATCCCCGCGACGATCCGGTCCACGGCGGGCCCGAGCGGATACGTCTTGTTGGACGGCCACGGCAGCCGCTGCCGCAACTCCCGCATGACGTCGTCCTGATCGGCCCCGCGCACCATGTCGGTGTCGGTCCACGACAGATACCCGACGCCGACCCGCACCCCCTGGTACCCGACCTCGGCCCGCAGGCTGTGCGCGTACGCCTCCACCCCGGACTTGGACGCGCAGTACGCCGTCATCATCGGCGCCGGGGTGATCGCCGCGAGGGACGCGATCTGCAGCAGGTAGCCGCGGCTTTCGACCAGCACCGGCAGGAAGGCGCGGGCGGTCACCGCCGAGCCGATGAGGTTGACCTCGATCACCCGCCGCCAGGCGACCGGGTCGGAGTCGATGAACGGACCGCCCGTCGCCACACCGGCGTTGGCGACCACGATGTCCACCTTGCCGAACCGCGCCTTCACCTCCCGCGCCACCCGGGTCATCGCCTCGTGGTCGGTGACGTCGGCGTACCAGTGGGCGCTTTCGCTGTGCAGCCGCCCGGAGACCTCCTTGAGGGCCTCCTCCTCCAGGCCGACCAGCGCCACCTTCGCGCCGCGCGCGGAGAGCTTGCGCGCCAGCAGCTCGCCGACGCCGCGCGCCGCTCCGGTGACGACCGCGACCTGTCCCTCCAGACCGACCCTGCTCATGCGCCCTCCTTGATCCGCTCGGGAGCGGCTTCGCCGGCCCCCGTGACATACGTGGTGACGAGTTCCCGGATACGGCCCGTGACCTTCCCGGGCTCCTCCACCGGGGTCATGTGGCCGGCCCCGGGCAGCTCGGTGAGCCCGGCGCACCGCGGCAGTTCGGCGACCAGGGCGTGGGCGTGCACCGGCGGCAGCAGGCGGTCGGCCGTGCCGTGCAGGACCGCGGTGGGCACGTCCAGCTTCCGTACGCCGTGGTCGAGATCGAGCGTCGCGAGCACCTGGGACCAGGCGTGGCGCACGCCGGTCGGGCAGCCGTGCACGATCCGCGCGCAGGCCTCCACCATCTCCGGTGTCGAACGGGCGCCCATCGTGCCGTACTTGAGGATGCGCCTGGCGAGCGGGGTGACCGGTCCGAGCGGGGCGCGCGAGCCGAGGACGCGCCCGCTGAGCCAGGTGCGCGCCGGGCCCTCGCGCAGCGGCAGCACCCGGGCCTCGGCGACCAGCCGCGCACTGCCGGTGCTGGCCAGCAGGACAGCCGCGGCGTGGGCGCGGAAACGGGGCCGCCCGGCCGCCGCCATGACCGTCATGCCGCCCATGGAGTGCCCGACGACCAGGGCCTGTTCGCCGTCCACGAGCGTCGCGGCGAGCACCGCCTCCAGGTCGTCCGCGAGCGCGCGGGTGGTGCACACGGGGCTCGCGGGGCTGCGCCCGTGTCCCCGCTGGTCGTACGCGATCACCCGGTGGTCGGCCGCCAGGTCCCGGATCTGCGCCGCCCAGAAGGCCGTCGAGCAGGTCCAGCCGTGGGAGAGGACGACCGGGGGCGCGTCCTTCGGCCCGTGCACCTCGACGTACAGCCGCGCGTCGTCGGTGGAGGGGACGGTGAGTTCCCGGGCCGGGACGGGCGGGGCGTAGGCGCCGGAGGTCATGTGGGGGGCGCGGGGGCGGCTCACGCGGCGACCTCGCTGTCCTTCGAGGTCTTCGCGTCCCCGCGTGCCGTGGGAGTCCCCGCGGCCTCGGGGGCTTCGGACGCCTCCCGCGTCACGGTCCCGCGGATCACCTCGTACTCCGCCAGGTCCACCCGCCGGGTCGCCCGCCGGAACTCGGTCGTCGTACCGGGCCACACGGTGGTGTTGCGCCCGTTCGCGTCGAGATACCAGCTCGTGCAGCCGCCGGTGTTCCACACGGTCCGCTTCATGCGCTCCTGGACCTTGTGGTTCCAGGCCGCGACGGCGCCGGGCCGGGCGTCGAGGGCGGTACGGCCGCCGAGCACGTCCAGCTGGCGCAGGTAGTCGGCCATGTAGTTCAGCTGGGCCTCGATCATGAGGATCATCGAGGAGTTGCCGAGGCCGGTGTTGGGCCCGATGACCGTCATGAAGTTCGGGAAGCCGCAGGCCGTGGCGCCGCGCAGCGCCTGCATGCCGTCCTTCCACGCCTCGGCGAGCGTGATGCCCTCCGCGCCGACCACGCGCTCGGCGATCGGCATGTCGGTGACGTGGAAGCCCGTACCGAAGACGATCGCGTCGGCCTCGGCCTCCGTGCCGTCCGCGGCGACGAGCGTCGATCCCCTGACCTCGCTGAGCCCGCTCGCCACCACGTCCACGTTGGGCCTGGTCAGCGCCGGGTAGTAGGTGTTGGACAGCAGGATGCGCTTGCAGCCGATGCGGTAGTCGGGGGTGAGCTTGGCGCGCAGGGCCGGGTCCTTGACCGCGCGGGCCATGTTGCGCCTGGCGAGCTGCTCGACCAGGCCGAGTTCGTCGGGGCGCTTGGTGAACGCCTGCACCTGGAGCTCGCGGATGCCCCACAGCAGGCCGCGCCGCAGCTGGGTGGTGAGCGGCAGGGAGCGGTGCAGCCAGCGCTCGGCGGGGCTGATGGCGCGGTCCACGCGGGGCATCACCCACGGCGGGGTGCGCTGGAAGAGGGTGAGCCGGCCGACCTGGGACTGGACGGCGGGCACGATCTGGATGGCGGAGGCGCCGGTGCCGACCACGGCCACGCGCTTGCCGCGCAGGTCGTAGTCGTGGTCCCAGCGCGCGGAGTGGAACACCTTGCCGGGGAAGGAGTCCAGGCCCGGGATGTCGGGCACCTTGGGGTCGGACAGCGGTCCGGTGGCGGAGACGACGACGTCGGCGGTCAGCGAGCCGCGCGTGGTCTCGATGTGCCAGCACAGGTTCTCCCGGTCCCAGCTGAGCAGCTTGACCTCGGCGCCGAAGCGGATCTGCGGACGCAGCCCGAAGACATCGGTGACGTGCTCCAGGTAGGCGCGGATGTGCCGCTGTCCGGAGAAGGTGCGCGGCCACTCGGGGTTGGGCGCGAAGGAGAAGGAGTACAGATGGGAGGGCACGTCGCAGGCGCACCCGGGGTAGCTGTTGTCCCGCCAGGTGCCGCCGACACTCTCGGCCCGTTCCAGCACGACGAAATCGGTGATCCCCTCGCGGCGCAGCCGCACGGCGGCACCCAGTCCGCCGAAGCCGGACCCGATCACCGCCACCCTCACATGCTCGTGCTCGGCCATCCCGGAGCCTCCACGCCTCGCTCAGCAATACTGCCAGTGAACACTGGCACGGTGGGACTGTAGAGCAGCTCCGTACCGAGCGGTAGGGGGCGCGGGAAGGAAAGTTACCGGCGGTACACCATAGGCTTCGGGCGTGGCAGCAGACACAGGACACCCGGAGGCAACCCGTCAGGGCCCGCGCGAGTACCGCACGGAGGAGCTGGCCCGGCTGGCCGGCATCACCGTGCGCACGCTGCGCTTCTACCGCGAACGCAAGCTGCTGGCGCCGCCCCGCCGGGAGGGCCGGATCGCCTGGTACGACGACCACCACCTGGCCCGGCTGCGCACCATCGCGGCCCTGCTGGAGCGCGGCCACACGCTGACCGGCATCGCGGAGCTGGCGGAGGCCCTGGACGAGGGCCGGGACGTCGCCGACCTGCTCGGCGTCGGCACCCCCACCGAGGAGGAACCGGTCCGCCTCACCCCGGAGGAACTGGCCGCCCGCTTCGAGGGCGAGGTCACCCCGGAGAACCTGGCCGCCGCCATGAAGCTCGGCTACCTGGGCACCGACGGCGACAAGATCGTCCACATCAGCCGGCGCCTGCTGGACGTCTCCTCCGCCCTGGTCCGCGAGGGCATCCCGCTCGCCGAGGTCCTCTCCGCCGCCGCCCGCGTCCGCGCCCACGCCGAGGCCCTGGCCTCCCTCTTCACCGACCTGATCCTCCGCCACGCCCCGGAGGAGGACCTGCACCGCCTGCGGCCACTGGCCCGCAGTGTGGTGGAGGCGGAGCTGTCACTGGCGATGGACAGGCGGCTGAACAAGGGGGACGGGGACTAGGGACCGTAGACGACGGTCACCGGCGCGTGGTCGGACCAGCGCTCGGCGTGCGTGGCCGCCCGCTCGACGCGCGCCTTGAGCGCCCGCGCGGCGAGGCCCGGCGTGGCCGCCTGGTAGTCGATCCTCCATCCCGAGTCGTTGTCGAACGCCCGCCCCCGGTACGACCACCACGTGTAGGGGCCGTCGGCGTCCGGGTGCAGGGTGCGTACGACGTCGACGTAACCGCCGTCCTCCGGTGCGAACACCTGGCCGAGCCAGGCGCGCTCCTCGGGCAGGAAGCCGGAGTTCTTGGTGTTGCCGCGCCAGTTCTTGAGGTCGGCCTCGCGGTGGGCGATGTTCCAGTCGCCGCAGACGACCACCTCGCGCCCCTCGGCGGCGGCCCGTTCGCGCAGCGCCTTGAGGTGGGTGAGGAACTCCGCCATGAAGCGGACCTTCTCGTCCTGCCGCTCGGTGCCGACCTCTCCGGAGGGCAGGTAGAGGGAGGCGACGGTGACGCCGGGCAGGTCGGCCTCGACGTAGCGTCCGCTGCCGTCGAACTCCGCGGAGCCGAAGCCGATCCGGGTCCGGTCGGGCTCGCGCCGGGTGTACAGGGAGACGCCCGCGCGCCCCTTGGCGGCGGCCGGGGCGTGCACGACATGCCAGCCGTCGGGCTGTCGTACCTCCTCGGGCAGCTGGTGCGGCTCGGCGCGCACCTCCTGGAGGCACACGACGTCCGCCTCCGTGGCGGCCAGCCACGGCACGAAGCCCTTCTTGGCGGCGGCCCGCAGCCCGTTCACGTTCACCGAGGTCACAGTCAGCACCGGAGCACGATACCGGCACACTGGACGCAGCCCTCACGACCGAGGGGTCCCTCCCGCATGGAAGCGCGATGCCCAGATGAACCTTCGCCGCGTACGTTTCGACCACCCTGACGCCATGAAGCTCAACGACGCGGTGCAGGCCGAGTACGCCCTCCGTTACGGCGACAACGGCGACGAGACCTTCCTCACCCCGGAGGACTTCCTGCCGCCCCGGGGCGTGTACCTGATCGCGTACGACGAGTCCGACCGCCCGGTGGCCACCGGCGGCTGGCGCAGCCAGGAACTCAACGACGAGGGCTACACGGACGGCGACGCCGAGCTCAAGCGCATGTACGTGATCGAGGAGATGCGCGGTCGCGGCCTGGCCCGCCGGATGCTGGCCGCCCTGGAGGAGGACGCCCGCGCGGCCGGGCGCCTGCGCATGGTCCTGGAGACGGGCACCAAGCAGCCGGAGGCCATCGCCCTGTACACCTCCAGCGGCTACGCGCCCTGCCCCAAGTTCGGCTTCTACCGCTTCCACGAGGAGAGCCGCTGCTTCGCGAAGGCCCTCTAGAGGGTTCTTCCGGATCAGGCTGGCTCCAGGTGACGGTGCCTTGCGACCGAGCGGCGCGGGGTCCGGTGTGCGTGCCGGACCCCGTGACCCCGAGGAGATCCGGCGCCGCGCCGACAGGCGTCCGGCCCGGCGGCCCGGCCGACTTCCGCACGCGGCGGGCGACTTGCCGTAAACGTGTCAGAGCCCCGGTCGGTTTCCCGACCGGGGCTCTGAGCTGCGTGGACCTGAGGGGATTTGAACCCCTGGCCCCCTCGATGCGAACGAGGTGCGCTACCGGACTGCGCCACAGGCCCTTGCAACGAGTGAAACTCTAGCATCCCGATCGGGGTGCTTGGAAATCCGTTCCCCGACTGGTCAGGGGCGGCTTCCCGGACGGGGCGGCCGTCACTCGTTGGCGGCGCGCGGACGGTCCCCGTCCTCGTACTGGTCGAAGAGCGGGGTGCGGCCGCGCTCGCGGGACCGGCGGGCGGAGGCGGCACGGCGGGCGTCGCCGCGGCCGTCGGCCGGCCGGTCCGCCGAGGCCGACGGCGGCTCGTTCTCCTCGGCCGCGGGCGCCTGGTCCGTCTCCTGCTCCGGGGCGACCGAACTGGACCGCGCCGAGCTCCAGGTGTCGGGGCCGCCCAGGTCGACGCCGGAGGTGGCCCGGGGCGCGACCGGCGCGGTCACGTACGTGGGCAGGGGCACCGGCACCGGGTCCCAGCTGTCCCCGTGTCCGGGCCGCCGCTGCCGCTCGCGCTGCTGGTCGACCCACTCGGCGTGGTCGGTCTGCTCGACCAGGGCGCGCCGGTCGGCGGCGAGGGTGGAGAGGCCGGGGTCCGTGTCGGTCCCTGTGGCCTCCTCCGGTTCGTCGGCGGCGTGGGCGGCCTCCGGGGTCACGCGCCGGCGCGGCTGACGCTCGCGCAGCCGCTGGGCGGCGGCCTCGGCGCGGCGGCGGTCCATCTGGTAGGCGAAGCGGCGGCGTTCCTGGGTGCGCAGATAGGCGATGTACGCGCTGAGGAGCACGGCGGGCGCGGCGGGCGCCCACAGGAAGGCGAGGCCGCCGACGGCGGCGACGATCGCGCCGACGGTGAAGGCGAGGAAGAGCAGCATGGTGGTGCGCCGGCGGCGCGCGAGCACCTTCGTGCGCCGGGCGCGCGCTGCGGCCGCCTGTGCCGAGGGGGTGCGTCGGGGCGCGGGCGCGTGCTGCTGTGCCGGGCCCGCGACGACCGCGGGGGGCTGGGCCCGGTCGGATTCCGGGTTCCGGGACACCTCGGGCTCGCCCTCCACCGTGACCTGACGGCGGGTCGGAGGCACGGCGAAGGCCCGGACGTCCACCGAATCGGTGACGGCGTCCGGATCGACGGCGTCCGGCTCCCCCTCCCGGGTGGAGCGCGCCCGCAGGTCCTTGGCGTATCGGCGCTCCATCCCCGCCCGTCCGGACAGCAGCCGGATGGCGGTGCTGAAGCGTTCCGTCGGACGGGCCTCGTTCAGCTCGTCCTGCCTACGGAGCCACATCGGCACCAAGTAGGCGGCCCAGGCCCCGACAATGACTGCGTAGATGAGGCCGCTGCTGCTCACGCCTCACACCGTAGAGGGGTTTGGCTTGAGGCATCGGCCAATTGGGCCGGTGTGTCGCACGATCTGGCTGATATTTCCAGCATTTTTTGCGACCGATGCGATCAGCGGACCGTCCCTGCGGGGTAATTCAATGCCGCAGGGACGGTCTGCGGGCGATCAATTTCGAACAAATATTCAATTACGTGTTCTGGGGATTCCGCGGCCCCCGTGACGTGGAGCGCGCCCGCCGCCAGCGCCCGAGGAGCCCGTCCGGCACCTCCTCCGCGGTGAGCGCGAAGACCAGATGGTCGCGCCAGGCGCCGTCGATGTGCAGATAACGCGGCCGCAGCCCTTCCTCGCGGAATCCGAGTTTCTCCACCACCCGGCGGCTGGGCCGGTTCTCGGGGCGAATGCACACCTCGATGCGGTGCAGCCCGACGGTGCGGAAACAGTGGTCCACCACCAGCGCGACGGCCGTCGGCATCACCCCGCGCCCGGCCACCGACTCGTCCACCCAGTAGCCGATGTGTCCGGAGCACATCGAGCCCCAGGTGATCCCGGCGACCGTCAACTGCCCGACCAGCCGCCCCTGGTACTCGATGACGAAGGGCAGCATCCGGCCCGCGTGTGCCTCGCGGCGCAGGTGCCGGACCATCTGCCGGTACGTCGGCCGGTGCGCGACCGGGCCGCTCGGGGTGGGCGGCGGGATCGTGGCCTCCCAGGGGCGCAGCCAGTCGCGGTTGCGCTGGTTCACCTCGCGCCACTCCCGCTGGTCGCGCAGCTTTATCGGCCGGAGGACGACATCGCCGTCCACCAGCACGACCGGCCAGGTGGACCCGTTCAGCTCGCACCCCCCGTGCTGGGTCCGGCATGGTCGCCGCCGCGGATCTGGTCGACGGCGTGGGCCAGCAGGGGCTCCAGGACGGCGAGGCCGTCCTTCACCCCGCCCGTGGACCCCGGCAGATTGACGATCAGGGTCCGGCCCGCGACCCCGGCGATGCCCCGGGACAGCGCGGCGGTCGGCACCTTCCCCATCCCGAACGCCCGGATGGCCTCGGCGATGCCCGGCACCTCGTGGTCGATGACGGCGCGGGTCGCCTCGGGGGTGCGGTCGGTCGGGGTGAGGCCGGTGCCGCCGGTGGTGACGATCGCGTCGTACCC
The DNA here is from genome assembly GCF_053598955.1 of Streptomyces sp. NPDC001056. Classification (NCBI taxonomy): domain Bacteria; kingdom Bacillati; phylum Actinomycetota; class Actinomycetes; order Kitasatosporales; family Streptomycetaceae; genus Streptomyces; species Streptomyces sp. NPDC001056. The sequence goes on along the minus strand of NZ_JBSFLI010000018.1, from coordinate 2,484 downwards.
GGCGGCCGCGCCCTCGCGCAGGGCCGCCTCGACCGGCTCCCCGTCGGGCACGACCCGGGGGCCGTCCACGGCGAAGCCGAGGCGCGCCAGGCCGTCGGCGACCAGCGGGCCGCCCCTGTCCTCGTAGACCCCCGCGGCGGCCCGGTTGGAGGCGGTGATCACCAGGGCGCGGTAGCTCATGCCCGGCTCCAGTCGCCCGACTTGCCGCCCGTCTTCTCCTCCACGCGTACGTCCGTGATGACCGCTCCCTTGTCGACCGCCTTGACCATGTCGATCACGGTGAGCGCGGCGACCGTCACCGCGGTGAGGGCCTCCATCTCGACGCCCGTGCGGTCCGTGGTCTTCACGGTGGCCAGGATCTCGACGGCGTCGTCCGCGACCGACAGATCCAGTTTCACACCCGACACCGACAACGGGTGGCACAGCGGGATCAGGTCCGGGGTGCGCTTGGCGCCCATGATGCCCGCGATCCGCGCGGTGGCCAGCGCGTCGCCCTTGGGCACACCCTCCCCCCGCAGCAGTTCGACCACGCGGGGCGAGACCAGGACACGGCCGCTGGCGCGCGCGGTGCGCGCGGTGACGTCCTTGCCGGACACGTCGACCATGCGGGCCGCGCCCGCCGCGTCGATGTGCGTGAGGTGGTCCTGGGCGGGGGGTCCGGGGGTCTGCCCCCGGGACGGTTCGGTCATGCTGTGCGGCGCTCCCGGTCCGGGCCCGCGCCGTGCGGTGCGCGGGCCTGCTGTGCGCGACACGGTACCGCCAAGTAGCCGCGTGCAGCCGCCCAGGACGTGCCTCAGCCGAGCGGTACGACCTCCACCTCGGTGCCGGGCTCGACGGACTCCATGTCCTCGGGTACGACGATCAGCGCGTCCGCGTGCGCCAGCGCCGCCACCAGGTGGGAGCCCGCGCCGCCCACCGGGGTGACCTCCCCGTCCGCGTACCGCCCCCGCAGGAACTGCCGGCGGCCCTTCGGGGAGCGCAGCGCCTTGTCGGCCTTGAGCGTGGCCCGCACGCGCGGCCGGTGCAGATCGGTGAGGCCCATCAGGGCGCGGATCGCGGGGCGGACGAACAGCTCGAAGGAGACGTACGACGACACGGGGTTGCCGGGCAGCGCCAGCAGGGGCGTGTGGTCGGGGCCGATGGAGCCGAAGCCCTGGGGCTTGCCGGGCTGCATGGCGAGCTTGCGGAACTCGATGCCGCCGCCCGGCACGTCCTCGTCGCCGATGTCCGCCAGCGCCTCCTTGACCACGTCGTACGCCCCGACGCTCACGCCGCCCGTGGTGACCAGCAGGTCGGCGCGGATCAGCTGGTCCTCGATGGTCGAGCGCAGGGTCTCGGCCTCGTCGGCGACGGCGCCCACCCGGTAGGCGATGGCGCCCGCGTCCCGCGCGGCGGCGGTGAGGGCGAAGCTGTTGGAGTCGTAGATCCGGCCACGGCCCAGCTGCTCGCCGGGCTGGACGAGTTCGCTGCCGGTGGAGACGACGACCACGCGCGGACGCGGGCGCACCCGCACCGTGCCGCGGCCGATCGCGGCGAGCAGGGCGATCTGCGGCGGGCCGAGGATCGTACCGGCCTCCAGGGCGCGGTCGCCGGCCTTCACGTCGCTGCCCTCGGACCGCACATGCGCGCGCGCCTCGACAGGCCGGTGCACGCGCACCTGTCCCTCGGCGTCCTCGGGAGCGAGGCTGCGGGCGCGCATGCCGCCGGCCGGGCCCTCGCCGAGCCCGCCGTCGGTCCACTCGACGGGGACGACGGCCTCGGCGCCGGGCGGCAGCGGGGCGCCGGTCATGATCCGGGCGGCCTGGCCGGGCCCGACCCGCACCGGGTCGCCCGCACCGGCCGCGACGTCCCCGACGACCTCCAGGACGGCCGGGAACTCCTCGCTCGCGCCCGCGACATCCGCGACCCGCACCGCGTACCCGTCCATCGAGCTGTTGTCGAACGGCGGCAGTGACACCGGCACCGTGACGTCCTCGACCAGGACGCAGCCCTGGGCGTCGAGCAGTTGGAGTTCGATGGGCTCCAGGGGGTGGACGGCGGAGAGGATGTCCGCCAGGTGCTGGTCCACCGACCACAGGTCGTCTTCGCCGGTCGGGCGGGTCGCGGCATTGCTCAACTCTGCTGCATCTCCTCGGCTACGTAACTGCGGAGCCAGGTACGGAAGTCCGGGCCCAGGTCCTCACGTTCGCACGCGAGCCTGACAATGGCACGCAGGTAGTCTCCTCTGTCGCCGGTGTCGTAGCGACGGCCCTGGAAGACGACGCCGTGGACCGGGCCGCCGGACTTCTCGTCGTCGGCGAGCTGCTGGAGCGCGTCGGTCAGCTGGATCTCCCCGCCGCGGCCCGGCTCCGTCTTGCGGAGTATGTCGAAGATCTCCGGGGCGAGGACGTAGCGGCCGATGACCGCGTAGTTCGACGGGGCGTCGGCGGGGTCGGGCTTCTCGACCAGGCCCGTCACCTGGACGACGTCGCCCTCGGGGGTGGC